>JBGUIY010000299.1:0-32316 GCA_045113475.1 Christensenellales bacterium | reverse complement strand
TTATACTTGCCGCCGGCCGCTTCTTCCATTTCCTCGAGGTTCAGTTCCATCGCTTTATTTTCAAATTCAGACATTTTCTTTCTCCTTGCTCCCGCGGTGCGGGTTGTTTTTGTTTTGGAGGAAGCACCGTTTGGCGTTTCCATGTATTTGTACGCAGCCCGGGAAGGGATGGCAGCAGGATTTTGAGATTTATCGGAAGATTTTTTATTTTTCCGGCGCGGGCGGGAGATCGGACTTGTGCAGCCAGCTGTGGACCGCTTCGGCGGCGGGCCTGGTCATGCCGGGCACGTCCGTCAGTTCCTCCAGGGTCGCCTCCCGCATGGCTTTGATGCTGCCGAAGTGGGTCAGCAGCGCGCGGCGGCGGCCGGGGCCGATGCCGGGGATATCATCAAGCTGGCTGTGCACGGTGGCCTTGCCGCGCAGGCCGGTGTGGAAGGTGATGGCGAAGCGGTGGCTCTCGTCGCGTACCCGCTGGATCAGGTGCAGGGCGGGGCTCTTCCGGTCCAGGAGGATGGACTCCTCCCGGTCGGGCAGGAAGATCTCCTCCATGCGCTTGGCGAGGCCGAACATGGGCACGTCCGCTCCGGTGGCCAGCATGGCGGCGCGGGCGAAGCGCAGCTGCTCGGGGCCGCCGTCGATCAGCACCAGGTCCGGCATGGGCCATTTTTCCGCGGGATCGTCGCTCATGGCCCGGCGGAAGCGCCGGCCCAGCACTTCGTTCATGGAGGCGAAGTCGTTGGCGCCTTCAACCGTCTTGATGCGGTAGTGCCGGTATTCCTTCTTGGCGGGCTCCCCGTCGATGAACACCACCATGCTGGCGACAGACAGCACGCCCTGGGTGTTGGAAATGTCGTAGCCCTCGATGCGGCGGGGCACGGTCTTCATGCCGAGGACTCTGCCGAGCTCCTCGCACGCGCCGATGGTGCGCTGGCGTTTGATTTCCGCCTGCTGGTTGCGCTTGTACAGCGCGTCGTCGGCGTTCTTTTTCGCCATCAGGATCAGGGCGCGCTTTTCCCCGCGCTGGGGCATCAGCAGGGAGCAGGCCGCCTGGCGGCGCTCCCGCAGGTATTCCTCCAGGCCTTCCGCATCATCGGGCAGGCTTTCGCACAGCACCTCACGGGCGGGCTTGCGGCCGTCGTAGTACTGCAGCAGGAAGGCCGCCAGCACGTCCTCGGGCGGTTCGGGGCCCGCGCCTTCCAGGGCGTAGGTCTCGCCGCCGACCATCTTTCCGTCGCGGATCAGCAGCACCGCGGCCATGGCGTCCAGATCGTCCTGGCTCAGGGCGATCACGTCCCGGTCCAGGGTTTCCGTGTTGTTGACCTGCTGGCGCTCGCTGAGGCCGTCGATATCCGCGATCCGGTCGCGGAGCTGGGCGGCGCGCTCAAACTCCAGCTTCCGGGCGGCTTCCTTCATTTCCGCAGCCAGCTCGTTCCGCACGGCGTGGTAATCCCCGTTCAGGAAGGAAAGCGCGCGCAGCACCTGCAGGCGGTACTCCTCCTGGGTGCATTTGCCGGCGCAGGGGGCCAGGCAGCGGCCGATCTCGTAGTTCATGCAGGGGCGGCCCGGGGTCTTGCGGGGCAGCTCCTGGCGGCAGGTGCGCAGCCGGAAGGTCTTGCGCAGCAGGTCCAGCACGTCGCGGACGGCGCTTGCGCCGATATACGGGCCGAAGTATTTGGCCTGGTCCTTGGCCGTCCTGCGCGCCAGTGTGACCCGCGGATAAGGGGACTGCACGTCCACGCGGATATAGGGGTAGCCCTTGTCGTCCTTCAGCAGGATGTTGTAGAAGGGCCGGTGCAGCTTGATCAGGTTGCACTCCAGCAGCAGGGCTTCCAGATTGGTGCGGGCGAGGACGATATCAAAATCATCCACGCGGGCGACCATGGCGGCCACCTTCGGGGTGTGGGCGGTATTCTGGAAATAGCTCCTCACCCGGTTTTTCAGGTTGACCGCCTTGCCCACGTAGATGATTTCTCCCCGCTCCTTCATCAGGTAGCAGCCAGGGCTGTCCGGCAGGTTTTTGATTTTCAGCTGTAAGGTATCGTTCATTCCTCGTCGTCGTCCAGGCCGGAGCTGTCCAGCACGGTCTCCGCCGCTTTGATCAGGCGCTGTTCCAGCTCCTCATCCTCGATGGGGGTGAACTCCTCCATGTCCTCTTCGCCCTCCACCGGCGTCACGCGCATGACGTAGCGGTCCGGATCCTCCGCGGTGCCCTCCAGATCGCTGGAAAGGATCACGAATTCCTCGCCGTTGAAATAGAAATAGCGCTCCACGCGCAGCTGGAGCTCACTGCCGTCTTCGGCCTCCAGAGATACGATATCCAGCTCTTCGTCCATGTTTTTCCCTCCTTGCGGTGATTGCAATCCGATTATACAGCGAAGAGCATGGAAAGACAAGAAAAAGATCAAATCGACGCTTCCCGGCCATTTCTATAATGGAAAAGTGTAAATTGTTGCAGAAATCCATTGCAGAAATGCCGAATATCCAAAAAAACAGAAAAAAAAGAAGCAGATTCTGTCCGCAGAAAGCAGCTTCCGCCGCTCCCCGCAAAACAAAATCAACTCCACTCTTCACTCTCCACTTTCCAAGCTTCTCTCAGCCGATCCTCTTCTTCACCACGTGCCCGAGGCGGTTGATGACCTCCCGGGCCAGGATGCCGGTGGCGGCGCCGGTGACCAGGGCGACGGCCATCAGCACCGCGAGGTAGCGCAGCAGGATGGCCGGAGAGACCTCGGACATGACGAAAGCGGCGGCGATGATCTGCCCCACGTTGTGCAGCACCGCGCCGACCATGCTGACAGTGATGATATTGATGCCCTTCACGCGGCTCAGCGGGATCATGCCGGCCAGGCTCAGCGCGCCGCCGCAGAGGGCAAAGAGCATGGTCATCGGGTTGCCGAAGAGCAGGCCGGACAGGCCGACCTTCAGCACCATCATGATCAGGGCGGAGCGGACGTCCATCATATACAGGGCAAACAGCAGCACGCCGTTGCTGATGCCCAGCTTGATGCCGGGGATGCCGGTGGGCACCAGGCCCTGCAGCAGGGTCTCCACGTAGCCCAGTATCAGCATCATCGCCACCAGCAGGCCGCCCAGGGCCACCTTGTAGCCGAGATTCTCGCTTCTTTTGCTCATAAAGTATCCTTAAGGCTGTTTCTTTCCGGACTGCAGCGCCGCGTATTCTTCGGCGTTCAGCAGTTCCAGGGTCACGCCGTTGGGCAGGCAGATGATATAATTGCCCAAAACGCGGGAGGCCTTGTTTTCCAGCGTCACCACGCCTTCGGTCACGCAGAGCTGGTTGTCGCAGGTGGAGGAGGCCATCTGGATGCTGTCCTCCGTGACGTGGATCACGTTTTTCGCGTTCTTTTTCTTCTGGTTGATGGTATAATCGCCGGTCTTGGTCAGCAGATAGGGCGCGTAGGTTTTATCATCGACGGTGATCAGCAGCCAGGCGCGGGGCAGATGATCCGCCGGTTCGGCGGTGATCTCCGTGCCGTCGGGATCGCCGGCGGGCGATGCTTCGGGGCTGGGAGCCGGGGCGGTTCCGGGTGTCATGGTGGTGATGACACCGCCGGGGTCGGTCACGGTGACTACGGGCGTCCTGCTTTGCTTCGGCAGCAGGAGACTGACAGCCGCGATGACCGCGATGATCAGTACCAATGCCAATATGACCCACCAGTTCTTTTTATCCATGATCTGTCCTCTCAGAATTAACGCTTGATCAGTGCGCGCCGTTACGCTGAACCGCTGCGCAGAGCATGGATAGCATAGCACAATTTGCGCTTTCCCGCAAGAAGCGGATGGGCCGGAAGGCGGGCCGGCGGTTCAACAAATAGAGATTTCTTCGTCCTCCACGTCTCCTGCGTCGATCAGCTTTTTGTGGAAACGGATGCTGCTGTCCAGGTTTCGCCGGTTTTCTTCCCGGGAGAGCCATTCCTCCAGCCCGATATCCGGGAAGGACGGGCACATGGAGACTTCGATCTTCCGGGGCAGCAGCGCCCTGGCCAGGGCCATGCTGCGCTTCATGTGGGTCATGGAGGTGACGATGATCACGCTGTCCGGGATCCTGTGAAATGCCCTGTTCATCCACAGCGTACCGTAGATCAGGTTCTCCTGGGTGGTCTGCGCCTCGTTTTCCGGGATGATGGCGGCGTCGGGAACGCCGTTCTCCCGCAGCACGCTGGCCATGGTTTCCGCTTCCGTGAGCATTTCGCCCCTGTACTCCCACTTCGGGCCGCCGGTGGGGATGATGGCTTTCGACCGGCCCTCCCAGTACAGCTTCGCCGCGGCCAGCGCCCGCTCCACCGCTTTATCGGGCGTGCTGCCCAGCAGCAGAGCGACCTCTGCGGTTTTTCCTTCGTCGCGTATGCCGCTGCAGCATATGTTCCACTTCTGCTCCCAGGAAAGCCGCTGCAGGACTTCCGGGGTGAGTTCGGACATTTTCATTGTCAGTCCTCCATCCTTTCAGCCGGTTGCCGATCAAAAAACGAGCGGGATTTCGGAGAGAACATCTTTATATGATCGTCGTTTGTCGGCTTTCCGGCAGCAGAACAGATCCTTCACGGCGGGCTCCCGGCGCCGCCCCGTTCAGGATGACATAAAAGGCTGTGGAGAAGCGTCAAACCAGCCCCAGCATTTCAAAGGCCCGGGCCAGGCCGTCCTCTTCCACCGCGGGGCAGACCATGCTGCTCTTTTCCTTCAGGGCGGGGCTGCCGTTGGCCATGCAGACGGAGGTGCCCACCGTTTCGATCATTTCCAGGTCGTTCATGCTGTCGCCGAAGCCGATGGTGTCCTCCAGGCCGGCGCCGAAGTATTCCGCCACGGTCCTTACGCCCCGGCCCTTGTCGAATTTCCGGTTGATGAGCTCGCCGTTCAGGCAGTGGAAGGCGGCGATGTCCTGCATGACGAAGTTGAAGTCCTTTTCCAGCGCCTTCCGCGCGGGCTCCAGCTGCGCAGCCGTCTTGCACATGAACACGATTTTGTACACGGGACGGCCGTCGTACTCGCCCATGGGCCGGATGTTGAGTTGCTCCGCCAGCGCCCTGCGCCAGCGCATGAGCTCGCTGTTCCCTTCCCCGGCCTGGGCCAGGAAACCGCCCAGGTCCTCGTCGCCCCAGGTGGCGTCCTTCGCCTCGATGGTGCGCAGCACGCCGTTTTCCCTGAGCAGGCGCATGCCGGTATCCAGCTGCTCCTGCGTCATGGGACAGTCGAAGAGCACCTTCTCCCCCGCGAACACGTAACCGCCCGCGCTGGCCACGGCCCCTTCAAAGCCGAGAGCCAGCACCGGGGCCAGCATGGCCGGGTTGCGCCCCGTGCAGAGGAAGACCTTGTGCCCGCTGGCCTGCGCCTTGCGGATCGCTTCCATGGCGCTGGCGGGGGGCACGTTGCTGCCGGCGGGGGTCAGGGTGCCGTCGATATCCAGAAAAATCAGCTTTTTATTCATCGCGGTCACGCTTCAAAGGTGTGCAGCAGCCATCTGAAGCCGCCCGCGGGCACGGTGACGGCGCCGGCATCGCCCTCCGAGCCGTCAAAGAGGTCGGTATAGAGCTTTGTGTCCTTGATCCAGGCGGTGCGGTCCTCCGTGGAGAAATTGAACAGCGCCAGCAGCTGCTCGCCCCGGTAATAGCGCCCGACGCCCAGCACCTGGTCGCTGCCGGTGTCCAGCAGCCAGGTGTCCGCTTCGGTATCGAACACGGGATGCTCGGCCCGGAGCGCTTCCATTTTGCTGATGGCGCCGAAGATCCGGCCCTCGGGCGTGGTCTTGCGGGTGCGCAGCGCGGCCTTCTTCCAGTCCATGTCGCCGCGGTGCAGGTAGCGGCTGTCCTCCCGCTTCAGCGGGTCGTTATGATAGGCGTTATCGTTTTCCTGGGCGATCTCGTCGCCGCTGTACAGTACCGGCACGCCGCTCAGCGTGAACATGAAGGCGTGCAGCATCTCGTCCAGTCGGATGGCCTGTTCCAGGGCCTGCTGATCGCCGTTTGCCCGGGCGGACTCGATGCCGCAGAGGGAGGCGGTGGTGCCGCAGAGGCGGGCGTCGCCCAGCCGCGGATCGTCGTTGTACAGCTCGCCGCGGGCGGGGCTGCCGGGCCATTTGCCCGTCAGGTAATCGTTCAGGTACTTCTTGTGGGGCACTTCCTCCTGCCCGAACTGCCGGAGGAATCCGTAGTCCAGGCCCCAGCCGATGTCGTCATGGCAGCGCAGGTAATTGAGGAAGGTGTATACCTTGGGCAGGGCGAACACCTGCCGGAGCTGGTGCTCCAGCAGCCGTACGTCCCGGGTGGCCACGGTATGCCAGATGGTCGCCATGGTGGTCACGTTGTACAGCAGGTGACACTCGGGCTTTTCCACCGTCCCGAAATAGGGCACGACCTTGCTGGGCTCCATGACGATCTCGCCCAGCAGCAGCGTGCCGGGGCACACGATCTCGCACACCATGCGCATCATGCGCACCAGGGTGTGCACCTGCAGCAGGTTGCGGCAGGAGGTGCCCAGCGCTTTCCAGATATAGGGCGTCGCGTCCAGGCGGACGATGTCCACACCGTGGTTGCACAGGTTCAGCATGTCGTCCGTCATGTCGTTGAACACGACCGGGTTGGCGTAATTCAGGTCCCACTGGTAGGGATAGAAGGTGGTCATGACCACCTTTTTGACTTCTTCGCACCAGGTGAAGTTGCCCGGCGCGGTGGTGGGGAACACCTGTGGCACGGTCTGCTCGAAGGCGTTGGGGATCGTCCAGTCGTCGTAGAAGAAATACCGGTCCTGGTACTCCTTCTCCCCCGCTTTGGCGCGGCGAGCCCACTCGTGGTCCTCGCTGGTGTGGTTCATCACGAAGTCCAGGCACACGGCGATGCCCTTATCGTGGCAGGCGTCCGCCAGATCCGCCAGGTCTTCCATGGTGCCCAGCTCCGGCTGCACCTTCCGGAAATTGCTGACGGCGTACCCGCCGTCGCTGCGGCCCTTGGGGCTTTCCAGCAGGGGCATCAGGTGCAGGTAGTTGACGCCGCAGTCCGCGATGTAGTTCAGCTTCTTTTTGACGCCCTTCAGGTTGCCCGCGAAGGCGTTCACGTACATGAGCATGCCGACCATCTCATGCCCCTTGTACCAGTCCGGGTTCTCCTCGCGCGTCCGGTCTATCTGCTTCAGCTTCTCAGGCCGCTCCTCCCACAGCCGGTAGAGCATGTCCGTGAAATAGCCGTATGCTTTCATATCGCTGTGATACAGCTCGCAGTACAGCCATTTCAGCTCGTCCTCATGCCGGCGGAAACGGTTCGCGAACTCTGCCTTCCACTGTGCTTTCATCGTCCTGACCTCCGTAAAGAATCATGATCTGACAAATTGTATCCGGGTCTGCCATTCCGGATCATTATATCATCGGGAATAAGCGAGTACAATGCACGAAAACGCGCCATGTTTTACATGAGCGGGTTCCGGATACCGGCCTGTTCTGCGCACAGGAGGCCGGCCTTTGGGCGCCGGGCGTCACCGGAGGCGCAGGATCTGCACCGGATTCGTCGGCACTTTGCCCGTCGGGATGTACAGGACGTTGTCCCGGGTCCACCACATCCCCTCCGGGAACCAGAGGCTGGAGGCCAGTTCCGTTTCGAACACGCGGTCCGTGTCAAAATCGCTGTCCGCGAGATCGATCTGGAAGAAGGTGGTCCGGGTCTGCTCGGCAACGGACCAGGGCTGCCCGTCCCCGAACACGGCGCACAGCAGCGACTGCCCGTCCGGCGCGAAACAGGCGGCGGTCACGACGGCCCTGTCGGGCGAAAGCGCCGCGTCCGTGAAGGGATCGGCGAGGCACTCCGCCGCCAGGTCGTACAGGAATACATTATGGCAGGGCACCCAGGGCCTGCCTGTCCTCAGCGAAACTGCGTTCGCGGGATCGGCCTGGGGTTTTTGGGGATGGTCGGCGAAGGGAAAATCCAGGGTGAGCACCCGCTGGTCGACCACCGTCAGGCAGGCCCAGCGGCCATTTGCGGAGATTTCCATCCGGCCGATTTGGGTGCAGTAAGGCTGGCGTTTCGTCTCCCGCAGGTCCTTCATCAGGTTGACGAGGCAGCGCGCTTCCGATTCCCGGCCGCCGAAGGGGGATACGTAAAAACCGGTGCCGCCGGCGTACGCATCGACGATATAATAGATCCGCTCCCAGGATACCTGCCAGTCGTAAACAACGGATACGGACCCGCCGGCGCTGTACAGGGCGGCGAGCGTCGTTTCCAGTCCGGTTTCAAGGTCGATTTCACAGAGGTCATTCCGGAACCCGCCCTGATTGGTCAGGCGGATAAAGCGCACCCTATCCGGACCGTACCAGGCCGGGAGCACGCAGTGCTCGCAGGCCTCGCTGTTTTCGGTCAGGCGGCGGATGGTTCCGTCTATAAGGTCGATCAGGTACAGATTGCTGTGATAATAGTTGACAGAAGCGGCATTTTCGCTGCCGGCACCCCATTTGTAGCTGACGATGCAGCGGGTTTCGGCCTCATTCCAGGATATGGAGGCGCCGGCGCCCAGGATGCTGCTCAGCTCCAGCTGCGTTTCCCTGTCGACCCGGATTATCCGGGACATGGCGTAACCGTCGTCCTGCCGGGAAAACAGGTAAATCACCCCCGGAAGCCGCCCCAGCGGATTGCCGACACCAGCGGCGTGCTTGTCCTGCATGGACATCTTCGACCGGTCGACGGCGGCGATGCAATTCCCCGACGGGGATACGGAAACCGTGGTCAGGGACGAGTCCTTCCTGAAAAATGCGGAAGTATCGCTGCAGGTGACCGCTTCCAGGGTGCCGAGCCGGTAATTGGGATCTGCCGGCGCAGGCTGGAAAAGTTCCAATCGCTGACGCGACACGGCCTGATATGCCGGAGTAGGTCGAAACAAAGCGGTGAACAGCACTAAAATCGTCAGCCAGACAGTATAATTCATAAGCGCCTCCCGGTTATTGATCATTCGCAATGCCATAATAATACTAATTCTCACCTAAAACATGCACATCTGTGGGCGGCTTTTGTGCCATCTCAGCGTCAGCCGTCCTCACCGTATCTTCGGATACGCTTTCGGACGTCTTCCTTGACCTGTCGCAAAATCCATCCCACATATGCACATTTATTTAGGCGAGAATTAGTATAAAATGAACGCGGGACGTTGTCAACCGTTTCGTTGGTTGTTCCTGCGCGGGAAACGTGATATAATCCTGTGCGAAACATTGAAAAAACTTACGGCGGAGAGGTAAACGATCATGGCGGACCAGAAAGACAAATCCATGAAAAAGGTCAGCGGCGGCACGATCATTGATTATGTGGCCTGGCGCGGGGACCTGACCTTTGAGCATTCCCCCTGGGGCGAGATCGACGCCGTGATCGCCGCCATGGTCGCCTACGCGAACCTGGGCGAGAACGAGCTCATATTCGGGAGCGGGCGGACGCTCAGGCTGGCGGACCTGGCCGGCTCGGACGTGCTGGAACGCTATCCCCAGGAGGGCATCGGCGACGGCGTGAAGATCCGCAACCGGTTCCTCACCGACCTGGCGTGCAGCCGGCGGTTTCAGGATATCACCGTCCTGGATCAGGTCAACGACGTGGACGCCAGCCGCGATATCCAGTTTTCCGCAATGACGCTGGACGTGCCGGGCGTGGGCATCGTGATCGCCTTCCGGGGCACCGACCCGTCGCTGGTGGGCTGGAAGGAAGACTTCATGATGAGCTACGTGACGCCTGTTCCGGCACAGACGGCTGCCCTCGCCTACCTGAAAAAGGCGGCGGAGAATACCGCGGGGCCCCTGTACCTTTCCGGGCACAGCAAGGGCGGCAACCTGGCCCTGTATTCCGCCGCGCACGCGGAGCCTGCCATCCAGGAACGGCTGGCGATGCTCTACTCCTTCGACGGCCCGGGCCTGGACGACGGGACCATCGCCACCGAAGGATACAGGCGCATCGAGCCGCTGATCCGGTCGGACGTTCCCTCCGGCTCCATCGTGGGCATGCTGATGAATTATTATCCCAAATACCGCGTAGTGCAGTCCGACAGTTTTTCCATCCTGCAGCACGACCCGTTCAGCTGGAAGCTGCTGGGCAGGCACTTCCTGGTGGCGGACAACGTTTCCAACAGCTCGCAGATCCTGGACCAGACCATTCACGAATGGCTCAAATCCTGTACAGCCGAACAGCGGGAGGTTTTCGTGACGGTCATTTTCTCCCTGCTGATGAAAAAACAGACTGCCGACGGCCAGGCGGTGGACGACAGCCTGCTGAAAAAGGCGGACGAGGACGCCAAGAAGATGATCTGGGCGCTGATCAGCAAGCTCATCGCCATTCATGCGGGGATCTCCTGGGATACGAACGTCCTGAAGCCCCTGATCCAGGCGTCGGACGAGCTCCGGCTGAAGCTGAAGGGGCTCCAGGGGAACCTGGTCAAATCAAGCGTCATCCAGATCGACAACCACGGAAGCGGCTTCCGCGATGCGACCGACGAAACCATGAGGATGGCGGACGACGGCGGCCTGAGCCGTGAGGAATGCCTGCGCCTGGCGCTGTTCACCGAAGAGATCCTGAGCATGGTCAACATCGTCACCGGTGAGATGAAAGCGGATTTCTGGATCGAGCGCGTCGGCCGGCAGTACGAGCTGCACGTATCGACCCGAACGGTTCTGGACAGGAAGCAGCGCAGGCGGATCAGGAGGACGGTCGCCGCGAAAATGATCGAGAAGCCCGACGGCTTCCTGGCGAAGCTCCGCGGCGCTTTCGAAAGCGCAATGGTTTCCGGTACCGACCGGGTATGCTTCGCGCTGCCCGACGGGAAGGACCGGGAGGCGTCCGAACAGTGGGACGGCTATGAGCGCTCGATCCTGTTCCGGCTGGCGGACGACGTGCGCATCACCATGATCGGCGGCGAAGTCCGCATGACGGTGAGGAAAGAGTTTGGAAATTGAATGATCGATAATTTGCCGGATTGATTTCATTTTCCATGCGTTGGTAAACCCGGGCGGTGCCGGAAGGTACGTAGCGGCGGCGTCTGCGCCGCCAAATTGCCACGCATGCAAATTGAAGATTATATGTAGGATTAAACTCGTTATCCATATGTTGCAGAAATCCGTGTGGATGGCGCCGCAGGCGGCGCCGCTACGCTACCATCATACCCGCGCATGCAAATCGAATGATTTTATGCCAAATTGAACTCATTATCCATGCATCGTAGAAACCCGTGTGAATGGCGCCGCTACATATGGGCCGCCATCATCGCTGTATTTGTAAATTGAATGCTTTTGGACTGGCCTTCTTTCTTTACAAATCAGGATCGTCTGTTTTTTCTGCGGCTCCGTTCATCTGTTTTTCAATTTCTTCCCATATTGCCGCCGAACCGGCGACGTCGCCGCGCAGCGCTTCTCCTGCCTTGACAATACCGAAAATCGACGGGGTGTGCCAGATATCGCAGATGCGGTATACGGCGCCGTCGCGCGCGCACAGGTATGCGCTGGTGCAGGTATTGAAAGCGGCGCCGCTGTAATCGAACCGCTCCTGGTATTGCACGTCCACCGCCAGGATATAATCCATTTCCCGCTCGTCGAGCGTGCGCGCCGCGGGGGGCATATAGCCGAACAGCGAGCCGTACAGCTTCCGGTCTTTGACCGGCAGGAGCTTTTTGCCGGAAATCAGCTCCGCCAGCGGTACAGGCAGATCCCGGGCGGCGCTGAAATCGGCGGGGATGAGCGGCAGGACAGCTGTCTCGAGGGCGGTTTTTTCGAAAGCGTTGTTCGCGACGGCGTTGACCGAATCAGGGATGGCGATTTCCCGCAGCGCTTTGCAGGAGTAAAACGCGTCACCGCGGATGGAGGTGAGCGTCCCGGGCAGCGTGATCTGCGTCAGGCTGCTGCAGTATGAGAAGGCCCGTTCGCCGATGGCAGTGACTGTCTCGGGGATCGTAACCGACGCCGGGACCGTGCTTGACTGGAGGACGTAACCCGGGCGCTCTCCCAGTTCCGTGCCGGTAATGGTCAGGAAGCGGACGGCCTTGCAGCCGCTAAAAGAACTGGTGCTGAGCTTCGTTTTTCCGTCCAGCGTTACCTCCGCCAGGGCTTCGCAGTCATAGAAAGCTTCTGCGCCGATCCTGTCGACGGAGGCGGGGATCTTGACGGCAGTCAGGCTTTTGCACTTTTCGAAGGCCTTTTCACCGATCCGGGTGAGCCCTTCGTTCAGTTCCACGGACGCCATATGGTCGCACCAGGAAAAAGCGCCTTCCCCGATCTCCGTGACGGAAGCGGGAATGACCACGGATTTCAGTTTTCCGCATTTTTCAAAGGCTTTTTCACCGATCCGCTTGACGGTGGAGGGAATGACGACGGTTTCAAAGCCCTTGCCCCGGTAGGCCCCGTCTTTGATGACCGTTACGCCTTCTTCAATGACCAGCTCTTTGCTGTCCCCGCAGCCGGTCAGGAACAGGGCGGCCAGCAGGCAGAGCAGGACAAGGCTGCATAAAGTGGTTTTTCTCATAGCGCCCTCTTATTTTTCAGCGAACAACGGTCCGATCTTCTCCCACAACATGGTGCGCAGAGGCGACCACCAGGTATCGCCCGGCGCCAGCATGATCACGCCGTGCAGTGTGCGCTTCACCTGGCCCAGATCCCGGAGCATTTCGCCTGTATGCGCGTCGTGCACCGTGATGCGGGTCACGGGATAGTGCAGGTGTGCTTTGCCGTTTTTGACGCCGCCGTCAAAGGTCGTATAGCAGCGGATGATATAATCGGTATCCTCCGGATTTTCCGGAATGTTCGCGGGAGGCAGGGCGGCTTCCAGCACGACGTCGTACCAGGAAACGGGTTCCTGATCGGGAACCGCCCGCACGATCACCGCCAGATACGTCCCGTCCGGTTTCAGCTCCGCCTCCCGCAGTTCCCCGCCGTATTCAGGTTCCGGCGCGGGTTCTAAGCGCTTATATGCCTCGTCGGACTGCTTCAGCAAATAGACTGCGGGGTCTTCCGCGTCCTTGTTCAGCACCGGCAGGCAGGTCTCCGCGATGAACCGGACATTGTCCGGGCGCAGGAGATCGATGACGACGCGGTACTTGTCCGTGTTATTCATGTACGAGAGCTCATCCCTGACCAGCGCCGGCAGCATGGCGCGCAGCCGCGTTCCGGAAGCACCGATGGCCGCTGACATGGGGCTGATGGGCCAGGAGCTTTTGACGATCCAGTCGTCCTGTTTCAGCGCGGCTTCCTCGTAGACGCGCACGGCGGCGTCCTCCGCGCCGAACTGGCCGCAGTATTTCCTGATCTCAGCCTCGTCCAGGGACTGTGAGATCTCCTCCGTGCTGACGATGAAGGTGCCACGCCTGCGGATCTCGGAGGAAGGGCTCATGGCCACCGCCGCGATATGGCCGCCATAGGGCAGGAGGACCAGGCTGCAGGCACCTTTTCTTTCGTCGGAGGACCGGCCTTCCGACTGGACCAGCTGCGCCGCCTGAGCGTAGGTTTCGCTGAACTGCGCATTGAAATGCTCTGCCAGGGCGGGCACGATGTCCAGCCAGTCGTTCTTCTTCAATGCCCTGATTGCGTTGTTCATCTGAAAAGTCGTGAGCTCCACGACGACGGCCTTATCCGGATGCAGATACCGCACTTCGGAAAATGCCTGTAACTGGCCGCGCAGGGCCGCGTCTTCGGCGCTGTCCAGCTGGTCCAGGGCGCTGCCGACCATGGCGGCCGTCACGGATATGGCATACTGGATACGGGAGCGGTCCTTGCTGCGGGTCTGCGCGTCGGCTTCCTCCGCCGATACGGACAGGACAGCCGGGAGCAGCAGCAGGATAGCCAGGGCCAGGGATACAGCGCGCAGGATATTCTTCATACGGATGCCTCCTTGCATATGTCTATGGAACGCAGACTTCATATATTATTTTAATGGAACATAGAGATTTGTCAACTGCCGTCCGGCAGAAACCGTTTTTTCCGCCATTGTACGAAATACGTTTTCCGGCAGGAAAAACGGGGTTTCCGGAGAATGTTTTCCTGCCGTTATCGCGGTATTCCTGCAATGGTAACCGGAGGCTTTATGCAAAACGAGCGACGCCGTTCCCGCCTGGCTGTGCTGTGTGTGGTTGCCGCATCCGTGTGCTTCAGCACGGGTGGGCTGTTTATGAAGCTGATCCCCTGGTCGGCGCTGGCCATCAACGGGGCGAGGAACCTGATCGGCGCGGCGGTGGTGGGGCTGTTTCTGCTGCTGACCCGGCATAAGCCGGTCATGAACAAGACGGTGGCGGTGGGCGCGCTGTCCCTGATGGGCGTGACGACCACCTTCGCCCTGGCCAACAAAATGACCACCGCGGCCAACGCCATCGTGCTGCAGTTCACCGCGCCGGTATTCGTGATCCTGCTGATGGCGGTACTGTACAGGCAGCGCCCGAAGCGGGCGGACGTGCTGACCTGCGCGGCGGTGCTGCTGGGCGTGGTGCTTTTCTTTGTCGACGGCATCCGGGCGGGCAATCTCGCGGGCAACGCGGTGGCGGTGATCTCAGGCATATGCTATGCCGGAGTGTTCATGATGAACACCGGCAAAGGCGCGGACGCCATTTCCTCCAGCTTCTGGGGACAGCTGATCTCGGGTGTGGTGCTGACGCCTCTCTGCTTCCGGGAGACGGATTTCAGCGCGCCGGTCCTGCTGGCGGTGCTGGCCCTGGGCGTGGTCCAGGTGGGCGGCGCGTACATCCTGTTCTCGCTGGGCATCAGGCATACCCCGGCGGTGAGCGCCAGCCTGATCACCGGGCTGGAGCCCGTCCTGAACCCGCTGTGGGTGGCGCTGTTCTACGGCGAGACCTTTACCGCCCTTTCCGCGGTCGGGGCGGTCATCGTGGTGGGCTCCATCGTGCTGTACAACGTGTGGAACGCGAGGATAAAATAAATATGCTGTGGAACGCGAAAAACGGACGGGTGACGCTGGGCGGTACGGACATGGATTATGCAGCCTTCGGGTACGGCAGGCAGGCATTGGTCCTGCTGCCCGGGCTCTCCGACGGCCTGGCCACCGTGCGGGGAAAGGCGCTGCTGCTGGCAAAGCCCTACCGCATGTTCTTTGAGCAGTACACCGTCTATATGTTCAGCCGGAAGAACCGGATGCCCGAAGGCTGGTCCATCCGGGACATGGCCGGGGACCAGGCGGCGGCCATGAAGGCGCTGGGCCTGGAAAAGGCCGCCGTGATGGGGGTTTCCCAGGGCGGCATGATCGCCCAGTGCCTCGCTGCAGACCACGCGGAGCTGGTGGGGGCGCTGGTCCTGGCCGTCACCGCGCCCCAGGTCAACGGGATCATCCGGCCGTGCGTCGAAAACTGGATCAGGCTGGCAAAGCAGGGCGACCACAGGCAGCTGATGATCGACACGGCCGAAAAGAGCTATTCCGAAAAATATCTGAAGAAATACCGGAAACTGTATCCGGTCATCGGGGCCGTGGGGAAGCCCGCGGACTATGGCAGGTTCCTGGTCAACGCGGAGGCCATCCTGCGCTTTGACGGCGCCGGGGGCCTGAAGGACGTCTCCTGCCCTGTGCTGATCATCGGCGGTACGGAGGACAGGATTGTCGGCCCGGAGGCCTCCCGGGAATTGAAAGCGCTGATTCCCGGCAGTGAACTGTACATGTACGAAGGGCTGGGCCACGCTGCATACGAGGAGGCACCGGACTTCAATGAGCGGGTGTTCGGGTTCCTTGAACGGGAAATGTTACAAAAGACATAACCCGTTTATAATTCCGTAACGTTTGGCTGGCGGGTATCCTGTTGTTCGTGAACTTTTCCACAATATCCACAGGGTTATCCACAGTTTTGGGCCGAAAAACCCTTCAAGTGCCTTGATTTTGACACGAATCGGGGAAAGAAACAGGATTGTAACAAAGTTATCCACAAGTCGTGAGCGTGGAAACTGGGGATAAATTTATTTCAGAATTGTTAAAATTTGTTTCGAAAATGCTTGATTTTTATGACGATTTTTTGTAGAATAGGGGTGGTCTGAAAAAACGGGGGCATCCCCGGTTTGATGGAAGGAAGCGCTGGAGAATATGGCGAAAAGGATATTGCTGGTAGACGACGAGCCGACCATGCTCAAGGGACTCAAGTACTCCCTGGAACAGGACGGATATGAAATATTGACCGCGCAGGACGGCGAAGAGGCGCTGAGCGTCTTTTCCGAGAACGATGTGGATCTGGTGCTGCTGGACGTGATGCTGCCCAAGATGGACGGCATCCAGGTCTGCCAGCGCATCCGCGAGCAGAGCAACGTGCCGATCATCATGCTGACCGCCAAGGGCGAGGACATGGATAAGATCCTCGGCCTGGAGTACGGCGCGGACGACTACATGACCAAGCCCTTCAACGTGCTGGAGGTCAAGGCCCGCATCAAGTCCATTTTCCGCCGCACCACCCAGCCGGTGCGCGTGGAGGAGAAAAAGACCGTCCGCGTCCACGACATGGAGGTCAACCTGGTCAACCGCTCCGTGACCCTCGGCGGCAAGGATATCCGCCTGACGGCCAAGGAGTTTGACCTGCTGCAGCTGTTTATCCAGAACCGCGGCAAGGTGTTCAGCCGCGAGGCGATGCTGGAGACGGTGTGGAAGTACGATTACATGGGCGACGCCCGCACGGTGGACGTGCATATCCGCCGCCTGCGCGAAAAGATCGAGCGCGTGCCTTCCCAGCCGGAATTCATTTTTACCAAGTGGGGAGTGGGCTACTATTTCACGGACAAGGACTGACGGCTTCTTTTCAGGCTTCCGCGTCCGCATATCGCTGACCATCCTGCTCATCGTAGGCTTGAGCTTTGTGATCACAGCCGGCAGCCTGAACGGGATGGTGGGCGATTTTTTATTTGACGAACGGGTGCGCACCGAACGCGCCGAGCTGGAAAAGCTGGGCGAAACGGCCGCGCCGATGTTTGACCGGGCGGATACGGAAGCCCTCGCCAGACTGATCGGCGAGCATGACCGGGACATCACCGGCCGGCTGCTGGTGCTGGATACCGCCGGCAAGGTGCATCTGGACACGCAGCGCCAGCTGACGGGCACAAAATTCGAATCCGAAGAGGTGGACGCCATCGTCCGGCGCGGACAGAGCGTCTCCTTTGGCGTGCATGAGAGCGATACAGGCCGCATGGTCAACACCCAGAGCATCCTCTTTACCTTCAATCCCTCCGGCGCGTGGAACAGCTACTGCTCCGCGCGGCTGGTGTCCCGGGACGAGGTCATCGGGGTGCTGATGCTGATCTCGCCAGTCACGGACATGATGACCGGCCTGTTCGACTTCCGCAGGCAGATGCTGCTGATCTTCCTGCTGGTGGCCCTGGCCGCGGTCGCGGTGGGCTTTCTGTTTGCCAGCGTGCTGACGCGCCCGGTCTCCGATATGACGAAGGTCATCCAGCGCATGAGCAAGGGCAACTTCAAGCTGCGCGTGCCGGAAAAGGGCGCGGGCGAGGTACGGCACCTGGCGGCGGCCTTCAACAGCATGTCGGAGAAGCTGGAGGCCCTGGACGAGACCCGCAACCAGTTCGTGGCCAACGCCTCCCACGAGCTGAAAACGCCCCTGGCCGCCATGAAGGTGCTGATCGAATCCCTGGTGTACCAGCCGGACATGGACAAGGCCCTGCGCATCGAGTTCCTGCAGGACGTGAACAAGGAGATCGACCGCCTGAGCGCCATCGTCAGCGACCTGCTGACCCTGGTGCGCATGGACGCCGGCTCCCTGCAGCTGCACATGGAGACCCTGTGCGTGGGCGACCTGGTGGAGGAAAACGCCCACCGCCTGAACACCATGGCGCGCAAGCGGAACCAGACCCTGAACGTGGACGTGCAGGACGACTGCGAGACCGCCGGCGACCGGGGCAAGCTGAACCAGATCATCTACAACCTGATGGAGAACGCCATCAAATATACCCAGGACGGCGGCGAGATCGACGTAACGCTGACGAAAGAGGAAAACAGCGCCGTCCTCACCGTGAAGGACAACGGCCCCGGCATCCCCAAAGACGCCCTGCCCCACCTGTTCGAGCGCTTCTACCGGGTGGACAAGGCCCGCTCCCGCGAAACCGGCGGCACCGGACTGGGCCTGTCCATCGTCAAGCAGCTGCTGAACCTGCACGGTGGCAGCGTCCGCGTGGAGAGCGAGGAAGGCAAGGGCTCGACCTTTATCGCCGAAATCCCCATTAAGACGGAGTGATCATTCCGGAAAAGGTTATCGATCTGCAGGGGCGGGAACCCGGCCCGCCCGCGTTAACAACCGCACCGGCGGAAATATACCGATTGCCTTCCGTCGTCCGGTTCGGGAACACGAATAATACTCTTCTGATTAGAATAGTCAATGTCAATAACATCGCTGCTGTTGTAAATGGCGGCCTTGTAGCGGCGGCCCCTGGGCCGCCATCTTCGTGGCGTAAAAACAGTCTCAATAACGAACACGACCTTAAATAACCACTTGAATCATTGTGTTTCGGTTGTGGCGGTTGTATCATGCGCGCACCGCGCACGGGATGCCCAGGGGCCGCCGCTGCGCCGAATGTTCCCTGCTATCCAACTTTTGCTCTTATACTCTTATGGATTAGAACAGTTCATCTTGCAGCTCTCTTTTTCTTTTGCTCTGTGTCAGTCACCCTCTCTGTTCCATAGTGGAGTACGCTATAGGGCAGCTTCCCTGATTAGCGAATAAACCAACTGCATTATTTAGATATGAAAACAGTATAAATGAAAAGGGCTGCAGCTGCAGCCCTTTTCGTTTTGCCTTGAATAATGTGTATCAGCCTTCGTATCAGTCTTTCTTGGCTTCCGGGAAGATGATCTTGTTCACGAAGAAGAAGATCACCATGGAGACGCCGCCGTTGAGGACGGTGGTGCCGATGTTGTACACCCAGTCGGGGACGAACTTGCCGGCCACAGCGACCCAGATGCAGTTGATGGAGTTGACGATGCAGGTGATGACGATAAAGGCCAGCAGATACCAGAGGATCTGCTTCCAGATGTTGCCCTTGGAGCGGAACACGAAGCTGCGCTGGATGGGGAAGTTGATGCACTCGCCCAGGAACATGGCGATCATGTACGCGACGAAGTAGCGCAGGCCGCCGTGGGCCTGGTCATATCCCAGGATGTTCCACTTGAAGGTCTCGCCGAACAGCGTCATGTTGATGCCCGGCCAGCCGAAATCCGTGTCCGGCAGGCTGGTGAGCAGCTTGGGCAGGAACTGGAGGATCAGGTATTTCAGCACGGTGACCAGGTTGCTGACGATGATGAACAGCCCGCCTTCCCGGATCCACTTGGCCGCCTTGGGATGCTTGTCCGCAAAGTCTGTCCAGAAATTTTTCTTTTCACTCATGACGTTTGGCTCTCCTGATAGATAGCATGGTAAAGAAGAAGCGCAAGGGAGTGCAGGCACCCCCTTGCGATGTTCCCGTCAGGCCCTGGCCTTCCTGGCCTTGGCGCCGCCCTTTTTGGCTTTGAGATACTTGCGGATGTTCAGGCACTCCCACAGCGCGCACAGGGCGATGATCACACCCAGGACGATGTTCTTGATGAGCTCCCAGGTCGGGATGCCGCCCTTGCTGTCAGAGGCGTAGGCGCGGCTGTTGGCGGTGGTGTAAAGGATGTTCTTGGCCGCCTGGCGCATCGCCAGCACGGAGGTGGCGCTGGTCTGGTCGGTCACGGCGCTGAAATCGGTCATCTGGGGCGTGAGGCAGAAGTCGTTGCCGTTGCGGATCAGGATGTCGGCGTCCTGATAGCCGTAGCCGCCGAAGTAGTCGGTCAGCACCATGCCGCGGAAGCCCCACTCATCGCGGAGCACGCTGCGCTGCAGCTCGGAGGTCGCGGCGGCGTACTTGTTGCCGATGTAGTTGAAGGCGGACATGACGGCGCCGCACTTGCCTTCCTTGACGGAGAGCTCGAAGGGCTTCAGGTAGATCTCGCGCATGGCCTGCTCATTGCTCCAGGTGCAGAGCATGTCGGTGCGGTGGGTCTCCTGGTCGTTCATGGCGAAGTGCTTCATGAAGGCGTACACGCCGCTCTCGGCAGCGCCCTGGATGGCATTGGCGGCCATCTTGCCGGAAATGAAGCCGTCCTCGGAATAGTATTCAAAGTTGCGGCCCGCGAAAGCGGAGCGGTGGATGTTCATGGCGGGAGCGTACCAGCCGGAGACGTCCATTTCATCCGCCATCTTGCCGATGGACTGGCCGAAGCCCTTGGCGGAATCCATGTTCCAGGTGGCGGCAATCACAACGCCCGCCGGGAAGCCGATGGAGGCCTTGCCGGTGAAGTTGTTGTTGATGGAGGCGGGGCCGTCGCAGTCGACCTGCTGGGTCTTGCCGACGGAATTGACCGCCACGCTCTGGTAACCGCCGGTGCCGATCAGCTTCACCATGTCGTCCACGGTCAGCTGGTCCAGCAGCTTGTCCCACTGGGGATCGTTATAGTCCTTGCCGCGCAGGTCGCGCACGGTCAGGCCGTTGCTGGCGCCGGTGACGGGCATCTTGTCGCTGGCGTTGTTGAACTTGGTGGGGTCGTAGTTGGTGTGGTTGTAGAAGCCGGCCTTGGCTTCGTCGCTCATTTCAAAGTTGGTCGGGGCGGCGACCGCCTGGTCGTAGTTGGCGAAATGATCGGCGCGGGACAGGTAGGTGATGTCGCCCTGGGCGAAGCCGAACAGCGCGGTGGCGGCGATCTTGTCGCTTTCACGCTTGTTGTTTCCGCCGTAGGTGACAGTATTCGCTACGGTGTAGGTCCTGGAGTCAATGACGTTGTGGGAATCCTTGTTGACGGAGATCACATAGTCGCCGTCTTCCAGCACATAGGCCTTGGCGTTCTGATAATCGAAGGAGGCCATGTCCTCGGCCTTGAAGGAGATCTTCACAGTCTCGCTCTTCTTGGGCTCGATGAGGCCGGTCTTGGCAAAGGCCACCAGGTTGGCCACGGACTTTTCGATGCCGCCGTTGGTGTAGGGCGGATTGTAGTAGACCTCGACCACGTCCTTGCCGGCCACGTCGCCGGTGTTGGTGACGGTGACGTCGAAGGAGAGGGTGCCGTTGGCTTCGGCGATCTCGCCCATCTTCTGCTCGAAGGTGGTGTAGGAGAGGCCGTAGCCGAAGGGATAGACCACAGCGGAGTTGTAATCGATCTTGCCTTCCGCGGCGGCAGTCTCATACCAGCGGTAGCCCACGTAGATGCCTTCCACGTAGTCCACGAAGTTGGGGGTGACGGGGAAGCCGTAGCTCATGGGAGATACGTCGGCCAGGTTGGTGTACTTGAACTCGCCGATATTGTTGAAGTTGGGGGATTCGGTCAGGTCGGCCACGAAGGTGTCGATGGTGCGGCCGGAGGGGTTGACCTTGCCGGTCAGGATGCTGCCCAGGGCGTTGAAGCCGGTCTGGCCGGGGCCGGGAGCCAGCAGTACAGCCTTGATGCTGGGATAATCGTTGACCCAGCCCAGCTCCATGGCGTTGGAAGCGTTGATGACCACGATGACCTTGTCGAACGCGGCGGTGACCTTTTCCACCATGGCCGCTTCGCGGGTGGTCAGCTCCAGGTAATGCTTGGAGGCGTCCAGGTCCTCGGGGAATTCGCTGTAGCGCAGGCCGCTGGCGCTGAACATGGTGCCCTTGCCGTCATCCGTGAAGGTAGACGGAACAGCCGGATCCAGGCTGGTGGGCAGGTCCGCGCCTTCGCCGCCGGAGCGGGCGATGACGATGACGGCGGTGTCGGAATAGGCCTTGGCTTTGTCGATGATGCCGGCAGCATCATATTCCGCAGCGCTCAGTTCGGGCACTGTCCAGTCCTGGCCCATCATGCCGATGTTGGGACGGGCCGTGCGCCAGTCGGTGTAGAACTTCACCAGGTCTTTGTTATACTGGATGCCGGCGTTTTCCAGGCCCTTGAGAAGGCTCACGGTCTCATACAGGCCAGACAGGGAGCCGGAGCCGGTGCCGCCGTACACGGGGTTGGTGGCGGACCAGCCGAAGGTGTTCACCTTGGCGTTGGCTTCCAGAGGCAGCAGGCCGTCGTTCTTCAGCAGTACAAAGCCTTCATCCGCGATATTCTCGCAGAGTTTGCTGGCGTCGGTGATGCTCTGCTCGCTGATGTCGCCGCCCTTTTTGAAGACCATGCTGACCATGCTGTACATGGGGCCGGTGAGGATCTGGTTCACGACCAGGGCCAGCACCAGTATGAAAGCGACCCAGGCAGTGCCGCGGGTGAGGCCCCTCGCAGGCTTCTTGATCTTGACCGCGAAGATCGTCACCAGAATGGCCAGCACAAGGCAGACGCCGATGATAATCAGCTGAGGCTTCAGCAGATTAAGCGTTGTGATGACGTCATTCATATTGATTCCTAACATACATCATCCTCCTGTTCAACGATTTGTAGTGGAATTATTGTTATTTTATTCTACAATGTTATGATTGCCCGTGTCAAGCGGAAGCGCTCGTATCATTTTTTCTCCGCGACATGGTCGGATGTGCCGAAGCCGATGACGTCCGTGACCTGGCGGATCGACGCCGAAGCCGCATGGTTCAGGATCCTGCCCATGAAGACGAGGGAGGCGGAGCCGCCGCCGTCCAGGTTGAATGCATCCGCGGCGCCCAGTTCCCGCATTTTATCCGCCAGCCAGGCCAGGGTGCAGCCCTTGGAAAAGCTGGTGCGGCCCACGACGGTCAGGATGACAAAATGGTTGGGCGAGCGCATGCCGATGGCGCAGCGCGGATGCAGGGCATTGGCGGAGGTCCCGCAATACCTGACCTGCAGGGATTCCCTGCCGTTTTTGAGCAGGATCGGGCCGAAGGAGTATACGTTTTTCGCTCCGAGGGAAAGCAGATATTCCGGGGTGGTCTCGCCGTTTTCAAAAAGCGCCATCGAACCGTCCGGCAGGAAGGCCATCACATCCATATTGGGAAAATGCGGGCCCTTCGCAGTGTTATAGGGTGTGTTGGATATGACTTTTCCGTTGCGGATCACGATGCCTGTGCGGCGGCCGTACAAGGTGCGCCAGGTGTAGGTATCGTCAGAAATCGCCAGCACCGCGTGATGATCGGCGGCGATGCGGGCAGGCGAAACAAAAGCGTTGTTGTTGAGCTGTTTATATTCGCTGGAATAGGCCTCCGGAGCGATATCCCGCAGGTTGACCGTCGTTTCGAACCATTGCAGCATGGTTTTTCCGGTCTGGGTATAGCGCCTGATCTCCACATACAGCCGGGAGGAAATGTAATACCAAAGGCCGTCCGCGTCGTTTTCGTAAATGAATTCCTCCGTGCTGCCCCGGTCCAGAAAGCCGTCCTCGTCCAAAGGAGGCAGCTCGGGCCGGGCGGTGGGAGATTTCCCGATTGTCCCGGGTGCCGGGGCAGCGCCGGGAGCCGGAGCAGGACCGGCGGGAACGCAGTCATCCGAAAAAACCAGGACCTGGAGATCGGGCGTTGCAACGCCGGTGGGTTCCAGACCGTTGGCTTCCTGCACGGTCCGGATCGTCTTTTCAAAACCGGCGGTGTAGTTTTCGGTACCGCGGTCTGTGGAAAGATAGCCCAGTTGGTAGAGGCGGACTTTCAGCAGATAAACGTCGTATCCCGCGTCGCCCCTCTTCAGCTCGCGGTACTGCGCGCCGGCGGTCTCGGCCTGCGCGGGCAGCGTGATCAGCAGCAGAACGGAAAATATGAGCAACAGTTTATGAAAACGCATATCATGCCTCTTATTGTTCCCTGGCCCAGAGCTTTTCCAGGTATTCCATGCGCCTGTACAGGAAATCGGATACGGACTGCGCGTGCCGGCGAAAATCGCTGCCGAACGCGCGGGTATAAGGCGCGAAAAAACGGTTGGGGTTGACGGTATAATTCTTTTTAATGGCGGCGGCGTTGGCCTCCGTCCACTGCATGATGGAGAGGACGCTCCCGCCGCCCCGGGTCAGCGCCTCCACTGCGCCGCGCACGCCCGCTTCCTGAAACAGGGAGGGCAGGCGGTCACGGACGGCCTTCACGGCATAGAGCTGGCGGTAGTAGACCGGCAGCTTCATCCGTACCTGCACACCCACCGCCAGGGCTTCGGGGTCGATGAACTCCTTCCCGTCCTCGCCGGAGCGGTTCGCCAGGCTGATATCGTAGTCCCAGGGCGGGCCGAAGCGGATCAGGGGATCCTTTTTATCGGAATCCTTGTAGAAGAACTGGCTGGTCTTGTTGGCGTCGAAATTGCAGACCAGCTCCTCGAACAGGTATTTGAGGGCGGCGCTGTCCACGTCGACGATCTCCTCAAAGCGCCTGCCGCTCACGGGGTCGACGCCGTCTTCGCTGTACATGGCGTTTTCCATGCTCTGCAGCAGGCCGGAGATGTATTCATACTGGGCTTTGGATACGTACTTGGGCGAGCGGATGGAGATGATCTGCCCCCGCTCGGTCACGTAGGCGCTGGTCAGCAGATGGTAGCGGGCTTCCAGGTCCAGCTCCATCAGGTAGCCGCCGGTGACGTCCTCCGGTTCGTTGGGGATATCGTAGTATTTCCCCTGGCCCTTGACAGGCGTTTTGGAGCCCAGCTGGCGGTATTCCTCCGGGGGACGGTCGTTGGCATCCTCCGTTTCCTCCTCCAGGTCGCGGATCTCCACCCGGCCTTTGCCCACCTGCACCTTTTCGCACAGCAGATAAATGCCCAGGTACTGGCCGTTCAGGTATACGTCCACGGCTTTCTGCCCGGGCACGAAGGGCATATGCAGGAGCTCCGCCAGGGTGAGCGCCGTGTAATTGCGGGCGAAGCTGTTGTCGTAAGCGTTGGAGATCAGCGCCCAGGAGCGGTCCGCATCCATGCCCAGGGGGGACTGCTTGTCCTCAAACTTCAGGTTGAAAGATTTCTTTTTCGCCTTCAGGGTGGAGTTGCCGTGCAGGCCGAAGCCGGCGAGCCGGCCTTCCGCGCTCAGGCGTCCCTCCGCGTCGTAGATCCGGCAGGCGCCGGTATCCGAACGGCGCTTGCTGCTGCCGAACTGGCTCAAGGTCAGGCGGTCGAGGTCGACGAACACCGTGCCGGTATTCCGGGAGGGCAGGATCCTGAGTTTCGACGCCTTGCCGCCGATGGTGACGCCGATCCTGCTGTCCTCAGACTGCGCCAGGCCGGTAAGGTCCGGCAGGACGAGACCGCCCGTGCCCGCCATGCCCGCCGGATCCGCGGAGGAGGGGAGCATCAGCGACCACAGGTTCGTGGAGCGGATCAGCTTCACCGTTTCCGTGCGGCCGTCCATCTGCAGGATCACGGCAGGCGTTTTCGCGGCGGATGCGGCCGGCGCGGCGAGCAGCAGGAGCAGGAATGCCGCCGGCAGGATCAGACTGCGGCGGAAAGGAACGCGCATAGCTTATCTCCTTTGGAAAGGCCCGTCACTCCACCGTGACGCTCTTGGCCAGGTTCCGCGGCTTGTCCACGTCCAGACCCCGGGCGACGCTGGTGTAATAGCCCAGCAGCTGGAGGGGGATCACCGCCAGGCTGCCGATGAAGTGCGCGTCCGCCTTGGGAACGTAGATGGTGAAGTTGACCGCGTCCTCGACGCTGTAGTGGCCGTAGCTGGTCAGGCCCATCAGGTACGCGCCCCGGGCCTTGCACTCGGCCATGTTGCTCAGGGTCTTTTCCATCAGGCTGGGCTGCGTCAGCACGCCGATGACCAGGGTGTTGTCCTCCACCAGGCTGATGGTGCCGTGCTTGAGTTCGCCGGCGGCGTAGGCCTCGGAGTGGATGTAGGAGATCTCCTTCATCTTGAGGCTGCCCTCCAGGCTGATGGCGTAGTCGATGCCGCGGCCGATGAAGAACATGTCGCGGGCATTGGCGTACTTGGCGGCGAACCACTGGATGCGCTCCTTGTCCTCCAGCACGCGGGTGATCTTATCCGGAAGCGCAGTGAGCTCGCTGATATAACGGGCGTAGGCGTCCGCGTCCACGGTGCCCCGGGCGAAGCCCGCCTGCACCGCCAGGCAGTACATGGCGGCCAGCTGGGTGCTGTAGGCCTTGGTGGTGGCCACGGCGATCTCCGGCCCCGCGAGGGTATAGAGCACGCTGTCCGCCTCCCGCGCGATGGTGGAGCCCACCACGTTGACCACGGCCAGGGTGCGTACGCCGCGGTCCTTCGCGGCGCGCAGGGCAGCCAGGCTGTCCGCCGTTTCGCCGGACTGGGAAATGACGATCACCAGCGCGTCCTTGTCCAGCAGCAGGCGGCGGTAGCGGAATTCGGAGGCCAGCTCCACCCGGACAGGGATCTGCGCCAGGTCCTCGATCACGTACTGGGCGGCCATGCCCACGTGCCAGGCGGAACCGCAGGCCACGATATGGACAGCGGAAACGGCGCGCAGCGCGTCGTCGGTGACGCCTGCGGCGCTCAGGTCGATGGCGCCGTCGCGGATGAGGCTGTTGAGGGTGTCCCTCACGGCTTTGGGCTGCTCATGGATCTCCTTGAGCATGAAATGCTCGTAGCCGCCGCGCTCGGCGGCTTCGGCGTCCCAGGTGATCTCAGTCAGGGGCAGGTCGACCTCGTCACCGTTCAGGTCGAAGAAGTGCGCCTCCCCCGGCAGTACCCGTGCGCACTGCTGGTTGCCGATGTAGTAGACCTTGCGGGTGTACTGCAGGATCGCCGGCACGTCCGAGGCGATGAAGGTCTCACCCTCGGTGATGCCGATGATCATGGGCGAATCCTTGCGGGCGGCGTAGATCTCTCCCGGGTATTCCCTGAACATCAGCGCCAGGGCGTAGGAGCCGCGCACGCGCACCATCATGCGGTTGATGGCGTCCACGGGGCCGAGCTTGTACTTCTTATAGTAGTAGTCCACCAGCTTGATGGCGACCTCTGTGTCGGTCTGGCTGTAGAACTGGTAGCCCTGGCGGCTCAGCTTGTCGCGGAGCTCCGCATAATTCTCGATGATGCCGTTGTGTACGCCCACCACGTCCGAATCCACAGGGCCGGAAGCATTTGCGTGGGCGCTGCCGCTGACGTGGGGGTGCGCGTTCACCTCGCTGGGCGCGCCGTGGGTGGCCCAGCGCGTGTGGCCGATGCCGCAGCAGCCGGGCAGGGCGTTGCCGTTGTCGATCTTTTCCGCCAGGTTGCGGAGTTTGCCGGTGGCCTTGACGACCTCGGCCAGTTTTTCGCCGTCGCGCACGGCGAGGCCGGCGGAGTCATAACCGCGGTACTCCAGGTGCCTGAGTCCGTTCAGCAGAATGGGCGCTGCCTGCTGCGCGCCGGTATATCCTACGATGCCGCACATAATGTGTGATCTCCTTCAGAAAATGATATTGCGGTTCCTCCGGCCGGAAGAGCCGCAGACACTATTTTATATGATAACGGGGCGTTTGGCAAGCGTTGCGATGCAACCGGAATACACAGCAGGTTTTCTGCCTTTTTGCCGCAGGATCCGTGACTGTATGGGCAATCTTACCGTTTTTTTGCCTTATTTGCCCTGTGACAGGGGAAGACGCGCCGCGTATACACTTATGGAAACGTCGAAGGGACGGTTCCGGAAACCAAACAACTGTCATGATCCGCAAAGACGGAAGAAAGGATATTAACAATGAAACTCTTTGAAAGCATGAACCTCATGGAACTGGAGCCGGCCGTGATGGCGGCCGCTGCGGGCGGCGCAGAGCTGCCCACCAATGCGAAGCCGGTGGATATACCGAAGCACCTCATCATGCCCACGATCCCCATTCCCGCTTTTCCCGCCGACCTCGAGCCGAAATTTGACAAGGAAACGGGCGAAGGGGCGACCCCGGAGAAGGTCGAAGAACTGAGAAGGATCCTGGAAGGGCTGCCGCCGCTCTGCATACAGCCCATTCCGAAGTTCCCCGTCAGGCCGAAGCATTAAATCCATGAAAGACACTGCCATCCACGCGGGAAGCGCGTATCAACAGGAGGAAACGCCGGACGGCGCTTCCCTCAAAACAAAAACGATCCGCACAGCGGAAGAAGGAGAAAAACAATGAGTGAAATGAAAGATAACGAGATCAAGATCCTGAACCAGGACGAAATGCAGGAAGCCGTCGGCGGCAAGTATAAGCCGCTGCCCTACATGCCCGGTTACGCACAGTACATCATCCAGCCCGGTGACACGTTGACCCGGATCGCAAAAATGTTCAACACCACGGTCAACAAGCTGATGTCCTACAACCCGCAGATCAAAGACCGCAACCTGATCCGTGCCGGCGCCTACATGTACATCAAGATGTAAAATCAAGCGGCATCAGGATGTAAAAATTAAAAAAACACTTGCAAAAATACCCGGAATCGTGCATAATAATTACAATCATCACACGGCGGACCCGTAACGCCGGAAACGATAAAGGAGCAACACATGAGCGAATTTGAAAAAGTCGAAGCAACCGAGATCAATCCCGAAGAACTGGAAGGCGCTGCGGGCGGCCGCAGCCGCTATCCGAAGCTGCCCAAGCTGGAAGGCTTCACCCGCTACCAGATCGTGCCCGGCGACACCCTGTACGCGATCGCCAAGCGCAATCACACCACCGTGGAAGCTCTGATGTCCTACAACCCGCAGATCACTGACCGCAACCTGATCCGCGCCGGCGCCTACATGTACATCAAGCTGTAACAGTATCCCCAAAACCAATCATAATCCGCTCAGCGGAAGAAGGAGAATGAAAATGTCTGAATTTGAAAACCTCGAAGCTGTAGAACTCGACATGAACGAGATGAACGAAGTCGCCGGCGGCGCTTTCAAGCCCCTGCCCGACAAGCGCGGTTTCATCATCTACCAGATCTCCAAGGGCGAGACCCTGGGCCGCATTGCGAAGCGCTTCGGCGTCACCGTGAAGGACCTGATGAACTGGAATCCCAAGATCGTCGACAAGAACAAGATCTATTACGGCGATTACCTCTACATCAAGGACTGATCCGCCCATAGGCATCGGCCGCCGCAGAACTTCTGCGGCGGTTTTCTCATGCCCGGAAATTTCCGGATGATTTTTTTGTTTTTTACTGCCATCCCTGCCCGGGCCGCGTACAAATATATGGAAACACCAAACGGTGCTTCCGGAAAAACAAAAACATCCGCACAGCGGAGATGAAAAAGGAGATCACGAAAATGTCTGAATTAGAAAATAAAGCCATGGAACTCAACGAGAACGAAATGAACGAAGCCTCCGGCGGCGCTTACAAGCCCCTGCCCTACAAGCCCGGCTTCTTCCAGTACCAGATCCAGCCCGGCGACAACCTGACCAGGATCGCCCGCATGTACAACACCACGGTCAACAAGCTGATGTCCTACAACCCGCAGATCACTGACCGCAACCTGATCCGTGCCGGCGCCTACATGTACATCCAGGCGTAAGCACACAGTTACTTCCTCATGACCGCCCCTTTGATGGGGCGCACCGATAAAACAGAAGAGAAGAGCCGCCCGGGCAAGACGCCCGGGCGCTTCTTCGTTGCAGCGGCGGCGCCTGCGCCGCCGCTTTCGCGGCGTACAGACTGCATCAATAATGAACACGGCCTGATAATTACTTGAATCGTTTTGCGGCTGCAAATTCCTGAGCTGATACAGTTTCATAAAAAAATTTTATTTTTTTACTGCCATTCCTTCCGGCCGAGCGTATAAATTACAGGAAACGCAAACAGCGTTTCAAATTAACAAAGATAAAATTGGAGGATACAACAATGGAAAACATGGAAAATATCGAAATGATCGCTGAAGAACTGAGCGCTGAGCAGATGAATGAGGTGGCCGGCGGCGCATTCCGTATGCTGCCCGAAAAGGAAGGCTTTATCGTTTACCAGGTGCAGCACCGCGACGCCCTGAGCCGCATCGCCCGGGCTTATAACACCACCGTGTACCGCATCATGAAGGCCAACCCCAGGATCAAGGACGCCAACCGGATCTACACCGGCCAGTACATCTACATCCCGGTCGCCTGATCCCCGCATAATCAACATAACAGCGCCTGTCCCATTTCCGGGACAGGCGCTTTGCTGTTATCGACGAAGAGCAATCAGACGGCTTTTCCTTCAGTTGTTTCTTCGGTTTCCTCAACCGTTTCCCCGTCTTCGGCCTCATCGGCGGGGGCTTCTTCCGTCACGGCTTCAGGGGTTTCCTCAGCGGGTTTTTCTTCAGCGGGCTTTTCCTCAGCGGCAGGTTCTGCGGCAGGCGCTTCTTCCGCGAGAGCGGTTTCTTCCGCAGCGGGAGTTTCCTCGGCAGGGACTTCCGGTTCCGCGGCGGCTTCCTCCGGCTTGGTCTCTTCAGGTTTCACTTCTTCAGGCTTGGCTTCCGCCGGTTCTTCCTTCTTTTCCGCTTCCGGTTCCTTTGCTTCGGTCCCGGTGGGCTCGGCTTGTTCTTTCGCCGCGGGCGCTTCAGGTTCAACGGCCGGAGCAGCGGGGTTGATCAGCGCGAACAGGGTGCGCAGGCTTTCCGCCACGGCGTTGTACTTCTTTTCCGCTTCTTCTTTCGCCTTCACGGCTTCCGCCAGTTCCGCCTTGGCCGCGTCCAGCTCGGCAGTAAGGGCTTCCTTCGCTGCGGCGAGCTCGGTGTTCTGGTTCAGCACTGCTTCCGCCTGGGCGCTCAGCTGGGTCAGCTGCTCGGTGAGCTTCACCACGTTCTGCTCGGCGTCATCGGCGCGGGTCTGCACATCCTGCAGGGTCTGCTCCACGGTGGCCAGCTGAGCGGTAAGCGCCTGGGCGCTTTCTTCCGCGGTGACCGCGCGGTTGACGGCATTTTCAATGGACTCGGCGGACTCCTTCAGCTGTTCTTCGGCGTCCTTTTTCTGGCTTTCCATTTCGCTCTGGATCCTGGCGAGGCTCTCTTCCGCGGCAGTTGCTTTTTCTTCAGCGGCAGCGGCTTTTTCTTCAGCTGCGGTCAGCTTTTCCGCCAGCTCGGTTGCCTTGGCTTCCGCGGCGTTTTTATCGTTTTCAAGGGCTGCGGCCTTATCGGCGGCTTCTTTCAGCGTGCTGTCCGAAACCTGCAGCTTGCCAGCCAGCTCCGTTTTCTGGCCGTTCAGGTTGCTCCAGACGACGCACAGGGCGACGACCGCGATCAACAGGCACGAACTGACGATGATCAATGTTTTCTTCATAACTGACAGCTCCTTTTCATTATTCTTTTCAGAGCCGGCAAACGCCGCTCATATCAGACGCAGCTACGGTCCCGCCCGGGTCTCGGGTTCGGTGATGTCCTCAAAGGTGTTGTAATGGTCCTCCGTGTAATAAATCAGCCCGTCGCTGGAATACACGATCCGCTTGACGCCGCGGTTTTTCCCGTCGTAGTCGATATCGCATTCGAACCAGTGCCTGCCTTCCTCGTCCGGCAGCAGGCCCTCGTAATTCCCGAACCGGCTGCCGCCGATGCTTTTGCCCGGCGCCACCCTCCACAGGCTGTCGCTCCCCCTGCCGCTCCATCCCAGGTTCTGCGCGTCTTTCTTCGTAATATAGTTCGACGGCAGCCTGTGATAGGCCCGCAGGTAGGCGGCCACGTGCTCCTTGTCGGTGTACTCGCCGTCCTTTTCGACGGTGATCCCGGGTTCCTCCAAAGGCGCGGGCGTTGCAGGAACGGCTGTCACCTGCGGAGCCGGAGTGGCCGTCTTTTTCTTCTTTGAACGCGCCTGCGCCGGCGAAGCGGCTGCCGTCAGCAGCAGCAGCGCGAGCAGCAGCGCCGATAAGCGCTTTCTTTTATCCATATGCCTTCCTCTCGCCGCCGCCGTCAGTCAAAGGTCCTGATAGGCAGGACCAGGAAGGTGAACTGGTTTCCTTCCTTCGGCCGGACGATGCAGGGAGAAACGTTCGTCTGGAAGCACATGCGGATCTCTTCAGCCTCCACGTTGCGGATCACGTCCATCAGGTACTGGGAATTGAAGGAGATCCGGATCGGCAGGCCGTGGAAGATCACCGGCAGCTCCTCGCGCACGTCGCCGCGTTCGGCGCGGGAATTCATCCGCAGGCCGGTTTCCCCGATCTCCATGGTGATCAGGTTGCTCTTGCCTTCGCGGGCCATCAGGCTGCAGCGCTCCAGCGCGTCGTACAGCGGCGTTTTTTCCAGCTCGATCTCCGTCTGCGCGGAGGTGGGCAGGATGTGCTTATAGTCGATGAATTCGCCGATGAGCAGCGTGGTGTACAGTTTCACCGTACCGAAACTGATGATGACGTGGGAAGCGTTGAATTTGATGGTCACTTCCGTGTCATCGTCGGGCAGGATCTTGCTCAGTTCGTTCAGGATACGGCCGGAAATGATCACGCTCAGGAAATCTTTGCCCTGGGGGATCTCGTTTTCCGTTTCGATGTTCATCAGCGCCATGCGGAAACCGTCGATGCTGACCAGACGCGTCTCGTTCGGGTAGAACTCCATCAGGATACCGGTCAGGGTCTTGCGGCTCTCGTCAGTGGATACAGCGA
>JBGUIY010000298.1:0-30366 GCA_045113475.1 Christensenellales bacterium | reverse complement strand
GCTCATCTTGTACCCGTCTTGTCCGCCCTCTCTGCGTCAGCCACCCTCACCGTACCTCCGGGTACGCTTTCGGGTGTCTTCCTTGATTGGACGAACAATCCAGACACAATATTTCGCTCTTTTAACTTGAGAATAGTATAACGATACAAAACACCCCTGTGCCTGCCGGCCGGTTCTGATACCGGGTGACAGGGAACAGGGGTTTCCTTCATTGCCTTGGAGGCATTATTCTGCGGTGAGCCTGTTGGCCTTCAGGTCATTTCACGTCTTTCCGGTCGAGTATCCTGATCGCCGGGAGCAGGAAGATGGCGCTTGTCACAATGGAGACGATAAGCGCTTTCACGGTGTTCAGCGGTTTTTCGGACAATACGAAATCCGGCATGTATTTGATGATATTCGTTTCCTGACCGAAAAGCGGTTTCAGGCCCTCGTTGATCCCTGAATAGATCAGAGAGGTTAGCTCCATGCCGAACAGGACGGCCAGGATCATTCCCAGCGATTTGCTGCGCAGGGTGGTCACTGCCAGCAGCAGGATAGCACACAGGCTCTGGACCAGCATGAGCTGCAGCACCAGAACGCGGATACTTTCCAGCACATTGACGTCCGGGATGATCCGCCTGACGATCATGTTGCCGATCAGGTTTCCGATGATGCCGGCCGCGGCGAAGATCACATTGTGCACGATCGCCGCCATGAACTTGGAAAGGACCGTAAAGCCCTTCATCGGCATCTGGCCGGCGATATTCTTGATGTAACCGTTTTCCATGTCCGCGTAGAAAAAGAAACACAGGGAAATCAGCAGCAGCATGAGGCTGATCATGGGGAACGGCTCGCTGAGGATGGCTGACAGGCTCACCTGGGCCATAAACGTCTCTTTGATTTCAGGAGAAAGCGAGCGTGCCAGTGCAAATAACAGCTTTGCCAGCGGCATATTGGCCAGCGCCAGCACAAATGCAATTATGAGGCAGACCATGAATGATTTCGCTTTCAGCATCCGGTACAGGTCCATTCTGATCAGTTTACCCATTGTGGCTGCCTCCCGTCATGCCGAGGTAGTACTCCTCGAGTGTCATCGTGCGCAGATAGATTTCCTCCAGGCCGATCCCCGCGTCGATGATCGCTTTGGAGATCTCTTTCGTCTGTTCCATCCCTTTCCCGACCCGGAGGCTTCCGTCCGGTTCGTGAGTCGCGCCGCGGATGTTCATGTTCTCCAGCACCTGCAGCGTTTCCGGGATATTGTCCGTGCGGATGACGAGGCTCTTACCACAGCGCTCGTGCAGTTCCTCCGCGCTGAATTCGTCCAGCAGCGTGCCTTCATGGATGACGCCGTATGCATCGGCGACCTTGGCCAGCTCGTCCAGGATGTGGCTGGAGATCATGATGGTGATGCCCCGTTCGTTCCGGAGCCTGGACAGCAATTCGCGCACCTCGACGATTCCCTGGGGATCCAGGCCGTTGATGGGTTCGTCCAGTACGATCATTTTGGGATCGCCTACCAGCGCCAGGGCGATGCCCAGACGCTGACGCATGCCGAGCGAGAAAGAGCCGGCGCCCTTTTTATTGTCCGTGTTTTCCAGACCCACGGTCCTGAGCAGCTGCTCCACATACCCCTGCGGCTTGATACCGACGCCGATGCACTTGATCTTCAGATTCTCGTACGCTGAAAGCCGCGGATACAGGCCGGGATGCTCGATCAGCACGCCCACGTTTTTCAGCATCATCTGCATCGCGAGTCCGGTTTTGCCGAACAGGGAATAGCTGCCCCTCGTCGGCCTTGAAAGGCCGCTGATCATCCGCATGATCGTGGTCTTGCCTGCGCCGTTGCGGCCGATCAGGCCGTATATCTGCCCTTCCTTCAGGTGCAGGTTTACGTCCTTGGCAGCTTCTTTCTGACCGTAGACTTTGGTCAGATCCTTGGTTTCCAGGATATACTCCATACCTGTACTTGTCTCCTTTTCCGTTTAAGACGGGATTGCCGCAAATACTGCTTTCCGTTCTTTTCCTTGTCGCAGCCGTAAGCCACCCGGGCGGCGGAGGCGCAGCTGATACAGGGCTTCAAGCATGCTTTCGGCCGCCCCTCCTCCCATGACCTGTTATTTTCGGTGGCTCTTGCCTGTTTCCTGCATTCGGGACGCGATTTGCCGAATAAAATCGCTGGATCCACAAAGAGAAGAATGAAAAATCCCTGCGCCTGCCGGTTTGCAGCCCGGCCAGGCGCAGGGGAGAGGCGATGCCGGCATGCTGACCGGCGGCGGTCATTCTGCCTCTTTGGCAAAGGTTTTGAGGAGATAGAGTATGTATCCGCCCAGCACCAGAACGATCATCGCGATATTGAGCACCAGTTCTGTCTGAGGATTGTTATTCGTCTCTGCGGAGAACGCGGTGAGCATGTTGTTGGCCGAGTGAAACAGGATGCACGGAATCAATGACCTGCTGTGATAAAAGACCAGCACCAGCACAAAACCGACCAGGACGGCAAATACGATCTGGACGGCGGACGAAGCAGGATTCCGGCCGCTGCCGTTGAACAGGTTGACGATATGGCCCAGGCCGAAAGTCAGGGCCGATACGATCATTGCTGTTTTCAGGTTATCCTTTTCCATGGCCCGGAACAGCAGCCCGCGGAAAATGACTTCTTCCAGGAAGCCCACGCAGCACATGCTGATCACGTAGCACGCTGTCCCGGCAGGGCCGAGCCGCAGGCTGACACCGCCCCACAGAGAAGCGGACGCGACGATCACGAGCGGAAGATAATACAGAAAACGCTTTGCCGGGACCGTGGTGCCGCGGAAGCCGTACTTCTCACTGAGGCCGCTCTTCCGGATCCAGATGAACAGAATCAGGGTCATCGCGATATGCAGCGCAGCGGTCACGGATTTCACGATCCCCACGCTCTCCGAAAGCTGATCCGCCAGACTGCTCAGAACGACATAGGCGACGATCCAGAGAATCGCAAAGGTGATTTCACTCTTCTTGTAAAGCTTGGTCATAACATTTCCTTCCTTTTCAGCAAACCTTCCGCGATCGCTGTCAGCGCGTTTCGGACGGCGTCAGGATCATATTTCATGGCGTTGTTGGCGATCAGGCTGGCGTAACCGTGCACGACGGCGGCCAGCGGCTCAAAGAAAGCCGCTGCAGCTTCCGGGTCCATGCCTCCTTCCGACCCTACCACCGCCATGATGCCGGCGGTTTCCGGGGAACGGATCAGGTCTTCCAGACTGAGCCCCGAAAATCGGTTGGTCTGAAATAGAAACCGAAACAGCCGCGGCTCGTCTTGCGCGAATCGGATATACCTGAGCCCGATTTCCAGCAGGTCTTCACCTTCCAGGAGATACGCTGTATGAAACGCGTCCGCCCGCTGATAGGCCTGCTCCTTCAGCAGTTCCAGGTTGGGGAACTGATACATGACCGGCTGTGTGGAGCAGCCGAGGAAGGCGGCAAGGTTTCTTGCGGTCAGAAACTCATGGCCCTTTTCCCGAACCAGCTGGAAGGCTCCTTCTACGATGGCCTCTTTTGTCGTCGTCGTTTTCTTGGACATCGCAGCAACCTCACGATAATATAACAAGCGTTATTATATTTTGAACGGGTGGCTTTGTCAAGAGCAAGTTTGAAACATCTGCGTGACGGACCAGAGCATAGAAAAGCAGGATTAGAAACTAAGGAAACGCTGATTTAATCGTCATATACCGTAGCAAACAATCCACATATCTGGTATAATAGAAGTATGGGGAATCAAGTCAGGAGAGGAGAACCATGAATCTGAACGATACATTCCTGAACGGGTATACTTTCGCTTTCTGCGAAAAACGCAATTTCACCAAAGGCCAGGGCTGGCGCTGGGCATTGGAAGAAATGGTCCGCACCACAGGGTGCAACACCGTCATTCTGCCCGTATGCGCCTGGCAGGAGCATCCCTGGTCCACCGTGATGGATTCCGATACGCCGGACGTCATATCCCCGGAGGACGTTGCGAACGTGTGCGCGCTTGCCCGGGATCTGGGACTGAGGGTCATCCTGAAAGCCATGGTCAACTGCCGGGACGGCAGCTGGCGGGCCTATATTCGTTTCTTTGACGATCCGGTCCCCACGGAAGCCCGGTGGGAAGACTGGTTCGCCTCCTGGAACCGCCATGTATGCCTTGTGGCGGATATGGCACAGGAAAATCAGGCGGATCTGTTCTGCGTGGGGTGCGAGATGGTGGGAGCGGATCATCGTGACCAGGAATGGCGGGCGCTGATCCGGGACGTGAGGCGGCGCTACAGCGGCCTGCTTTCCTATAACTGCGACAAGTATCAGGAAGACCGACTGACCTGGTGGGACGTGGTGGATGTGATCTCTTCCTCAGGCTACTATCCCGTTCAGGACATCGAAAAAAACCTGCTGCGGATCGAGCAGGTGGCAAAGCGGGAACAGCGGCCGTTCATGTTCATGGAGTGCGGCTGCCCTTCCCGCAAAGGAAGCCAGCATATGCCGAACGACTGGCGGTTCGGGGGAGAGACCGACGCCGCCTCCCAGGAGGAATGGTATCAGGCGTTCACGCAGGCCCTGCTGCGCCATCCCTTTGTCCGCGGTACAGGCTGGTGGGATTGGCCCGCCACCCGGCTGTACGCGGCTGCGTACGGCCCGGACAATAACGGATACTGTACCTATGGAAAGCCAGCCAATGAAACATTGCTTCGTTTTTCTTCGGCTTTGGATTGTAAGGACAGGATTTGCCCGCTTTGATCAGCGCTGAATCCGCCGGTTCATTTGCTGTCCGCGGGGCCGTTTCCTGATTCGATCCGTTCGATTTCCGTTTTTGCTGCCGGATCGCCGGCTTCGGCTGCCTTGAGGTACCACTCCAGCGCGGGATCATCCACGCCGTAATGGTTTTCAATGCACCAGCCGACCATGCGCATGGCGTCCGCGAAGCCGCTGTCCGCGGCTTTCCGGTACCAGAGGTAGGCCATACGGGGATTTTCTGCAGTGCCGTAAGCATACTGATGCATCAGCGCGAGGTTGTACATTCCTTCCGGGTTGCCGCTCTGCGCCAGTTTGTCCATCCAGTAAAAAGTCCGGGCGGGGTCGGGGTCTGTACCGATCCCGTCTCGGTAGCAGCGCGCGAGATGATACATTCCCAGGTCATAACCGGCTTCCGCTGCCCGCTGGTACCATTGGAATGTCTGATCGCTGTCCCGGCTTACGCCAAAGCCTTCTTCGTAGCACGAAGCGACGTTGACCATGCCGGCAAGATCTCCGGCTTCAGCTGCTTTCATGCTCCAGGAAAACGCCTGTTCCGGATCCGCAGCTGTTCCGGTGCCGAACACCAGGCAGTTGCTGAGGGCGACCATTCCCGGCGTATGACCTTTTTCAGCGGCTTTGGAATACCATCGGAAGGCGGCTTCCGGGTCGGCCTCCGTACCCGCTCCCTTCAGGAGGCAGTCGCCCAGCAGCATCATGGCGTCCACGTTGCCGGCTTCCGCAGACGTCTCAAGGAACGCGATGTCAACGGGTTCGATGACGTCTTTTTTTGCGATGGACACGATCGCGGCGCCGTAAATATCGAAGGAAAGCTGCTGGTTTTCCTTTTTGACCCGGGCATTGTTCCAGATCAGGCCGCCGGTGACAAGAAGTGCGGTCAGGGAAACGGCGGCTATGCTCAGGGACAGGCGTACCGAGCGCTGCCTTTCCCGGTCGATCAGCCGGTTCATGCGGGTGTCCAGAAGCGTTGAAATGACCTTCAGGCAAGCCTTCTTCCGTCCGATCTCCTGGATGTTGGCACCGAGCAATTCCTCGCCTTCCGCGATGCTGAAGGCCGCGGGGTAGCATTCCAGTTCCGGGCGGTCGCTGTTCGGCTCACCGGAAACGATCAGGGGAATGATGCGGTTCCTGCGTCCGATCGAACAGAAATACCGGATCTCCTCGTTCACCCAGCGGGATGCGGCGCTGGCGGGGGAACAGATCACGATCAGATAGCGGGATACATCCATTTCTTTGCGCAGGGATGTCTGCAGCTCCGTGCCGGCCAGGTCGGTCTGGTCGCGGAAAATGCGGAGCTGTTTATGCTGCCTTTGATTCTTTACGATATCCCGCGGAATATGAAAGGTTTCGAGCCGGCGCTGCAGCCAGCGTCCCCATTTCATATCCTTGTGGCTGTAGCTGATAAACGCGTCGTAGACGTATTCATCCATGTTGTTTCTCCTCCGTCTGCTGGGCGGCGAGCACGCGCGGCAGGATCAGAACGTTGTTGCGGTCGAACTGCTGGTAATCCACATGGCCGCCTGTGACGGCGTTTTCCCGCTCCGAGAGCGCGTTCAGCTCCTCCCAGGGGATGAGACAGGCCTGCAGGCGCTGTGCTTCGTCCTTACTGATACGGAAATCCGGCTCACGTCCCTGCTTCTTTTCTGCCAGATATCTGGCGGCTCTTTCGATCCAGACATCTGCCGGCATGGGCGCGTAGCCGGTGACGTACTGGTAAGCGCTCCAACGCAGATGCTCTGTTCTGGAGAGGTTTTCAAGCGTTTGGCGGTCGGGCGGCCAATCGCCGGAGAGCACCTGCTCCGGCGTTTTTCCGGCTGCCCGCAGTACCGCGGGGTAGAAGTCCGCGCAGGCCCGGCAGCTCTGGCGGTCGGCATAGCTGCATCTGAGCCAGTCCTGCCCGGCGGAACGCGTACTGCCGCTGTTTTCACAGTAAATATGGTGCACCTGCATCGCCATGGCATCGATCCGGATCGGATCAAAACCTTCGCTGTCGTAGAAGCAGGCGCTTTGCACCTCGTGCCGCTGTTCGTCCAGCCAGAAATACTTGTCCCTCGTGGCGTGGAGGATCACCGGCATCCGCTGTTCCCTGGGGAACCAGTCGGACAGGTCTTCCGCGATCTCGCGGTTGTTTTCCAGACTACCTGTACAAAGGATGATCATCCGGACACCGCTTATGTGTTCTTCAAGAAAAGCATAGAATTCTTCCGACGTTCCGTCTGCCGGATGGAAACGGATGTCGTACATATTGGCAACGCTCCGGTCATGCATATACCCGCTCTGCGGGTGCGGATCAAAGATGTCCGCCCGAAAATGGCTTCCGGCAAACTGGCCGTTAACGATCAGCTGATTCAGAACGGCCCGGCCCATCCTGCCGAACCCCAGAATCACCGCGTGAAAGTCCTCATCAGCTTCCGCGTGCTCATTGAAACGGATCAGGCCGCAGGGCGGGTGATCCAGAAGCATCATGCGGGCAGTCAGCATATAATCGTCAAAGGCGTATACGCTGCCGTACCCGTTATCACTGCCCAGCGCCTGGAGGGCAGCGACGTCATTGCCGATCCCGGCTGCCAGCAGGCTGGTCTGCGCGGGCTGAATGCCGGATGCGGCCATCGTATCCAGCAGCGCCTGCGCGTAGGTGAGGTTTTTCCGCCCGTCTTCATGGAGCACTGCCAGTTCCAGCTGCCGTTTTCCGGGCTTCATCCTGATCCTGCGCAGAAAACGCGCGTTTGCCGCCAGAGCGTCCGGGCTTTTGTCCAGAACGGCGCCGAAACTTTTGATGCTCCCCTCGAACACGCTGTTGAAGTCGTCGTCCACAAACAGCACGGAACGGTGTTTTTCATGCGCCATGCGCTGGCCGTAAGCGACGGAGTGCGCGTTGATGCCGTATACAAGCAGCAGCGGCCCCTTCCGCAGCAGAAATACACGGATATCACGCAGAAGCCGTTCGCCCAGCGCGGCGATCGCGGCGCTGGCAGTAGCGTAGAAAGCGAGGAAATGCGCCAGCCAGAACAGCGCGACAACGACCGGATATCTGAAAAGCGGAGCGGCTTGTATCGTGCCAAAGTCATTGATGCCGCCAACCATGCGGCAGACAGCCATCAAAGCGCGGATCAGCGTGGTCAGGGAAAGCCCCAGGCACCAGCCGAATCCGTAACCGTACAGGATAATGCCGATGAACAGGGCGATAATGATCGATGTGCGCGTGATCAGCCGCTGCAGCCTGCTGTTCAGGGCCAGGTTCAGAACGGCAGCCAGAAAGCATATGCCAAGGATGGCAATGGTTGCTACGGATTGAATCATGCAGTCTCCTCCTTGCCGGTGTACACAGACTCAATCAGCTGCCAGGCGCTGTCGTCCTTTTCCTGATCCTCCCGGGAGAGGCTGTCATAGGGAATCATGCAGGGGTGTGTACGCTTCTGTTCGTCCTTCGCCGGCCCGCAGTGCCAGTTATACAGGAGATGAAAACGCAGCCAGCGCTCATGCTCGTTGCGTCGGAAGGGTTCCGGATCAGGCGCCGCCCGCCAGGCGTCAGCGGCCCTCCGGCAGGTATCCCGGTTCATTTCGACTGTGTCTTCATGCAGCAGCAGACGGAGTTTTGTCGGCAGATGATCCGCTGATGCACGGTTGGACGCTTTCAGAAAAGGCGGGAGGCTTTCCCAGGAAGTCCGGGAGCCCGTTTTTTGGCAGTACATCCGGTGCAGGTCAACGGCATAGCGGTCGAGTTCGCTGTGCATGATGATATTCGGGGCGCATATTTCCTTCAGGCCGCCGAATGGGATGACAGGGGCCGGAACGGCGGAAGCGGCCGCATATACTTTACCTGATATGGGAAAAGAGCGGAGCAGATCCACGGCGGATTGTACATTCAGAAGTGGATCGTCCCAGCAGAACAGGATCCTGTCTGCCGTTTCAAGCAGCGTCGGATCAGCGTTCCACGGTTCAGCGGAAAAGATCAGCCGGTCCTGGGGGATTTCTCCTGCAGGGTCAGAGAATGCCTGGCACAGGGCCGGGTGAAAACGGCGGTATTCGTCCCACTGGCCGAAGAGGGTGTATGATGCGCAAAGAAAAGGAACGCGGCAGTTGACCAGCAAGGCCTGATTCAAAATCTCCTGCGCGATCGCGCCGTCGCCCACCAGGACGATGCGGCCTTCTGCCGCCCTGAGCGGATGCTCCGCCCAATAAGCCCGGGCGGCGCAATTGGCGGTATCAAAGAAATGCACGTCTGGAAGGCTCGGGGATTCGGCCCCGCGGCAGTATATCGTTTTATGGCAAGTATGCAGCGCTTCGGCGTCCGCATAGTTTTCCATCGGGTCGCCGGACGTCAGGAAAATGACAGGATCCTCTTTCAAAGAAAGCCTGGGCAGGAGATCGGTCACGTTCTGCGAAAAGCCCTGGACGCGCCGGGACGCTGTCTGCTGGCGAACAGGATTCTCATCCTGACCGCAAAAGACCATGATGCTCTTTGTATCCTGGTGGAGCAGATTTTCGGCGATTGCGGCAGCGACGTCATTATACTGTGAAAAGATACAGCACCTTTTGCCGCGCAGGGCGGTGTACCGCAGCAGATTGCCGAAACGGTCCCGCAGAAATACGACGAACGTTCCCAGGACCGACGCGAGCAATCCGACGCTCATAAGCAGAAAAACGAATCCGACCACCCGACCCAGAGCCGATACGGGATAGAGGTCGCCGTATCCGACGGTGGTCAGGGTGACCAGTGAATACCATAACGCGTCGCCGAAATCCCTGATGCCTGTTTCGGGATATGCGCTCTCCGCCCATACGAGCAAACCCAGCAGTATACTGTACAGGATCAGCGCACATATGAGCAATATGATCGTCCGCTTTTTCATGCTGTAATCTCCAGACGTACCGGATTCTGCGTGGCCGTTCCGAACGGTAAACGTTCACCGGGCCTGAAATCTTTTCTTCCGCCGCATCATTCGCAAATCATGAGCATCTTATCACAAAATACCTGCAGCGTCAAATAGCATACGCGGGCAGTTGTTGGATGCATGACGGAGATATTCATTTTCCGTGTGGATGCATCAAGCATTTATTCCGGGATCATTCATTGTTTTACAATTTGTTCATTGCGAAAAACCCGTATTCAATGTATAATCCGGAATGAAGCGAAGCTTCAAGCCCGGAAATGATGAATGTGTCATGAAGTGAGGAGAAGAGGATGGAACAGAAGAAAGAAAGCTTGCAGGAACTGAGCCTCGATACGATGGAGAAAATCAGCGGCGGCTCGATCCAGAAGAAGTATCAGTATTGCAAACAGTGCGGCAAGACACAGCTGTTTGCGGTTTCTTCCAATGGCATAGCTGTTTGTACTGCCTGCCATAAACGCGCCTGATACGCGCAGTCATACAGAAAAAACAATGCCGGAAGAGGGCAGACAGCCTTCTCCCGGCATTGCTGTTTGGCGACAAAATATTGTCGGATAAAGTTTGTTTATTCTTTCCTGTACCGTCTGAAGAACCTGACCAGGGCGGAGATGGAGAGATCGTCGTACTGCCATGCGCCGACTTTCCACACGGAATCGGGGAGGGGATCCAGGAAGCCGGGAGTGAAGAGGGAAACGGCGATCAGTTTTGTGCCCTGGCCGATGAGCCGTTTTGCGGCTTCTACCGTCTTATGGGTCTCGGGATGGCGACCGATGAATACGATGGCTTTTTCCGGAGGGTTCTCAGGGGCGTCTTCAGCGTACACGCAGCCGAAAGCGTCGGAAAACGCTTTGGCGGCGTTCAACTCGATATCGTCGTTCACCAGCGCGTTGCGGCGTGCTCTGGTGCCGAAAACGACGGTGTTCCGGTCGGGGACGGGCCAGGCTTCGCCGGCGGGTGCGTTCAGTATCGTGATGGACTCCTCCATGATCCTTGCGGGCTCCGCCAGCTGTTCGGGAGTGGGGGAATGCTCCCCGCTGCCGGAAGCGTCGGGCAGTTTTGACTTGAAGCGGCGGATGCGGCTGTCGTGCTCGAATAGCTCGTCGTCAGTCAGCCTGCCCTCGGTGTATGCCTCCTCCAGATAGCGCGCCGTTTGAGCGGTTTCTTCTAAGGAGTTGCAGATCAGCGCGATATCGACGCCGGCATTCAGCGCGCGGAGCGTCCCGTTGGGAATGCCGTACAGATTGTATACAGCCTTCATTTCCATCGCGTCGCTGAGGATCAGCCCCTCGAAGCCCATTTCTTCCCGCAGCAGGCCGGTCATCACCTTCCGGGACACCGTCGCGGGGGCGTCCGGTTCGATGCCGGTGAAAATGATATGGGCGGACATGATGGAATCGATCCCCGCGTCGATGGCCGCTTTGAAAGGCACGAGTTCCGTCCTGCGGATTTCATCCATGGTTTTATTGATGATCGGCAGTGCCAGGTGCGAGTCGACCGAAGTGTCGCCGTGGCCGGGGAAATGCTTGCCGCAGGCGATGATGCCGGATTCATGAAGACCGCGGATGTAAGCGAGGCCGAAGCGCGCCACTTTTTCGGGACTTGCGGCGAACATGCGGTTTCCATCCACGGTGTTGTCAGGATTGGTGAAGCAGTCCAGCACGGGGGCCAGGTTGAAGTTGATGCCCATTTCGCGCAGTTCGTCGCCGATGAGGCGGGCGATGACGCGGGCGTTTTCCGGATCATCGGTGGCGCCGATCGCCATCGCGCTGGGGGTCATCGCGGCGATGTGTGAGAGCCTGGACACGCTGCCGCATTCCTCGTCGATCATGATGTAGGGCGTCAGGCCGGTCTCCTCTGTGATCAGCCGGTGCAGATCGCCGCAGAGCTTCTTCAGCTGCTCCTTGCTTTTCACGTTCCTGCGGAAAAGGATCACGTTGCCGATCTTGTATTCGCGGATCAGTTTGGCGCAGTCTTCCGGGATCTCATAGCCGTCAAAGCCGATGCCCAGCCGCTGGCCGAGCTTCAGTCTCAATTCCTGCTGATTCATATTCTCACTCTCCCGCTGTTTCCTGATGGACGGAAAAACGGCACATGCGGCTGTAAACGGTGTCCTGCGGCTGGCTGCCGGGGATCGCGACCGCGCCGACAGTACGCCGGTAGAATTCCTGCGCGTGATCGCACCAGCCGATGACCGCGTAGCCGTATCCCGCTTCGCGCATTCCCAGCAGGCACTCGATCAGGAGCGCCTTGCCGATATGGTTCCCGCGTTCGCTTTCAAGCACGCCGATGGGGCCGAAATAGCCTTTCGCAGTCGCATCATAGCAGGCAAAGCCGATGATCTCACCGTTTCTCTGGGCGATGTAGCAGGAGGCGGGCATGGCGGACAGCGCGGGGGTGCATTCGCTCTGCCACCCGGCGCCGAAGTTTTCGCCTACCCACCTGATCACGCGGTTGATCTCCGGCGGCAGCACACGGCAGATCCGGATATCCGCCGGACAGCTGTTTTCCGGCAATGTATACAGATTGACCAGCATATCCACAGGCATCACTCCTTATCCTTAGATGATCCTTTCAGATGATCCTTATCAATATAACACACGATGCTGATTATATCCAGCGGTTTTTTTGACTGACAGGCAAAAATATGAAAAAAATGTTGATAAAATAACAAATCAGTGTTATTATACACATGTCAGACTGCCGGATGGCAGAATATGCCGGCTGAGCCGGCTGAATAATTTTAAGGAGGTACCCCATGAAAAGGACACTTGCGCTGCTTCTGTCCGCAATGCTGATGCTCTCGCTGTGCAGCTTCGCTGCTTACGCTGAGGAGCCCATCAAAATCAGCATCTACTACTCTGACAACTCCACGCTGCCCTATCGCGACGACTGGCGCACGATCAGCTATCTCGAAGAGAAATACAACGTGGATCTCGTGTTCGAGCCGATCCCCATGACCGAATACGCGACCAAGGTCACGAACGTGCTGAACAACCAGGGCGACGATACCCCGGACGTGATCCTGGGCACCAGCACCACCGGCGGCAATGCTTCCGTGGCGCTGAACGGCGGCGCGTACGCGGTGAGCACGAATCCCGACTGGATTCCCAACTTCACCGCCCGCGTGAAGGAATTCGGCCTGGAAGAGTCCGTGGATATGCTGAAGCTGGGCGACGGCAACCTTTACTACCTGCCGCAGCTGTTCGACGTTCCCTTCTATGATGGCGGCCTGATCCTCCGCCAGGACTACCTGGAGAAGAAGGGCTTTGAAGCGCCCAAGACCTTTGAGGACCTCCACAAGATCCTGCTGGCCTACAAGGCGGATTATCCGGATTCCATCCCGCTGACCTCCATCGTGAACATCTACGTGCTCCAGCGCATGACCATGCCCGCTTTCGGCATCAGCGTCGGCCGCTCCACCTCCACCGGCACCCGCGTGCTGAGCTGGGACTACGAGAAGCAGGAATACTTCGCCGGCGCGCTGAGCGAGCAGTACAAGGAGTATATCCGCTTCTTCTCCCAGATGTATAAGGAAGGCCTGCTGGACCCCGAGTTCACGCAGGACGACGCCGCCGCGACCCGCAAGCTGGCGACCGGCCTCTCCATGGCTGTGTACGGCTACTATGATCAGATCGGCGGTTGGGAAGCTGCTTCCGAGATCGAAGGCATGGATCTGAACATGTATCCTTCCCTGGCCGGCCCCGCCGGTGCGCATCACCAGCCCAAGAGCTCCGTTGGCAACGGCATCATGTTCCCCGCCAAGACCATGCAGCGCGCTGACTTCGAGCAGGTCGTCCGCAAGATCGACGAAGTGTTCTTCTCCGAGGAAGCTGCGAAGGTATGGTGCCTGGGCGTTCCGGGCGAGACCTATACCGAAGTCGACGGCAAGGTGGTCTTCAGCGACGATATCATGGCGCACGAGAATCAGGAAGGCATCTACAAGTACATGCAGAACGCCTACGGCTGCGGCTGCGACGGCACCCAGGTGGTGTGGTACAACGCCCGTGAGATGACCAAGTACGACGAGAATTATTCCCGCATCAACGCGGAAGTGGCGGCGATGGGCGACGTGATCCAGTACGTGCCGGCGACCCCCGCTTTCGACGACGAGGCGGCTGAAGAAGCCTCCCTGCTGCAGACCCGTCTGGCCGACTCCTTCTTTGTCTGGGACGACGCCTTCATGCGCGGCACCAAGGACATCGACGCCGACTGGGCCGAGTACGAAGCGGATCTGAAGGACAAGGGCATCGACGAATTCGTTGCCCTGTACAACCAGTACAACAAGTATAAGTAATCGATCTTCCCGGGCCCGGCAGGCTTTCCGCCGGGCCTTCCATGGGAGCCCGCTTCCGGGCTCCCATACCCTTTTTACACAGGAGGCATCTATGCGCAAAAAAGAGCCGGTTTCACCCTATGCCAATAAGATCACGGTCCGGCATTACCTGGGCCGGTATTGGCAGTTTTATGCCATGATGCTGATTCCGCTGTGTTATTTTCTGCTGTTCAAATACGTGCCCATGTTCGGAAACATCCTGGCTTTCCGGCACTACAAGCCCCTGGGCGGCCCCTATGGCGACCGCTGGGCCAGCGGGTACAAGGTCTGGCCCGCGCCTTTTCGGTATTTTGAGCAGTTTCTGCTGAAGCCGGAATTCTGGACGGCGTTCACGAATACCCTGATCATCAGTATCGAGAACCTGATCATCAACTTCCCGTTCCCGATCATCTTTGCGATCCTGCTCAATGAGCTGCGCAATTTGAAGCTGAAAAAGTTCGTCCAGACGGTGAGCTACGTGCCCCGCTTCGTATCCACGGTCGTGGTCGTGTCCATCCTGAGCGAGCTGCTTTCCCCGACGATGGGCATCCTGACCCGCCTGATCGACCAGGTGTTCGGGGTCGGGCGCATCTATTACATGAATGAGCCCCAGTATTTCCGGATGCTGTACATCATCACGGATATGTGGCAGTATACGGGCTGGACGGCCATCATCTACCTGGCGGCCATCACCGGCATCGGCAGCGATATGTTCGAAGCCGCGCGCATCGACGGCGCTTCGCGCTTCCAGCAGATCATTTATATCACGATCCCGACGATCATGCCGACCATCATGGTCATGTTCATCCTGAACGTGGGTCATCTACTGTCCCTCGGGTTCGAGAAGGTCCTCCTGATGCAGACCAGCACCAACATGTCCGTGTCCGATATAATCGATACCTACGTCTACCGCTACACCCTCGGCTCGTCCTCGCCGCAGTATTCCCTCGGCGCTGCCATCGGCCTGTTCAACGGCATTATCGGGCTGATCCTCGTGTCCACCGCAAACTTCGCGTCCAGACGGCTGACCGGCAACAGCATTTACTGAGGGAGGCGCCGATATGAGTATACAGCAGAACTTCAAAGACAGACCGAGCCATATCAGAGAGCATAACCCTGTCCTCAATACGTTCATTTTTATCGTGATGTTCATCGTGGTCATTGCCTGCACGATCCCGTTCTTATATATCATCGCGATGTCTTTCTCGTCTCCCGCCGCCATCACCAACAACCGCGTTTCCCTGTGGCCGGTCGATTTCACGCTGGAGGCGTACAAGAGCATATACGAATACCCGCATTTCTTCCGCGCTTACGGGTACACCTTCCTCTTTACCTTCGGCGGCACGGCTATTTCCCTGATCATGATGATCCTGTTTGCATATCCGCTGAGCAAGGACTGGCTGGCGGGGCAGAGCATCGTGATGAAGCTGGTCGTCTTCTCGATGTTCTTCTCCGGAGGCCTGATCCCCAATTACCTGCTGATCAACAGCCTGCACCTGGTCGGCACCGTATGGGCCATCCTGATTCCCTACGCGATCAACCAGTTCAATCTGATCATCCTGATCAACTTTTTCAAGTCGCTGCCGAACGAGTTGGAGGAGGCGGCAGTCATCGACGGCCTGAGCTATTTCGGGATCCTGGTACGGATCATCCTGCCGCTGTCCGGCGCGGCGCTGGCGACCGTCGGCCTGTACACCGCCGTTTTTTTCTGGAACAACTGGTTCGCGCCGCTGATCTACCTGAAGAGCAGCCAGTATCCCGTTATGCTGCTGCTGCGCAACATCGTCAACGGCCGCACCATGATCGTGGACAACGGCGGCATGGGCGAAAAATCGTCGCTGTCCATCTCGATCAAATCCGCCGTCATCATCCTTTCCTCGCTTCCCATCATCCTGCTCTATCCGTTCCTGCAGAAATACTTCGTCAAAGGCATGACGGTAGGCGCGGTCAAGGGCTGAGGCCGATCATGCCTTCCTGACGGCGAGCGCATAGCATACCCCTTCCGGGGCTTCCATTCTGTGGGCCGGGCAGCGGTTGTTGTAAGCCGAAAAGTACTGCCCGGTCATTTCTTTATGGTCGAGATGCTCGTAGATCAGGAAACCGCATTCCTGAAGGATAAGCTCCAGCTCCCTGCGGGTATACTGCGCTTTCATCGGTTCGCCGGCGGCCTGCGCCAGGAACCGGTTTGTCTGCGCTTCCCGTCCGCAGTCCTGAGAAGGATAATCGAAGCAGACGGCGGACCCTTCGGGCATGATGCCGCCCAGCGTCTTAAGGAGCACTCTGAAAGCGGTTTTGTTCAGGTAATAGCTGATCCCCAGCAGGCTTGCAAAGGATTTGCTCCCGAGCATGAAGCCGCGGTCTGCCAGCCGGTCCGGCCATTCCGTTTCCGACAGATCGCAGGGGATATAAACCGCGCGTGACGCAAGGCCCGCCATCTCCACCCTCGCATGTTTATCGGCAAGCATCTGGGGCAGGTCCAGCTCATACACGGTCAGGGATTCGTCCCTGTTCCTGATGGCAAAGGTATCGTATCCGGAAGCAAATATGAGGTACTGGCGGCAGCTAAGCCGCCGCTCGTTTGCCAGCGAACGCTCACAGAAGGCACTACGGCCGAGCACGGAAGGGGAGAGCTGCCTGTCAACGATCAGGCGCAGCCCCTCTTCGGCGCTTCCGCTGAATCCTGGAATAAAGTACCCGGCTCCCCGGGTCATGCTTTGCGCGATCCGCTCGTAATCCGCGCCCAGCAGGGCACCGGCACAGGGATCGGCGAAGATATGCGCGGCATTGTTCCTGTAGTGATATGCCCTTGCGAAACAGCTGACTTTTGCGGTCATATTGTCCATAGACCCGCCTCCTTAAACGTGATGATCTCTTAATACAGCATCCGGAGGCCGAATACAAGTCTTGAAATTTTGCCAAAAATGTGGTAATATAAAACCGTCGAAGGAGTAAATTCCTTCGACATTTTGTTTATATAACGCTGTCAGTGCGGTTTGTAAGGGTCACAGGTTCTGCGCGATCAGCACGATGCCGGAAATGAGCAGAAGCAGGATCGTGAGTATGCGGACATAGTCTTCCCGCAGTCGGCCGCTGCACAGGATGCCCCCGTACAGGCCGGCCAGGGCCACGGGGAGCTGGATCGCGGCGGTTTTCAGCGAGGACAGGGTCATAATGCCCATGACGATATACAGGATCAGGCGGAAAGAGTTATCCATTGCGCAGATGGCGCTGAAGTTGGCCTTCATGGCTTCTGTGCTGTCGGTGGCCCGGCTGACGCAGGCGACCAGCATCGCCGCCACGCCGAAGAGCCCGCAGGATATGCCGGAAAACAGGGCGATGAGCACTGTGACGAGGGGCGAATCCTTCTTCCGTGCGGGCCGGAAGTGCCTGATCAGCATCTGCAGCGCCAGCCCGGTCACCATCACGCCAAAAATGACGCGGACGGCGCCTATGTCCACGTTTTTCAGCAGCAGCGCGCCGACCAGGTCGCCCGCAATGAGCAGCCCGCCCAGCGGCAGCACCAGACGCGGACGCAGCATTTTCCTGCCCCGCCATGCCATGATGAGATTGCTGGGATAACCGAGCAGCAGATTGACCGGCGTGATTTCGATATTGGCCGCGCCGAAACTGAGGATCGAAGTGAATACCAGGGTGTTGGCGAATCCGCACAGCCCCTTGATAAAAAACGAGATAAAGGAAGCGGCAAACCACAGGATCATGTTATAGCCTCCGCAAAGGATCGGCGCTGACTGAACCATGCCTGACCCGCAGTCTGGCATGGGTCGTTATCTCACATGCCTATACGAAAAGCCTTGATTATCATTGTGAAATCAAGGCTTTGTCTTTGGTACGCCCGGTGCGATTCGAACGCATGGCCTTCAGAGTCGGAGTCTGACACTCTATCCAACTGAGCTACGGGCGCATGAAGCAGTTTCCACTGCGCCGAAAGTGTAACACAAAACACGATGGCTGTCAAGCGCGGGAAAACGGTCCTGAACGCTTTGCCCTTTCAAAGAGTAACCAAAACTCAACTCTCCACTCTCCTCACTCCACTCTTTCTCTTGTCGTACTCCACTCTTCCTTTCATCTGAATAAATCCGTTGACATTCAGGCATATCTAAGGTATACTGACTGCGTTCGCAACTAAAAGGAAAGGAGGCGGAAGGCATGCGGAAACGGAGCGGAACGGCGTTGAATGCAATGAAAACGGTTCGATACGCGCTGTCGATGTATGCCGGCGGCCTCCTGCAATAGGGTGATGCTGTCTGTATCTCCGGCTGCGTATCTGGCGCAGACCGGTTTTTTTGTTTGTTTTCGGAGGAAAAGTACGATGCATCATCGATCACTGGCCAGGCGGCTGATCGGCAGGAACGCCCTGTGGTTTATCGGGGCGCTGGTCTGCACGGTGGCCTGTGTCATTCTGGATTATCTGATACCGCTGGTGCTGGCGGAAACGCTGGATCATTACCTGGCCGGCAAGCCCAGCGTGCTGCCGCCGGTCCTGCACGGGCTGGTGGGCGTTTATGGCGACCCTGACTATGTGGTCAGGCACCTGTATCTGGTGGGCCTGGCCATAGTGGCGCTGAACCTGCTGAACGGGCTGTTCTCTTACGGAAAAGGCCGCTTCCAGGCCATGGCCGGCGAGAACGTGGCCCGGGATCTCAGGAATACGCTGTACGACCATATCCAACGGCTGCCCTTCTCCTACCATATGCGGGCGGAGACCGGCGACCTGGTGCAGCGCTGTACCTCGGACGTGGATACGGTGCGCCGTTTCCTGTCCGTACAGCTGATGTCCGTGGTGAACACGCTGGCGATGATCGTCACGGCCCTCAGTGTGCTGCTTGGGAAGAATGCAAGGCTCACGGTGCTGTCCATGCTGATGGTGCCGGTGCTGTTCGTTTTTGCGTATCTGTTCTTCAAATGGGTCATCAGGGCTTTCCGCGCCTCCGACGAGGCGGAAGGCCGCATGAGCGCTGTGCTGCAGGAAAACCTGACCGGCGTGCGCGTGGTGCGGGCTTTCGGGCGGCAGGCTTATGAAATCGACAAGTTCAACGTCAAGGTGACCGACCTGGCCCAGAAGAACTTCCGCGTGAACCTGCTGCTGGCGATCTACTGGGCGACCGGCGACCTGCTGAGCATGACCCAGTCCATGATCACGCTGCTGGTCTGCCTGGCGGCGGTCATCAGCGGGGAGATCACCCTGGGGGTCATGGTCATTTATACCACGTACATCGCAAAGCTGCTGTTCCCGATCCGCCAGATGGGACGCATCCTTGCCGACGCGGGCAAGAGCCTGGTCGCGCTGGACAGGATCAGCCAGATCCTGAGAGAGCCGACGGAGCCGGAGGAAAAGGACTTCCTGAAGCCCGACCTGCGCGGGGACATCGAGTTCTCCCACGTGACCTTTGACTACGGCGGCGAGCCGGTGCTCAGGGACCTGAGCATGACGATCCGCCGCGGAGAGACCGTGGCGATCCTCGGCGCGACGGGTTCGGGCAAGTCCACCCTGGCGTATCTGCTCCAGCGCCTGTTCCCGCTGGAACACGGCAAAATCACCATCGGCGGCGTCGACATCAGCCGTATCGACCGCGAGTGGCTCAGAGGGCATATCGGCCTCATCCTGCAGGAGCCTTTCCTGTATTCACGCACGATCCGCGAGAATGTGACCATCGCGCGGCCTTCGGTGACGGAAGCCGAGGCGGACCGGGCTGTCCGGGACGCGAGTGCGCTGGGCTTCATCCTGGAGAGCGACAAAGGCTTCGATACCGTGGTGGGCGAGCGCGGCGTGACCCTGTCCGGCGGACAGAAGCAGCGCCTGGCCATCGCCCGCACCCTGCTCAAGGAAAACGATATCCTGATCTTCGACGACTCCCTCTCCGCCGTGGATACCCAGACGGACGCGGAGATCCGCGCGGCTCTGAAACACCGGCGGCAGGACGTAACCACCATCATCATCAGCCACCGAGTGAACACGCTGAAGGACGCGAACCGGATCTTCGTGCTGGAGGACGGCCGTGTGACCCAGCAGGGTACCCATGAAGAGCTGATCCGTGAGGAGGGTCTGTACCGCCGCGTTTTCCAGATCCAGACAACCCTTGAAAACGAGCTTCTTTCGGAGGTATAATAGACATGTCCTCAACCATCCAGGAGCAGGACTATACGCAGAAGTTTTCCTTCGGCCTGTGGAAAAAAATCCTGCGGTACACGCCCGCTTATCATTCAAAACTGATCAGGCTGTGCCTGTGGATGATCGTGGTCGCGGTCATCGATATCCTGTTCCCGCTCATGACGCGCTACGCCATCGACGAACTGATCCCTCTGGGGAATATGGACCGCGTGCCCGCATTTTCAGCGGTGTATGTGAGTCTGCTGCTGCTCCAGGTGCTGGCGATCTTCCGCTTCCTGTATCTCGGCGGTCAGGTGGAGACGGGTGTCTGCTACGAATTCCGCAAAATGGGCTTCCGCAGGCTGCAGGAACTGCCCTTCGCCTACTTTGACCGCATGCCCGTAGGCTACCTCATGTCCCGGCTGACCGGCGACGCGGTGCGCCTGTCCGAAACGGTAGGCTGGTCGCTGATCGACCTGGTGTGGGGCACGGTGGTGCTGGCGCTGGGCATGGTCATGATGTTCACCATCAGCTGGCAGATGACGCTGGTGGTGCTGCTGGTGACGGTGCCGCTGGTGCTGGTGACGCGGTTCTTTCAGCGCCGGATGCTGGCCTCCCATCGCCGGGTGCGCAAGCTCAACAGCCAGATCACCGGTGCGTTCAACGAAGGCATCATGGGCGCCAAGACCACAAAAACCCTCGTGCGCGAGCGGGAAAATACCCGAGAATTTGCCGAACTGACCCGGAACATGCGGGACGCCTCCGTCCGGGCCGCTTCCCTGGCCGCCCTGTATCTGCCCAGCGTGGTTTCCCTGGGTTCGATCGCGACAGCTTACGCCCTCTGGCAGTGCGGCGCGCTCTCCCTGAACGGGCTCATGACCCTGGGCACGGTACAGCTGTTCGTCAACTATACGGTGCAGTTCTTCGAGCCGATCCGGGATATCGCGCGGACCTTCTCCGAAATGCAGTCCGCCCAGGCAGCGGCGGAACGCGTGGTGTCCCTGATCGAGACCGAGCCGGATATCAGGGATACGCCGGAGGTCGTCGCCCGCTTTGGCGACAGCATCGATCCCAGGCGCGAGAACTGGCCGGAGCTGAAGGGCGACGTCACGTTCGAGCATGTGGACTTCCGCTATAAGGACGGCGAGCGGGTGCTCTCGGACTTCAACCTGAGCGTGAAGGCCGGACAGACCGTCGCCCTGGTGGGCGCTACCGGCGCGGGAAAATCCACCATCGTGAACCTGCTCTGCCGGTTCTACGAGCCTACGGCCGGACGCATTCTGATCGACGGCACGGACTACCGTGAGCGGAGCCAGCTCTGGCTGCAGAGCCACCTGGGCTACGTGCTCCAGGAGCCGCACCTGTTCTCAGGCACTGTCATGGATAACATCCGCTATTCCCGCCTGGACGCCAGCGACGAGGCCGTGATGGAGGCTGCCCGGCTGGTGAACGCGGAGCCCTTCATCCTGAAGCTGGACAAGGGCTACCAGACGGAAGTGGGGGAAGGCGGCAGCCGCCTGTCCACCGGTGAAAAGCAGCTGGTCTCCTTCGCCCGCGCCTTGCTGGCGGAGCCCGCCATCTTCGTGCTGGATGAGGCCACCTCCTCCGTGGACACGGAAACGGAAGCCATCATCCAGGAGGCGATCGGGAAAGTGCTCAAAGACCGCACCTCTTTCATCATCGCCCACCGCCTGTCCACCGTCAGGAACGCCGACCGCATCCTCGTCATCGAAGATGGAAAGATCATCGAGGACGGGACGCACAGGGAACTCCTGCGCCGAAAGGGCGTGTACTGGCGCCTGTATACCAACCAGTTCCAGGAAGAACGATTGCAGACACTTCTGAAATAAGGATTAGGAGTACGGACAATGCAGCAGCCGACATTCTTTGAGCAGCCGATGAGCCAGCCGCTGGCGGCGCGCCTGCGGCCCCGGGACCTGAGCGAATACATCGGGCAGAAGCACCTGCTGGGCGAAGGAAAGATCCTGCGCCGCCTGATCGAGTCGGACACGATCTCCTCCATGATCTTCTGGGGCCCGCCGGGGGTGGGCAAGACGACCCTTGCGCGGATCATCGCAGGACATACCAAAAGCAGGTTCACGGACTTTTCCGCCGTGACCAGCGGCATCAAGGAGATCCGGGCTGTCATGGAGGAGGCGGAGAACGCCCGCCGCTTCGGGGAGCGCACCATCCTGTTCGTGGACGAAATCCACCGCTTCAACAAGGCCCAGCAGGATGCCTTCCTGCCCTATGTGGAGCGGGGCAGCATCATCCTGATCGGCGCGACCACGGAGAATCCCTCCTTTGAGGTCAACGGGGCTCTGCTGTCCCGATGCAAGGTATTCGTGCTGAACGCCCTGACCCAGGAGGACATCGCCGTGCTGCTGCGGCGCGCCCTGAAGGACGAACGGGGTTTCGGCACCCAGCAGGTGGATATGCCGGACGACGTGATCGACATCATCGCCGCCTTCGCCAACGGCGACGCCCGCATGGCGCTGTCCACCCTGGAAATGGCGGTCCTGAACGGCGATCTGGAGGGCCAGACCGTGCATGTGACCCGTGAGACCGTGGAGCAGTGCACCAGCAAAAAGTCCCTGCTGTACGACAAAAAAGGCGAGGAGCATTACAACCTGATCTCCGCCCTGCACAAATCCATGCGCAATTCCGATCCGGACGCGGCGATCTACTGGCTCAGCCGTATGCTGGAGGCGGGGGAGGATCCGCTATACGTCGCCCGCCGCATCGTGCGTTTCTCCGCCGAGGACGTGGGCCTGGCCGATCCCCGGGCCATGGAGCTGGCGGTGGCCGCCTACCAGGCCTGCCATTTCATCGGCATGCCGGAATGCAGTGTTCATCTGACGGAAATCGTGGTCTACCTTTCCCTGGCCCCGAAGTCCAACGCCATGGACGTGGCTTACATGGAAGCAAAGAGCGACGCCCAGAACATGCTGGACGAACCGGTCCCGCTGGTCATCCGCAACGCCCCCACCGCCCTGATGAAGGACCTGAACTACGGCAAGGGTTACCAGTATGCCCACGACTATAAGGAAAAAATGACCGCCATGCAGTGCCTGCCCGACAGCCTGAAGGACCGGACCTATTACCACCCCACCGACCAGGGTCTGGAGCCCCGCTACGCCGAGCGGCTGGCCGCCATCAAGGCCTGGAAGGCCGCGGAGAGGGCGAAGAAAAAGTAAATATGCTGTATATAAAACACTCCGGCAGCTGCTGCGCTGCCGGAGCACTGTTTTATTGTGCTTTTGCAACGATTTAGTTGTGTTGGAAAGTGAGGCCCACAACTGTCCTTATCAGCATGGAATCCCGGAGTCCGCCGATTTATTCGGCGGATGGCGAAGCCACCCGCAAGGGGCCGTATCCTGCCGCGCCCAGTGGGCGATGAAGGCAGGAGAAGGCCCGGTGAGCCACAGAGCATCGGGTGCGGGAGCACACGATGCGACAATGGCGAACTGAGGCGATGGGATGGAGTGCTGATAAGGACATGGCGAGGGGATCATCAAGGGGGAACACCCTTGATCCGAATCCGCAGCAGCGGCATGTACGGTGCGAGGACGATTCCGCGTCAGCGGAATCTACCTTGCGGTGTTTCCGCCCGGGAGTCCCGGTAGGGACGACAGGAAACACCGTTGGGGGGTTCCGTAGGGGGGACGCAAGTCCCACCTGCGGTGACTTAGACTCCGTAAAGGATTTTACGGATCTCGAGCCGGATGGGCTGCAGGTTCTGATTGGCACGGGTGGGATGAACGCGGTTGGTCAGCAGCACGTGATAATGGCCCGTGGCGGTGTCGATGCTGAGGCTGGTGCCGGTGAAGCCGGTATGGCCGACCAGGTTGCCCCGGGGATCTTCGCGATTCACCACCCAGGCGAGGCCGCGGTTCCAGTAGCTGTCCGGCACATGGAGCCTGAAGGACTCCCGCAGCCATTCGTCGGAACAGATCAGGCTGTGACGCCCCGGCAGCAGCTGGCTGCAGTACAGGGCCAGGTCTGCGGCTGTGGAGAAGGCGCCTGCGTGCCCAGCGACGCCGAAGAGCTGCTGGGCGCGCTCGTCGTGCACGATGCCTCGGGTCACGACCCCGTTGACCTTTTCCGTGGAGGCGCAGTACGCGTCTTTCGGCGGATTGAAGCAGGTGCGGGTCATGCCCAGCTCCTGCCAGATCCTTCCTGCCGCCTGGTCCAGGGGCAGGCCAGTCTTGCACGCGACGATCTCTCCCAGCAGGACGAATCCCATGTCAGAGTAATGTACCCCGCTTCCGACCGGATATTTGAGCGGTATTTTCATCACGCCCCGCACGCGCTCTTCCCGGGTATCTCCGAAGCCGTCCAGGTCGCTGTCCTCTTCCAGGCCGGCGGTGTGGGTCAGCAGATGGAACAGGGTGATGGGCTTCATGGCTTCCGGCACCTGCCAGCCGTCCAGCAGCTCTGGCAGGGGCTCGTCCAGGCGGATCACGCCTTTTTCCAACAGGCGCACGATGCAGGGCCAGGTGGCCGTGACCTTGGTGAGGGAGGCCAGGTCGAAGAGCGTGTCTTCTGTCATGGGCAGTTCTTCCGGCTCCCACTGGGCGCAGCCGTAGGCCCGGTGAAACAGTATATCCCCGTCTTTTCCGGCCAGAAACACCGCGCCGGGGATCAGCCTGTCACGGCAGGCGCGGGAAAGGATTTCATCTACACGGCCAAAGTTTTTTTCCATTTCAGCGATTCCTCCCGAATGCTGTTGCGCTGTTGCTGCTCCGCCGATCCATATCCGGAACGGATCCGTCGGCAAGGGAAGGATGCAGCCCTTCCGCCGGCGGAAACGGTTCATGCATCGGCTGGTATAGCAATATCATAATCCATTATTCTGTTTGGTGCAAGAAGAAAACAAAAATATCTTGCATAATTATGTAAATTAGGGTATAATCTAATCGATAAATATACATTCTGCTGAAGGAAGGCCTTCACGCTATGACAGGAATCGTCCGGAAAACAAGCCGCTGGAAACGGTTCAAAAACTATATGTATCAGAACTGGCAGCTTTATTTGCTGTTTCTGCCGGTCATCGTTTATTTTGCGATTTTTTACTACGCGCCGATGTTCGGCATCCAGATCGCGTTCAAAAACTATTCTTTCCGAAAGGGCATCTGGGGCAGCAAATGGGTCGGGCTGACCCACTTCCAGCGATTCTTCAACAGTTATTACTGCGGGGAGGTCATTTTCAACACCCTTGCCATCAGCATTTATTCGCTCATCGTGCGCACGCCGCTGCCGATCATCCTGGCGCTGCTGATGAACGAGATCCGGACCAAATGGTTCAAGCGCACCGTGCAGACGGTGACTTACGCGCCGTATTTCATTTCCACCGTGGTCATGTGCTCCATGGTCATCCTGTTCCTCTCTCCGGACTCTGGCTTCATCAACCGCCTGATTGTGCTGCTGGGGGGCGAAAAGCAGTACTTTATGGGCGTCCCGGCTTATTTCAAGTCCATTTACGTCTGGTCCGCCGCCTGGCAGTATACCGGCTGGGACGCGGTCATCTACATGGCGGCGCTCTCCGGCATCGACCCGCAGCTGCATGAGGCGGCGATGATCGATGGCGCGGGGCGCCTGCGCCGCATCTGGCATATCAACCTGCCCGGCATCAAGCCTACCATCATCATCCTGCTGATCATGAGCTGCGGCACGCTGATGAACGTCGGCTTTGAAAAGGTTTTCCTGCTTCAGAACGACCTGAACCGTTCCGCCTCCGACGTGATTTCCACACTGGTCTACCGCCAGGGCTTCGGCGCGAAGGATACCAAACGTGATTTCAGCTATTCCACTGCCGTGAACCTGTTCAACTCCGTTGTCAACTGCATCATGCTGGTCGCGGTGAATACGGCTGCCCGCCGTATCGGCGAGACCAGCCTGTGGTGAGGGGGCGTGACTATGGACAAGACGATCCGCAAGCACGCGCCTGATACGTCAAAAACAGGCAAACCCCGCTCCAGGGGGGACAGGGTCTTCGATTTCACCGTGTATTTCCTGCTCTGCCTGGTGCTGGTCATCATCCTCTACCCGCTGTATTTCGTGCTGATCGCTTCCTTCAGCGATCCACTGGAGGTCATTGCGGGGAATGTATCCTTCCTGCCGGTCAGGGCGAATCTGGAAAGCTACCGCCTGGTGTTCAAGAACAGCCAGGTCATGACGGGCTACCGCAACACGATCCTGTACACGCTGGCGGGTACCTCGCTGAACATTTTGATGTCCATATGCGCGGCTTACCCGCTGTCCCGGCCGAAACTGAAGGGTAAAGGCTTCGGCCTGGCGATGATGGTGTTCACCATGTTCTTCTCGGGCGGCATGATCCCGACCTACATCATCATCAGCGATCTGGGCATCCTGGATACCTTCTGGGTGATGATCCTGCCCACCGCGCTCTCGGTGTACAATGTCATGATCATGCGCACCTTTTTCAGTACCTCCATCCCGCGGGAGCTGGAGGAGGCTGCCGTGGTGGACGGCGCGAGCCATATCCGCATCCTCCGCTCGGTCATCCTGCCGCTGTCCAAGCCGATCCTGGCGGTCATGGTGCTGTATTACGCGGTGGCTCACTGGAATTCCTACTTTAACGCGCTGCTGTATCTTTCCGACCAGAACCGCTACCCGCTGCAGCTGATCCTGCGGGCCATCCTGATCCAGAACCAGGCGTCGGAGGAGAGCTTTTCTGAGATCGGGAACACCTATAGCCGCATGCTGCTGAGCGAAACGATGAAGTACGCGCTGATCATCGTGTCGTCCGTACCCGTGCTGATCCTGTATCCCTTCCTGCAGAAATACTTCGTGCAGGGCGTCATGATCGGCTCGGTCAAAGGGTGATCAAGGCCGCTGGGCCTGATAATAAAAAGGAGGTTTTCCAACATGAAGAAACTGCTTGCTCTGGTCCTTGCGCTGGGCATTCTGATGTCCGTCAGCGCGAACTGCCTGGCCGTCAACGATGCCATCCCCTTCCAGGGGAAGTTCCCGATCTCCGAGGAACCCATCGAAATGACCGCTTTCACCACGGACCTGTATTACAAGCGCACTGATTTCCAGAACCTGGAGATCTGGAAGTACATGACGGATCAGACCAACGTCAGCTTCCAGTTCGAAGCCTATCCTGACAGCGACATCAGCGAGAAATTCTCCCTGATGCTCACCCGTCCGGATGACCAGTTGCCCGATGTGATCTACCGCGTGGGCATCAGCAACGCCGAGGTGATGCAGTTGGCGGCGGACGGCATCATCGTGCCGATCACCGATCTGCTGGAAGAGTATGCGCCGCATTACTACTACCAGATCCAGCACAACCCCGCCCTGAAGGCCTATGTGACCATGAACGACGGCGAGATCTACGGCATGGCGCAGCTCTATTACGCCACCAACTATGTGACCCCGCCGCTGTTCGTGCACGAAGCGTGGCTCAAGCAGCTGGGCTATGACGAAGTGCCTGCCGACACCGAGGAATTCAAGCAGATGCTGATCAAGTTCCGCGATTCCGACCTGAACGGCAACGGCGAAAAGGACGAAGTGGGCCTGATCGGCACCAGCTTCGCCGGCCTGATCCGCATGTTCGGCGGTGCCTTCGGCATCAATACCCGCGGCCGCGGCAGCCAGTACCTGGATGACGACGAGCAGGGCAAGCTCCGCTTCATTCCCACCTCCGACGGTTACCGCAAGATGATCAGCTATGTCCGCGACCTGTATCAGGAAAAGCTGATCTATCCCGAGATCTTCTCTTCCAGCATCAAGAACATGACCGCCGTAGGCGAGCAGAACCGCGTGCTGATCGGCAAGGGCAGCCTGCATTACCTGGGCGCAAACAACCGCGGCAACTACGTGGCCATGAACACCATGCTCAAGGGCCCGGACGGCTACCAGTTCAACTCCGATATCGGTTATGAGATCGGCACCCAGAACACCTTCTTCACCGCGAACTGCGACCACATCAAGGAAGCGCTGCAGTATTTCGACTACTTCTATTCCACCGAGGGCGTCAATCTGTACTTCATGGGCTTTGAGCACGTGACCTACGAATTCGACGAGAATGGCCTGCCCTGGTACAACGACTATGTGCAGCACAACCCCGACGGCCTGATCAACGAAGAGGTCCTGGGCCTGTATGTGCCCTGGGGCGGCGCGGACAACCCCTCCATCTACAACGACGCCACCTTCGGCAATAACATGTATACGCCCATGGAATCCTCCGTATGCGCGGAGCGCATCAAATACCGCCTGGACAAGGAAGCTTGGGGCAGCTTCAACTACAGCGACGAGGAGTATGACCGTCTGGCGATCCTCGAAGGCGATATCAACACCTATGTGGCTGATATGCGAGCCAAGTTCGTCACCGGCGACGCCGACATCGATAAGGATTGGGATACCTATGTGGCGACGCTGAACCGCATGGGCCTTGAAGAGCTGATGGGCATTTATGCCAAGGGCCTCGAGCGCTATCAGAAGGCGATCGCTCAGTAAACCGGAAATTAATTTAATCACTGAAAGGGGCTGCCTCGGCAGCCCCTTTCCTTGTATAAACAGCAGCGAGGTGCTTTGCCTGGTTCAGGGGCGAAGGACCTCGCTGATAATTTCGATTATGACGCTGTCGGATGAGTGCGGTGTACGGAACGCTCTGCCGGGAAACGGCTGTTACAGCTGCTTTGCTTCCTCGAACATCTTCCGCATCAGGGCGAGGGTTTCCTCGCTGCCGCTGGTGCTGAGGCTGACGGTGCCCGACATGCCCGGGTTCAGCTGGCCACGCTCGTCCAGCACGCGCCTGAGCTGGCGTACGGTGCCGGCATTGCCGTCCATCACCTGGGTGGTCCCGGGAAAATAGGAAGCGACCAGGGACCTGATGAAGGAATAGTGGGTGCAGCCGAGCACCACAGCGGTGACGGGCCGGCTCAGATAAGGCGCAAACAGCGTTCTGAGATAATCCCGGAGGGCGGGGGAGCCCCGGTCGCCTGCTTCGACGAAGTCCATCAGGCCCGGGCAGGGCAGGGACACCGCGTTCCGGCCGAAACGCGCGTAGAGGCGCGCGTATTTCTCGCTGCTCAGGGTGCCGGGCGTCGCCAGGACCAGGCGCAGGCCGTCGCCTTCCATCTCCGCCGCGGGCTTGAGGGCGGGTTCCATGCCGATAATGGGAAAGTCGTAATGCGCCCGCAGCTCCTTCGCGGCTTCGGCGGTAGCCGTGTTGCAGGCGATCACCACGGCCTTGACGCCCTGCGCGCGCAGCCGCTCCACGGCCCGGAAGGCGAGCCGCCGCACCGCTTCTGGCGATTTGGTGCCGTAAGGGGCGTTGCCGTTGTCGCCGAAGTAAATAAAATCTTCGCCGGGCAGCCGGCGGGCCGCCTCGCCCAGCACGCTGAGGCCGCCGACCCCGCTGTCGAACATCCCGACGGGGCGCAGCCGGATATCTGTTTCCTGTGTCAAGGCGTTTCCTCCGCCTGCCGCAGCCATTCGGGCTTCTCTCCGCGTCCCGACTGGAGGAGGGCGTTGAAGAAGGTCACCACGTTTTCGTCGTTGCCGTTGTTCACCGCGATGGCCATCACCGCGTTCCGGTTGTCGAACTGCATGCCGTCCATGAAGCCGTAGAGCTCGTCGGTGGGAATGCCGTACAGCTCCGTCGTCGCCGTACCGGTCTCCTCGTCCACCAGCGTCAGGCGGCATTTGTCCGCGTTCAGGCCTTCGATATTGATCCGGCCTTCCGAAATGTATTCGTCAAGGCCCACGAAAGCGCCGCCCAGGGCGAGATTCTTGAATACGTCGTGGGGCAGCAGGTAGATATCGCCTTCGCCGGCGTAAAGCTTGACGGTCAGGTTCATGTTTGAATAGTAATCGTCCGGCCCACCCGGCAGCAGCGAAAGGCCTTCCACCAGTTCCATGTCGGGGGTCGCTTCTTCCCAGATCGGCTTCAGGAAGGAACCTACCACCTCGTCCGACGCCGTGGCGCTCATGATCATCACGTCGATGCGCTTGTCCTGCGGCGAACGGTAGGCGGTGGTGGTATACAAAAGCTCAAAGCCGAACCAGCACAGGGCGATGACCAGCAGATATTTCCACCATTCGTAGGTCAGGTGTTTTTTCAGCTGCGTCCGGCTGAACCTGTTTACGGCCTGCATCCTCATCCCTCCCCAAAGCCCGGATTATGGAAGTATTATAGCTTCACCGGAAATATAAAACAAGAGAGCGTCCCATTATTGCCCTTTTTACTGTGGATGAGTCCGGCAGCCGGGCCTCATTTTTTTGCGTTTGCTCTTGAAAGTTTCATCCATATTCGTTATCATTAGTGCGCCGTTTCCATA
>JBGUIY010000297.1:0-6872 GCA_045113475.1 Christensenellales bacterium | reverse complement strand
TCCGGGATCTACGCAAGCGCCCGGGAAGCCAAACGGCACCTGGAGGCAGCCCGCGCCCAGGCCGCCAGCATCCTGCACGCATATCCGGACGAGCTCTATTTCACATCGGGCGGCAGCGAAAGCGACAACTGGGCCCTCAAGGGCATCGCTTTCAGGGCCGGCGCGGGCAGCCACATCGTCACCACGATGATCGAGCATCCGGCCGTCCTGAATACCTGCCGGTATCTGGAAAAACTCGGACATCCGGTCACATATCTCAGGCCTGACGCCCGTGGACGCATCGATCCGTCCGACGTCAGGCGCGCGCTGCGCCCCGATACGGCCATCGTGTCGGTCATGTGGGCCAACAACGAGATCGGCACCGTGGAGCCGGTCAGCGGGATCGCCGGTATCACCAGGGAAGCGGGGATCCCCTTTCATACCGACGCCGTCCAGGCCGCCGGCACGCTGGAGATCGATCTCCGCTCAGCCGGCGTCGATCTGCTGTCCCTGTCAGCGCATAAGTTTTACGGACCCAAGGGCGTCGGCCTTCTGTACCTCCGGCGCGGCCTCGGCATTGAGCCGCTGATCCATGGCGGCGAACAGGAGCGCGGACTGCGCGCCTCGACGGAGAATGTCGCCGGCGCGGCAGGCCTTGCCGCGGCGCTTGCCGTGGCCGAAAAGCGCCGCACCGAAGAGCATTCCCGCCTGTCAGGCCTCAGGGATCTGCTTTATGAGCGTCTCAGGCATGAGCTGCCTGATATTATCATGAACGGCGACGAAAAAGAACGGCTTCCCGGCAACCTGCATCTGACGATCCCGGGAACGGACGACAAGACCCTGATCCCCCTGCTGGACCTCAACGGCGTGGAAGCTTCCGCCGGCTCCGCCTGCACAGCCGGATCCTTTGTGGAGAGCCACGTGCTGAAGGCCATCGGGGTACCATCCGAGCTGCTGCAGGGCAGCCTGCGCCTGACTCTTGGCAGGGACACGGACGAACAGGATGTGCTGGAGGCCGCAGCCCGTATCACCGCCACAGTACGACAGTTAAGGAGCAGCCACTGACATGTATGAAATAAACGGCAATACCGAAGGCATCCGCCAGACAGAGCTGACGAAGCTCAAGGCGCTTTATCTGGCGGAGCTGGACAGCGATACCTTCATCACGGATGAACTTGCCTGCACCCTGGCGGAGGCGTCCGCGAGACTGAACAGGGAGCTTGCCCTGTATATCAGCCGCAGCGGCGAGATCCTGGACGTCGTCATCGGCGACGACAGCACGGTTTCCCTTCCGGAATACCGGCTGCGCAGGAATGTTAACGCGCTCTCCCGGGTGCGCGTCGTCCACACCCACCCCAGCGGCACGGCGCAGCTTTCGGAGCTCGACCTGACCGCCCTGATATCCCTGAAACTGGACGCCATGTGCGCTCTCGGAGTGAACGCGGACGGACAAATCAACGGCGTTTCCGCCGCCTTCATCACCGGCTGGGCCTACGGCCAGCCGCAGATCGAGCGCACGGATATATATCCTGTCGATAAACTGCCCAGGCTGAACTGGATGCAAAAGATCGCGGAATGCGAAGCGGGCATCCCGCCTGCTTCCCAGGACGACTTGAACCAGCCGGAAAGAGCCATTCTCCTGGCGATCCGGGACGACCGCTCCTTCGACGAGCTGGATTCCCTGGCGCGTACCGCCGGCGCGCTGCCGGTGGCGCGCATGCTGCAAAAGCGGCCGGCACCCGACAGCGCGACCTATATCGGCACAGGAAAAGTCAAGGAACTGGCCCTGACCGCCCAGACCATCAGCGCTGACCTGATCATCGCCCAGGACGAGCTGAGCGGGGTACAGATCCATCAGCTGGAATCCCAGACCGGTGTCCGCGTGATCGACCGGACGAACCTGATCCTGGATATCTTCGCGCAGCGGGCGCGCACACGCGAAGGGCAGCTGCAGGTATCTCTGGCGCAGCTCAGCTATCAGATGTCCCATCTGGTGGGCTACGGACTTTCCCTTTCCCGCCTGGGCGGCGGCATCGGCACCCGCGGACCCGGCGAAAGCAAGCTGGAAATGGACCGCCGCGCCATCAAACGCCGCCGCACGCAGCTGAAGGAACAGCTGGACGCGCTCAAAAAGCAGCGTTCGCTGCAAAAAAAGCGGCGCACCCGCAACGAGGTGCCCACTGCCGCCCTCGTCGGATACACCAACGCCGGAAAATCGACCATATTCAACGTCCTGACCAGGTCGGACGTGTATGTGGAAAACCAGCTTTTCGCGACCCTGGACGCCACGACGCGCCGGATCGAGTCAGACGACAGCGCGGACTTCCTGCTGACGGACACCGTCGGATTCATATCCAATCTGCCCACCGAACTGATCGAGGCCTTCCAGTCCACCCTGGAGGAGGCCGTCAATGCTGACCTGCTGCTGATCGTGTCCGATGCCTCCAATCCGGACGCGCTGGCGCAGCGCCGGGTCGTGCAGGATACCCTGGCCCGGCTCGGCGCGGACAGGAAGCCCTTTATCGAAGTGCTGAACAAGTGCGACGCCGCGCTGCCGGAAACGCTGGACGCTTTCCCGGACGCCATCAGGATCAGCGCCCTCACCGGCGACGGGATCGGTACATTAAAAAACGAGATCAGCAGCCAGCTCGGGGGCCGGCTCTGTCCCGTCAGATTTACCGTTCCGTACAGCGCGATGCAGCTCGCGTCGCTGATCCACGAAAACGGCCAGCATGTGGAGATCAGCTATGAAGAGACCGGCGCCGTCATCACAGCGGAGCTCGATCAGACCAGCCTGAACCGCATCGTAAAGGTCGGCGGCTCAGGGCTATCCTTTGAACTGCTGAAACCGGATGAAGAGGACGCCTGATCAGGCCTTCGGCAGAACGATCTCCGGATTCTCTTCACGCGGCTTGTAGATGCAGAATTTGTTGCCGATGCACTGCACCGGCTCCGCTCCGGTCCGCTCGCACAGTTCCGTGCAGGCTTCCCGCGCGGTCAGAGGCGCGCCGCGCTGCACGCCCATCTTGATCAGCTCGCGGGCCAGCAGCGCTTCCTCCACGCTGTGCGTAAGGCTGTCAGTGACGCCTTCCTTGCCCACCAGTATGATCGCCGGCAGCGTATTGCACATGGAGCGCAGATACGCGCGCTGCTTTCCAGTCATCTTCCGTTCCTCCGTATATCAGTCGATAAAGTCGAATTCCATGTCGTCCATGCGGACGGTGCTGCCCTCTTTCGCGCCATGTGCCCTCAGCGCGTCGATGATGCCGGCGCTGCGCAGGGTGTGATGGAACCAGTTCAGGCTTTCGTCGTCCTCGAAGTTCACGCTGTCCACCAGATGGGTGACCGCCGGGCCGCTGACCACAAACACGCCGTCTTCCCGGGTCACGGTGAACTGGGTGAGCCCGCTCAGCGGCATCAGGTCGATCTCTTCCTCTTCGAAGGGAGCGGCAGGCGGCAGCCCGGCAAGCTTCTTCGCCACGGCGTCGATCAGCTCGTCGAAGCCGCGACGGGTGGCGGCGCTGACCGGATACACTGGCACTTTGTCGCCCACATGCTCACGGAACCGCTTCAGGTTCTCTTCCGCTTCGGGAATATCCATTTTGTTCGCCGCCACGATCTGGGGGCGGTTTTTCAGTTCGCCGTACGCGGCCAGCTCGTGGTTGATATGCTCGTAATCTTCGATGGGATCGCGGCCTTCCAGACCGGACATGTCGATGACGTGCAGCAGGAGCCGGGTACGCTCGATGTGCCGCAGGAAAGCGATGCCGAGGCCGGCGCCCTCGCTGGCGCCTTCGATGATGCCGGGAATATCCGCCATCACGAAGTCCATGCCGTTCTTACGCACCAGGCCCAGGTTGGGCGTGAGCGTGGTGAAATGATAATTGGCGATCTTGGGCCGGGCGGCCGTCACCACCGAAAGGATCGTGCTCTTTCCCACGTTCGGGTAGCCGACCAGGCCTACGTCCGCGATGGATTTGAGTTCCAGGACGAATTCCCGCTTTTCCGTTTTCAGGCCCGGCTTGGCAAAGTTCGGCGCCTGCCGGGTGGGGTTGGCGAAACGGGCGTTGCCCCAGCCGCCGCGGCCGCCGTTCAGCAGTACCTTGGTGCGGCCGGCCTCATACATATCCGCCACGAGGGCATTGGTCTCCTTGTCGCGCACCACGGTGCCCACCGGCACCTTGATGACAAGGTCCTCGCCCCGCTTGCCGGTCATCCGGTTCGCGCTGCCGTTTCCCCCGTTTTCGGCCTCGTACTTGGAGCGAAAGCGGAAATCCAGCAGCGTGTGCATGTTCTCGTCCGCCAGCAGGACGACGTTGCCGCCGCGGCCGCCGTCGCCGCCGTCCGGCCCGCCGTTCTGCACAAACTTCTCCCGGTGGAAGGAAACGCAGCCGTTTCCGCCGTTCCCCGCTTTCGCGGTCAGCGGCGCGCGATCTACAAACTGTGCCATATTTGTCTCCTGAGGATATCTTACTACTCTGCGACTGTAACAAACTCGTTTTCAACAGTACGAATCTTGTTCAGCGGCCAGATTACTGCTGTTACATGAGCTATAATCATGCTGCGCTTTATCGGGCCGATGCTATGGCTGTCATTGGAATTGCCACGATTGTCGCCCAGTACAAAATACTCGTCTTCCTTCAGTAAGTATTCTCTGAAACCATAGCCTGGCTGTAGATTCATTTTCTCAGGATCTGCTATTTGTTTGCCATTAACATACAAATGCTGATCCTTCATTTCTACAGCATCACCAGGAAGCCCAACTAAACGCTTTACGAATACAGTATTACCACGTCCTGGATATAAGCAAATGATAACATCCCCTCGTTTTAACTCGTCATCGCTTGCATATAATTCTGCGCTGACAACTTCTCCATCGACCAGCGTATTAGACATAGCTTGCCCATTAATGTGATAGGTTCTATAAATGGGTATATCAGCCAAAGCTATTGCAGCCAATAATTGTACAAATATAATAATCGCCAGAGCAACTCTGCTTTTCATCAGGGATTCGTTATCTCCTTGAATTCATTTTCAACAGCCCGAATGCTGTTCAGCGGCCAAATGACCGTACGCACATGCGCAATAATCATGCTACGTGTGATTGGTCCAACTGCATGACTATCATTAGAATTGCCACGGTTGTCACCTAATACAAAGTATTCGTCATCACCTAATGTAGTCAATGGATAATCATACATTGGTTGTATATTCATTTTTTCCGGAAAAGCAATTTCTTTACCATCAACAAAAACAAATCCTTTTTTTATTTCAATAGTATTACCCGGAACTGCTATCAGGCGCTTGACGAACGCGGTGTTCCCGCGGCCGGGATAGTGGCAGATCACCACGTCGCCCCGCTGCGGCTGACCGGTCAGGTAGTCCAGCTTCGTGCAGAACAGCTTTTCATGGTCCTGCAGCGTATTGGTCATGCTCCTGCCGTCCACGCCATAAATCTCAAAGAAAAAGCTGCGCAGCACGAGGGCGATGGCCAGCGCCGTAACGATCGTCAGGACCCAGCTGATGATTTCACTGCCCACAGTTTTCTGTTTGAATTCCTTCCCTTTCTTTTTGAGCTTTTCGATCTCCTTATCGCTCATTTTCAGGGGTTTATTCCAAAATGCCTTGAATTTGCTGACCTGTTCGGCAGATTCAGGATTCTTGGGGGTCTGTTCTTCACTCATGACTGTTCTCTCCCTTCTTGCTGGCCTTCCGGCTGAACGGCGCGGGACAGCGTCGCCTTGCGGCGCTTCAGGAACGCGACGCGGTCCAGCATGACGATATGCCCGCAGGTCATGCACCTGAGTTTGATGTCCGCGCCGGTGCGGATGACCGTCCAGGTATCGCCCCCGCAGGGATGCGCCTTTCTGGTCCTTACCACGTCGCCCAGATAAACGCCGTCATCCATCATCATCATCGTTTGCCTCGTTCAGCCGCGCAGAGGTCTTCTTATGCCGCTGCGGGCGGTATTATTTCATTTGCTGCGTAGAGCGCAGGGTCACGTCATGGTAGCCGCCCTCCACCAGCGAGGTAGCGGAAACCAGGGTGATCTTCGCTTCCCGGCGCAGGGATTCCAGATCCGTAACGCCGCAGTTGCACATGGTGGATTTGACCTTGTACAGGCTGATCTCCACGTTGTCGTGCAGCGCGCCGGCATATACGACATAGCTGTCCACGCCTTCCTCAAAGCTCAGCCGGCTGGCGCCGCCCAGGTCGTAGCGCTGCCAGTTGCGCGCGCGGTTGGAGCCCTCGCCCCAGTATTCCTTCATATAGACGCCGTTGACCATCACACGGTTTCCCGGGCTCTCGTCGAAGCGGGCAAAGTAACGGCCCATCATGAGGAAATCGGCTCCCATGGCCAGCGCCATGGTCATGTGGTGGTCATACACGATGCCGCCGTCGGAACAGATGGGCACGTATACGCCGGTCTTTTCGAAATACTCGTCGCGGGCCTTCGCCACTTCGATCAGCGCGGTGGCCTGGCCGCGGCCGATGCCCTTCGTCTCGCGGGTGATGCAGATGGAGCCGCCGCCGATGCCGACCTTGACGAAGTCCGCGCCCGCCTCGGCCAGGAAGAGGAAGCCCTCCCGGTCCACCACGTTGCCGGCGCCAACCTTCACGGTGTCGCCGTATCTCTCCCGGATGAAGTCGATGGTCTTCTTCTGCCAGACAGAGTAGCCCTCGGAGGAGTCGATGCACAGCACGTCGGCTCCGGCCTCCACCAGAGCGGGGACCCGCTCGGCGTAGTCCTTGGAGTTGATGCCCGCGCCGACAAGGTACCGCTTGTCCTTGTCCTGAAGGGCCAGGGGGTGCTCCTTGTGCTCGGCGTAGTCCTTCCGGAACACGAAGTACATCAGGCAACCGTTGTCATCCACGATGGGCAGGGCGTTGAG
>JBGUIY010000296.1:0-2040 GCA_045113475.1 Christensenellales bacterium | reverse complement strand
ATGGACATGGACGTGAACACCGCGCTGCGCTTCTGCAGGGATATGAACACGGTGCGCGGCAGGCTGGAGGTGCTGCAGAGCCTGGGTCTGGGCTACCTGACCCTGGGGGAGGAGACGCCCAGCCTGTCCGGCGGCGAAGCCCAGCGCCTGAAGCTGGCCAGCGAAATGGGTCGGCTGCAGTCGGATACGGTGTTCGTGTTCGACGAGCCCACCATCGGCCTGCATCCCCTGGACGTGCAGACCCTGATGCAGGTGTTCCGAACCCTGATCGGCAACGGAGCCACCGTGATCGTCATCGAGCACGACCTGGACGTCATCCGCAGCGCGGATTACGTCATCGACATGGGGCCGGGCGGCGGAGAGCAGGGAGGACGCGTGGTGGCCTGCGGCACCCCGGAGGAAATCAGAAATCACCCGGAAAGCGTCACCGGCAGATTCCTGTGACCGGCGCAACGGCTGCACAGCCGCGCGATCGGGATTGTTGTACTGATTTATCTGGTTCATCAGTGAAAAACGCTGATAAACCGGGAATTTCATGGCGCAAATCTTGACAAACAGCGAAAAAAACCTATAATTATTTACGTCCGTCAATGATTTGATCGACCAATATTTTAAGGAGGAGTTTATTATGAAAAAGTTTCTGTCCCTGGCGCTGGCTGCCATGATGATCCTGACCGGCGCGTTCGCGCTGGCTGAGCAGGCCAATGAAGCGCAGGTCTGGTACCTGCTGAGCGTGGGCATGAACGGCGCTGAAGTGAGCGTCGCGGACGCCGGCAGCGATGGCACCATGACTCTCAATCCCGACGGCACCGGCAAGATCGTTATCAACAGCAACCAGAAGACCCAGGAGAACGCTTTCACTTATACGTGGAAGGACAGCGCTCTGGTCATCGTCTCCAAGGGCACTGAAGTGACCGTTGCACCTGACGAAAAGGGCCATCTGGTGATCAACATCGCTAACACCAGCCTCACCTTCACCAAGGATCAGGCTGAGGTCGCTTCTGCGGCCAGCGGAGAAAAGGTCAGCCACGTGCTTTCCTTCATCAATGCGACCGGCCAGGCGGTTGTTTCCATCAAGCTGGGCAAGGCGGGTGAAGCTCAGATGAGCGAAATCCTGACGCAGCAGCTGCCCGACGGCGCGACCTACAATCTTACCTTGTCCCTGCCCGCGAGCCTCGCCCAGGGCATCACGTTCGCGATGGAGTACACGACGGAGGCCGGCATCGTCGGTCATCTGGACAGCATCCCCTTCGATGACATGGACGTCCGGCTGTTCCTGGAGAAGAAATAAGTAACACCGTCCGTCAGGACGTAAAAGAGGGAGATTCGCCATTGGCCCGCATGGCGGGAGGCGGATCTCCTTCTTTTTTGCCTCGAAACTGATTTCTTTGGTTTATACAGGACTTGCAAACCGGAAATCAGAGATTCTTTTATCGATTGTGCACCGGCCGCCGGTACCCCGGCGGCTCAACTGCTGCGGGAGTTGATCCGCGTGACGGCCGCTTTTTTTGCGTTCCGGCGTATTATGATGATGGCGACACAGAACGGAGGAGGACGACGTCATGGAAATGGGTCAGGGAATCCGCCGGCTGCGTACAAACCGGGGCATCACACAGGAAGCCCTAGCTGCCGCTTTGAACGTGAGCCCTCACGCCGTAAGCAAATAGGAATGCGGCAGCAGCGTGCCCGATATTCAGCTGCTTCCGGAGATCGCCTTGTACTTTGGCGTCGCGATCGATCAGCTGTTTGCAATGAGCCCGGAACAGCAGACGGAACGCATCGGGAACCGCATTGATGATCATGGCTTCTGTGAGATCCGCGGCGACCGTGCAGGGGCGGTCGCTTCATACAAAGAAGTCCTGCGTTTGCTGCGTGACGAAAGGGGTATTGTGAGCGGGAAGGCCTGTGCAGAAATTGAGAGAGCCATTCACCGGGTTCAAGCGTAATAGCCAGTCAGAGTGTTCTGTAAATAGGCAGTGTTGGTAAACATCGCCGCAATCACAAACGACGGCCATGTAGCGGGGGGGGGGGGGGGGGGCC
>JBGUIY010000295.1:0-2499 GCA_045113475.1 Christensenellales bacterium | reverse complement strand
CATCTGCCTGGACCAGGCAGAAGGCCCCGGCGATTTCCGGCAGGCCGGATTGGCTTTCGGCACATTCCAGCAGCAGATGTCCGACTTCCCTGCGGATCGTCTGACGGAGGTCATACCCGATTTCCACAATACGCCGAAACGCTATCAGGCGTTTCACCGGGCCATCGAAAAGGACAGCCTGAACCGCGCGGCAGGTGTGCGGGAAGAGATCAACTTCTTTCTTGAACGGGAAGCTTCCGCCGGCAAGCTCGTCGAGCTGCTCGAAGCGGGCGAACTCCCGCTGCGCGTGACCCATAACGATACGAAACTGAACAACGTCATGCTGGACGAAGCGACCCGCGAGCCGCTCTGCATCATCGATCTGGATACGGTCATGCCGGGTCTGGCGGCTTACGATTTCGGAGACGCTATCCGCTTCGGCGCTTCGGAAGCGGCGGAGGACGAAACGGATTTGAGCAAGGTGCGGATGTCTTTGGAGCTCTTCCAGGCATTCTCGGAGGGTTTCCTCTCCGTATGCGGCGGCAGCCTGACGCCCGCCGAACGCGAAACCCTGGCCGACGGCGCACGGCTGATGACCCTTGAATGCGGCATGCGCTTCCTGACAGACTACCTGCAGGGCGATACCTATTTCCATATCGCCCGCCCGAACCACAACCTGGACCGGGCCAGGACCCAGATCGCGCTGGTCAGGGATATGGAGGATAAATGGGACCGGATGCAGAGCATCATCCGGGACCTGTAAGCGGAGGCACAACATGAAACAGATCGCGCTGACCTTTGACGACGGCCCGAACACGGAGATCACGCCGCAGGTGCTCGACCTCCTCGAAGAGCACGGCATCACCGCCTCCTTTTTCCTGATCGCCGACCGTATCACCCCGGAATCGGCCAGGGTCGTGCAGCGCGCCGTGGATATGGGGTGCGAGATATGCAACCATTCCAAAACCCACAGCTTTATGAGCCGGATGTCGCCTGAAGAGATCCGCAACGAGGTCGCTTGGTGCACCGAAAAGATCGTGGAGATCACCGGCTCTGCACCGCGTTTTTTTCGTCCGCCCTACATCGACGTCAGCCAGGCGATGTATGACGAGATCGGTCTCACGTTTATCTGCGGTTCTGGCTGCAGGGACTGGGAGCCTGATGTAAGTGCAGACGAACGTATCCGTTTGACGCTGGAAAACGCGCGGCACGGGGAACTGATCCTGCTGCACGACATGCCGGGCAATGTCAATACCGTGGAAGCGCTGAAAGCAATCATTCCGGAGCTGAAGCGCCGCGGATTCACGTTCGTCACCTGCGGACGAATGTTCGATTCCTGCAGCGTAGTCCCAAAGCGTGGATGGATGTATTCCAACGTATTCCAGACAGAGCCGGAAAATCATTTATAAGAATCCCAAAACAGGGAACGGGGACCGCCTTCCGGCAGTCCCCGTTGCTTTGCGTACATCAATTACCTGACGTTGAAAGCCTTCATTCCGGGGTATACGGCGCTTTCGCCCAGTTCTTCCTCGATGCGGAGGAGCTGGTTGTACTTCGCCACGCGCTCGGTGCGGGAAGGAGCGCCGGTCTTGATCTGGCAGGTGTTCATGGCGACCGCCAGGTCAGCGATGGTGGTATCTTCCGTTTCACCGGAGCGGTGAGAGGTAACGGCGGTGTAGCCGGCCTTGTGGGCCATCTTGATGGCTTCCAGGGTCTCGGACACGGAGCCGATCTGGTTCAGCTTGATCAGGATCGCGTTGCCGGCGCCAAGGCTGATGCCCTTGGAAAGACGCTCGGTGTTGGTCACGAACAGATCGTCGCCCACCAGCTGGACCTTGCCGCCCAGTTCCTTAGTCATCAGCTGCCAACCTTCCCAGTCTTCCTCGTCCAGGCCGTCTTCGATGGAGATGATCGGGTATTTCTCGACCAGGCTCTTCCAGTGAGCGATCAGCTCAGCGCTGGTATATTCGGTGCCGGCCTTGGGCAGCTTGTAGAAGCCCTTGCCCTTTTCGCTCTTCCATTCGGAGGAGGCGGCATCCATCGCCAGCATGAAGTCCTTGCCGGGCTCGTAACCGGCCTTGCGGATGGCGTCCAGAATGGTCTCGATGGTCTCTTCGTCGGAGGACAGGTTCGGAGCGAACCCGCCTTCATCACCCACGGAGGTGGCGAGGCCCTTCTTCTTCAGGATCGCGGCCAGGGCATGGAAGACTTCCGCGCACCAGCGGAGCGCTTCCTTGAAGGAAGAAGCGCCGACGGGCATGATCATGAATTCCTGGGTATCCACGGTATTGGTGGCATGCGCGCCGCCGTTCAGGATGTTCATCATCGGGACGGGCAGACGATTGGCGTTGATACCGCCCAGGAAACGGTACAGCGGGATATCGAGGCTGGCAGCCGCCGCGCGTGCGCAGGCGATGGAAACGGCCAGGATCGCGTTTGCGCCGAGGCTGGACTTATCCTTGGTGCCGTCAGCCTTGATCATCGCGGCGTCGATCGCATAGATGTCAGAAGCATCCATGC
>JBGUIY010000294.1:0-4655 GCA_045113475.1 Christensenellales bacterium | reverse complement strand
GGTCAGCTGGACGAAGTGGACAAGAAGGGTGCCGCCAAACTCGTGGGCAAGCTCATCGCGGAGCGCGCCGTCGAAGCCGGCATCAAGACCGTGGTTTTTGACCGCGGAGGGTACATGTACACCGGGCGCGTCGCCTCTGTGGCTGAAGGCGCACGGGAAGCCGGACTTGAATTCTGATAAGGAGGACGACGCAAATGCAACGCACAGAACAGGTCAGCGAATTCAAAGAGCGCCTGGTAGCCGTCAACCGCGTCAGCAAGACTGTTAAGGGCGGCCGCAACATGCGGTTCAGCGCTCTGGTGGTCGTCGGCGATGAGAACGGCCGCGTCGGTGCCGGCATGGGTAAGGCTGCCGAAATTCCGGAAGCTATCCGCAAGGCCAATGAAGACGCTAAGAAACACCTGGTGAACGTGCCGCTGGACGGCACCACCATTCCCCATGAAATGACCGGATATTATTCCACCGCGAAGTCCGTGCTGATCCCGGCTCCCGAAGGTACCGGCGTGATCGCGGGCGGCGCTGCCCGTGCCGTGCTTGAAATGGCCGGCATCAAGGATATCCGGACCAAGAGTTTCGGAACCAACAACCCGATCAACATGGTGAAAGCCACCATCGAAGCCCTGAAGCAGGTGCGCAGCGCCGAACAGGTTGCCAAGATGCGCGGCAAGACCGTGGAAGAGATCCTGGGATAAGGAGGCAGAAGAGATGAAACTGAACATTACCCTGGTGAAGTCTCCGATCGCCAGCCTGCCCAAGCATAAGGCGACTGTCCGCGCTCTGGGCCTGCGTAAAGTCGGCCAGACCGTGACCCAGCCTGATAACCCCGCTATCCGGGGCCAGATCTTCGCCGTGAAGCACATGGTGAAGGTTGAGGAAGTTGACGAATAAAGGAGGTTGAACCCCTATGAAACTGCATGAACTGCGTCCCGCCGAAGGGTCCACCGCCTCTCAGAAGCGGCTCGGCCGCGGCGCCGGATCCGGCCTGGGCAAGACCTCCGGTAAAGGTCACAAGGGTGCCAAAGCCCGTAGCGGCGGCGGCAAGCGGCCCGGATTTGAAGGCGGCCAGATGCCTCTGTACCGCCGCGTGCCTAAGCGTGGATTTACCAACGTATTCGGCACCGAATATGCTGCCGTGAACGTTGAACGCCTCGAAGTCTTTGAAGACGGTGCTGTGGTGGATGCCGCCGCGCTGCTGGAGAAGAAGATCATCCGCAAGGAACTGGACGGCGTGAAGATTCTCGGCGTCGGCGAACTGACGAAGAAGCTGACCGTGAAAGCGGCCAAGTTCTCTGCCACCGCCAAGGAAAAGATCGAAGCCGTCGGCGGAAAGGCCGAGGTGATTTAAGATGATCGAAAGCATTCGTAAGATGTGGAAGATCGGTGAGCTTCGCAAGAAGATCATCTACACGTTCCTGATGCTGCTGGTTTACCGTCTGGTCGGCGTTATTCCCGCTCCCGGTGTGGACGCTGTGAAGGTTTTCGCATCTGAGCAAGTGTCCAACCTGCCGCTGCTGGGTCTGGTCAACATGATGACCGGTAATGCTTTCGAGAAGATGACCGTGATGGCGATGGGTATTACGCCCTACATCAACGCCAGCATTATTATGCAGCTGCTGACCATTGCTATTCCTGCTCTTGAACGCCTGAGCAAGGAAGAGGATGGCCGCCAGAAGATCAACCGGATCACCCGGTATGTGACCATCGGCCTGGCTGCCCTGCAGGCAATCGGCCTGGTCCGCGGCCTTGGCTTCATCAAGGCCGGCTGGCTGAACTACGTCCTGGTGGGCGTGAGCATGGCCGGCGGTACCGCCCTGGCGATGTGGATTGGTGAACGGATTACCGAGAAGGGAATCGGCAACGGCATCAGCCTGCTGATCTTCGCCGGTATCATCTCCAACCTGTTCAACGGTATTGTGAGAGGCTTCACTACCGCGAGCGGCAATGCCACCACTTCCGGATGGCTGACGCTCATCATCGTTGTGGTCACCGCTATCCTGATGACCATCGTCGTAACCTTTGTTGAACTGGGCGAGCGCAGGATTCCCCTGCAGATCGCCAAACAGGTAAAGGGCCGCCGCGTATACGGCGGACAGAACACCCACATGAGCCTGAAAGTGGTCTCTGTCGGCGTTCTGCCCCTGATCTTCGCTTACTCCTTCCTGGCCTTCCCCGGAACAATCGCTCAGCTGATTGATCCCAAGGAGCAGGGCTGGTTTACCCAGTGGTGGAAAGTGAACATGAGCCAAGGCGCTGTGTGGTATATGATTATTTCCGCACTGCTGATCATCGCCTTTACCTTCTTCTATTCCTCCATCAGCTTTGACCCCAAGCAGCAGGCTGAACAGCTGCAGCAGCAGGGTGCCGTGATTCCCGGACAGCGGGGCAAGAACATCCGGCAGTATCTGCAGAACATTGTCAGCCGCCTGAACCTGTTTGCGGCATTCTTCCTGGCCATCCTGGCCGCTGTACCTACGCTGCTGATCACCCTGGCCGGCGTGAACCCGAATGATATTCCGTTCGCTGCCAGCTCCATCCTGATCGCTGTGAGCGTGTCCCTTGAGACCATCCGCACCATCCAGGGCGAGATGAGCGTCCGCGGCATCGACATGGACATGGACGGTTTTATGTGATCGCTCCGGCGATCACATAAAACCAATGAATATCCATTGCAGATTGCAAAAGATTCATTGGATTGATGGAGAAGCATTATGAACATTATCTTCTTAGGGCCTCCCGGGGCCGGTAAGGGCACACAGGCGCAGCGCATCTGCGACGCGCTGAACATTCCGCAGATCTCCACCGGTGATATTCTCCGGCGGGCGATGAAGGAAGGTACGGAAACCGGACTGAAGGCGAAGAGCTACATCGACGCCGGCAAGCTGGTTCCGGACGAAGTCATCATCGACATCGTGAAGGAACGGCTGGCCATGGATGACTGCAAAGGCGGTTACATCCTGGACGGATTCCCCCGTACTGTACCGCAGGCGGAAGCCCTGGATACCTTCGCAACGATCGACAACGTCATTGAACTGGCGGTGGACGATCAGGTGCTGGTAGACCGGCTGAGCGGACGTCGCGTCTGTCTCAAATGCGGTGCGACCTATCATGTCAGCATGCTGAACGGCAAGACCACCTGCGACAAATGCGGTGAGGAGCTGATCCAGCGGAACGACGACAAGGCCGAAACCGTACTGAACCGGCTGGAAGTATATCATGCCCAGACAGCGCCCCTGATCGGTTATTACGAGAAGAAGGGCCTGCTGAAAGTGATTGCCGGAGACCAGAATATTGACGGTATCTTCACAGCAATCATGAACGCACTCGGAGCGAAAGCATGATCAGTCTGAAGAATCCGAACCAGATCGCGAAGATGCGCGAAGCAGGGAAGATCCTGCGTGAGGTGGAGGATGAGGTCCGCCTGGCTATCAAGCCCGGTGTGACCACCGCGGAGCTGGATATCCTGGCTGAAAAGCTGATCCGGAAACACCGCGCGATTCCATCTGAACTGAACTACCAGGGCTATCCCTGCAGCATCTGCGCGAGCATCAACGATGAGGTGGTGCACGGCATTCCCAGCGATCGAAGGATCCTGAAAGACGGAGACATTGTTTCGATCGACTGTACGCTGCTTCTTGACGGCTGGCAGGCTGACTCCGCTTTTACAGCGGGCGTCGGAACCATCAGCGAAGAAGCGGAGAAGCTGATCCGGGTTACGGAGGAATGCTTCTGGAAAGCCGTAAGGCAGTGCGTGGCCGGTAACCGGCTGGGCGATGTGGGCCATGCGGTCCAGGCCCATGCCGAAGCGAACGGGTTTTCCCCGATCCGCGAATTTACCGGACACGGAATCGGCAGGGAGATGCACGAGGATCCCGCCGTATACAACTACGGCGAGCCCGGCCGCGGGATGAGACTGCGCAAGGGAATGACCCTGGCAGTGGAACCCATGATTGCCGCAGGCAACTGGCGGCTCTCGGTTGACGAGGACGGCTGGTGTGCCCGGACGGTGGACCACAGCCTGACTGCCCATTATGAGCATACCATCGCCATCACGGAAGAAGGGCTTCCGGAAATCCTGACCCTTCCCGGATTTAACTGGGAGGAATAAGGATGAAAGAGCCTTTCAGCTTCGAACCCGGCAGGGTGGTGGAAAGCACGCAGGGAAGGGATAAGGGGAACTGCTTCCTGATCCTGGAGCAAGTATCCGAAGACATCGTAATGATTGCTGACGGTACACACCACAGGCTGGAGAACCCGAAGAAGAAAAAGACGAAACATCTGCGCGCAAAACCGGTGCTGCTGAACCTGAAGGCTTTGCGGCCCGAAGGCGGAGCGCTGCAGAACAGCGATCTGAGAAGAGCGCTGGAAGAGAACGGTTTTGCCGATAAACGCTCGCTGCGAGAGGGGGACTGAGTTTGTCCAAGAGCGACGTAATCGAAATGGAAGGCAAGGTGATTGAAGCTTTGCCCAACGCCATGTTCCAGGTGGAACTTCAGAACGGCCACCAGATCCTGGCGCATATCTCCGGCAAGATGAGGATGAATTTCATCCGGATCTACCCCGGTGACAAAGTAACGATTGAACTATCGCCCTATGATCTGACCAGAGGCCGGATCACCTGGCGCAGCAAGAACTGATCCTGAATGAGGAGGGTACAA
>JBGUIY010000293.1:0-8935 GCA_045113475.1 Christensenellales bacterium | reverse complement strand
GAGCTCAAGCGCGTGCGTGAGGAGCAGCACAGTCTGCTCTATTCGCTGAACACCCTGAGCCGGCTCTCCAACAGCGAATTCGAGGTCCTGAAAAGCCTGTACCAGGGGCTGAACGCGCGTCAGATCTCCGAGGAACGCTTCGTCTCCCTCGGGACCGTCAAAACGCAGATCCACAGCATCCTGCAGAAGTTCGGCTTCAAATCCGTCAGCGAGGTCGTGCACAAGCTGCACGAAATCAACTTCGACTACATCATCGACTCCATGCACCCGCGGGAATAAAAAAAGGCGCCTGACCGGCCCGGTCAAACGCTGATCCCAGCGGCGTCTTCAAGCATCCGCTTCCATTCGTCCTTTTCCGTGCAGACCGGCACCCCGGCTTCCTTCAGCAATCGCACGAAAATGCCGTCGCCGGGCGTCAGCGTTCCGGTGAAAGTGCCGTCATACACCGTCCCGCAGCCGCAGGACGGGCTTTTTGCTTTTGTGACGGCACAGGCGCAGCCCTCCTCCAGGAAGACTGCCATCGCGCGCTCCGCGCCGAGGCGGAATTGTTCCGTCACGTCGGCCCCGTCCCGCATGACCACGTTTTCACCGCGGATCTCGCTGGGGGTGCGCGGGGTCGGCAGGCCGCCCAGTACCTCGGGGCATACCGGCACCGCGATGCCGCGTTCCGCCAGTTCCCGGATTTCAGGCACCAGGTTGCTCTTGCCGTCGTACCGGCAGCATGCTCCGGTCAGGCAGCGGGAAACAAGGATCTTTTTCATATCGCTCTCCTGTCGCAGCGGATCATCCGGCCGTAAAGCACAGCACCGTTTCATCATCGCTGTAGCGCTTCCGCTCCGGCCTGTACGCGGCGGTGACTTTGTTCCACAGTGTTCCGGCGGGGACGTTGTGCTCATTGTACTTGATCTCCCAGCGTCCGGGGTATCCGGCGAATATGGCTCCGGCCGCCTCCTGTGCCAGGTGCCGCCTGCGGAATGCCGGAAACACCGTAAATTCCGCCATCACGTGGTCGGGCGTATCGCCGAAATAGGAATACGGATGGATCATCGCGAACCCGATCAGCTGCCGGTCATGGTAAAGCAGCAGCGCCTCCCGCTTCGGGTCAGTGAAATACGACTCGAAATACCCGTAATGGTAGTTGCCCGCCTCATCCATTTCATCGTCGTAGAAATTCGTCATTTCGTGCAGATACTTCTGATTGACGTTCCACAGGAGTTCCCTGTCCCGCTCGCCCGCTTTCACCAGTTCGATCATGCTCTGCCTCTCCCGTCTTTGATCGGATACAGCATACCACATTGCCGGCCTGAATACAACAAAATGAAGAGGATGCCCGCAGGCACCCTCTCCGCGCGTGTTCAGTGATCACCTGACATTGATCTTATACACGTTCTGCACCGTACCGGTCTCGGTATAGGGATCCTCGAAGGGGGAAGTGACCGTGATGCACAGACCTTCCTCCCTGACCGTTTCGGCCGTCGCGCCTTCCGGCAGCGAAACCTTGACGCCATCCAGGCTGTCTGCCGTATACTCATACACGGTCGGGGAGAACGCCGGCTCCAGGCCGGGCGCTTCAAGACCGGTCAGGTTTGCGCTCTGGTGTAGGAGGGCCTTCAGCAGGGCGGTGCGGTTGAGCGTGCCCGTATGCACGGCGTCAAAGCCCGCGTCCAGGTCGATACTGTCGCCGGGGCCAGGATAGAGGAAGCTGTTGGTGGCGATGCGGTAGACCTTCTCATCCTCCACCGGCTCGCCGTTCAGGCTCAGGGACACGACGGGACCGTTGCCCTCGTAGGGATCGCCGCTCTCGTAAACCACGTCGAAGCCGTACTGCAGCAGGCTGGCATAGGTGCCGTACTTGCCCTCGCCGGACAGCAGTTTTTCGATGTCCGCGCCCTTCATGCTGAAGGTATAGATATAATTCTCGAACGGCGCGGAGGCGTACAGGGTGCGCAGGCTGATGGTATCGCCTGCCTTGATGACCTCGGATCCGATATTGCGGATGCCGCCCTTCTGGTGGAAGTAAGCGTCCACGTGCTCACCGTACACGTTGTTCAGGTAGTACAGGTTGTTGCGCAGATACCACTTCTGGTAGGCGAACTTGAGGTCGTCGGGTTCGAAACTCATATCCGCGTCCGCCCAGCCGCGCGGCGCGTCCATCAGCACGGTCAGCGCGTCGTTGTAGGTGTTGTACAGGGCCAGGAATTCCTCGTCCACGGGCAGGTTCTCCCGGGTCGTCTCGTCGGAGCCGAACAGGTTCTGCTCAGCAGCCGCGATCTGGGTCAGGGGGACGAGTTCAGGCTCAGCGCTGACCGCGCCGCCCGCGACGGTGATCTTCAGATGGCCGATCAGCTTGCCGAAGTTCTGCGCCTTGACCACCGCGGTCTTGCCGACCATGCCGCACATGGGGCTGGTGGTCTGGGAGCCGAACACGGCGTCGATGCCGCCCGCTTCTTCACAGGCCGCGACCAGGTCCGCCAGGCCGGCGGTGATGGGCTGCTCTACAGTATAAGGGGCGTCCTGCGCGCCATACAGGTGGGCCAGCGCGATGACGACCTGCGCGCCTTCCTCACGCAGCGCCCTGACGGCAGCGACCGCCTCTTCCACGGCGGAGCGCATTTCGATGCCTTCTTTGTTCACGTTGGAGATCGCGGACATGTTGCCCTCGTCGATCACGCTGAAAAAGCCGACCTTGACGCCGGCGATTTCCCTGATCTCACATGGCAGGAACACACGCTCGCCCGCCTTGTCGCCCACGGTCCAGTATACGTTGGCGTTCAGGAACCTGAAGCCGCCCTGCTCCTGCCAGGCATCGAATACCTGGTCGCGGGTATTGACGTCGGACCAGTCAAAATCGTGGTTGCCCACCGCCGCGTAGGAAACGCCCATGGCCTTGTACATGGCGTTGACCAGCTCGCCGTGGTTGGTCTCGGAGATGGCCGAGCCGGTATAGCTGGTACCGCCCGCTACGACCACGGGATTCGCCGCCTGGGCCGTAAGCTCCTTCATTTTGCCGACAATGCGCGCGCCGCCGGGATTGCCGTTGGGCTTTCCGGAATCATCCAGGCCGCCGCCGAAATCGCCGATGCCGAAGATATTGATCTCCACGGCCTCGCCTTCGCCCGCCGCGAAACCGCCGAAGACGCCCAGCATCAGGCACAGGGTCAGGAAAACAGACAGCGTTTTCTTCATTGACAGGACTCCTTTCATCACACATTGTTACATTGTACAAACAGCAATGCAGGGATCCGTGCGCCTCAGTCAGCAGCCGCGTTTTTATCTGTACGGCCAGCTGTTTCAGCACGCCGCATCTCTTTTATGCTCATTATATGGCAGACCCGTCCGTTTTGTCAATCTCCAACTTCGTCGCTTGACACGCGCGCCGCGAAACAATATAATGATTTCAGCGACAGAAAGGGAGGATCTCACAATGAAGAAACGCTTCTTATCGATACTCATGTGCCTCGTGATGGCACTGGCGATGCTGCCCGCCGCTGCGGAGCAAACGCAGGAGATGACGCCCGGCCAGCGGCTGGACGCTTTCCTGGACGCGCTCAACTCCTGGATGGGCGAAGCCTCCGATGAAGTGACGAAAGCGGCTGAAACCGCCTCCGAATGGACGGGCCAGCAGTGGCAGAACGCCAAGGAGAAGGTGGGCGAGGCCGTCGACTGGCTGGGGAGCAACATCGATCAGGCCGGCCAAAACGCCAGAAGCCTGGGGGAAAAAGCGGCGCAATGGCTTTCTGAAAACTGGCAGGGGGTCGAAAACTGGGTATCCGAGACCTGGAACACCGTAAAGGGCGGCTCCAGCCAGTTCTTAGGCATGGCCAAGGAACGCCTGGAGGCGCTGGAAAAAGACGCCGGAAAGCTTTCGCAGGTGCTCGCCAGCAGCGGCAGGATCATCGTTCGCGAAGCGCTGCTCGAATATGCGGATATGCTGGAAAAGGTGGCCGCGGAACACCAGACCGCCATCCCCGAGAATATCCAGACCGCCATCAACGACCTGAGAAAGGCCGCTTACGACAGCACCTCTCCCGAAGCGACGCTGGACGAGGAGAGCCTGAAAAACTACCTGGCGTCCATGGGCGTGGACAAGGAAACCTTCGAACAGGCGTATGAGGCCGGGCTGAAGAAGCGCATGATCAGCGTGCTCGTCACGGCGGAAAACGTCTGCCTCAGCAAATATATGGCTGAAAACGGGCTGACCTTTTCCAGCGCCGCCCTGCGCGCCCAGGACCGCCTGAACCGCTATGCCGCCGGCACCCTTGAAATGACGGACGAGGAACTGGAGAAAGCGGCAAACATCGTCACGGAATGGTGCAATCAGACCGGCATCCCCGAGGACGATCTGGCCATGGAGATCCTGCAGTACGCGGAAAACATGAACGCGCAGTGATTTCAGAACCTGTACAAACAGCAAGCGCCGCCCAAACGGGCGGCGCTTGCTCATATGCGCGGGATGATTACTTCTTTTCCACGGCGTCCTTCATGGCCTTGCCGGGCTTGAAGGCGGGGGCGCGCTTCGCGGAGATCTTGATCTTTTCGCCGGTGCGGGGATTGCGGCCTTCGCGGGCAGTCTTGCTGCGGACTTCAAAGCTGCCGAAACCGGGGATAACGACCTTGCCTTCCTGGGCAAGACCTTCGATGATGGAATCCAGCGTCGCGTTGACGGCGGCTTCCGCTTCCTTCTTGGTCATTTCAGCCTTCGCGTATACGGCTTCGATCAGTTCTTTTTTGTTCATAATACAACCTCCTGAATATTTTTGGGGCACGAAGCGTACATATTCGCTGTTTTTCCTATTTTTCCTGCTGTCAGAAATTATTTTGCCGTTCCGGGCTTTATTGCAGTCGCGGGCGATTTGTGATATCCTTGGAGCGTCGCATTTCCCCCAAAGCAATCCGAGAGGAGCAAACCGACGATGAATACCCTTGTCATACAGCCTGACGTCACCCGCGGACACATCCGCAAGACCATCCAGGGCCATTTTTCAGAGCATCTGGGCCGCTGCATCTACGGCGGCCTGTATGTGGGCGAAAACTCCGAGATCCCCAACGTCAACGGCATGCGCAAGGCCGCTGTGGACGCCCTGCGCGCCATCCGCATTCCCGTGCTGCGCTGGCCCGGCGGCTGCTTTGCCGACGAATATCACTGGCGGGACGGCATCGGCCCCAAGGAAACCCGCAAGCGCATGGTCAACACCCACTGGGGCGGCGTGACCGAGGACAACAGCTTCGGCACCCACGAATTCATGGAACTGTGCCGCCAGCTGGGCTGCGAGCCTTACGTCAACGGCAATGTGGGCTCCGGCACGGTTCAGGAGATGAGCGAGTGGGTGGAATACATCACCTTCGACGGTGTCTCCCCCATGGCTGATCTGCGCCGTCAGAACGGGCATGAAGCGGCCTGGAAGCTGCCCTTCTTCGGCGTCGGCAACGAAAACTGGGGCTGCGGCGGCAACATGACCGCCGAATACTACGCGAACGAATACCGGCGCTATCAGACCTACGTCCGCCAGTACCGCAGCGACAGCAGGATATACAAGGTCGCCTGCGGCTCCAGCGGCCTGGACTATGAATGGACCGATATCCTGATGAAGCGGGCCGGGAAACTCATGGACGGCCTTTCGCTGCACTATTATACCGTGCCCCACGACTGGGACCACAAAGGGCCCGCCCTGGGCTTCAGCCGCGAGGACTACGCCGACACGCTGCAGAAGGCCCTGAATATCGACGCCATCATCGCCCGCCACAGCGCGATCATGGACCAGCACGATCCCGAGCGCCGCGTGGGCCTGATCGTGGACGAATGGGGCACCTGGTACGACGTGGAGCCGGGCACCAACCCGGGCTTCCTGTACCAGCAGAACACCATGCGGGACGCCATGGTCGCCGGACTCACGCTGAACATCTTCAACAAGCACTGCCAGCGCGTGCATATGGCCAACCTGGCCCAGCTGGTGAACGTGCTGCAATCCCTGATCCTGACCGAAGGCCCGCGCATGCTGCTGACGCCGACCTATTACGTGTTCAAGCTGTTCATGCACCATCAGGAGAACGAGCTGCTGATGAGCGAGATGAAAGCCCCGGTTTCGGCCGACGGGATTCCCGCGGTGCAGGCGTCCGCCTCCGTCGACAGCGACGGGCTGATCCACATCACCCTGGTGAATCCGGGCCTGGACGACGCTCAGACACTGGACATTGACCTTTCCGGCCATCGGGCGGGAGTTGTGTCCGCCGAGGTCCTGACCGGCCCCATGGGCGCCCACAATACCTTTGACGCGCCGGAGACCGTGCACGACGTGCCCTTTACCGCTTTCACCGTGACAGACAGGGGCCTGAACGCGACCCTGCCCCCCGTCAGCGTCACGCACCTGGCGGTGCGCCTCCATGACTGAGACGCGCTGCCGGCGCTGCCTGCTCAGGGAAGCTTTCCCGGCAGATTATCAAAAATACGTCGCTTCCCTGCTGGCCGGCATCCCCGCGCAGCAGAAAGCGGCCCCGGACGTATATGAAGCGCGGCTGACCCTATGCCGCCAATGCGGCCAGCTCAACAACGGCACCTGCATGGGCTGCGGGTGCCTGGTGGAGCTGCGCGCCGCCTACAAGCGGGAGACGTGTCCCTTCCGCAGATGGCCGATTGGGGGAATCGCTGATTAATTCGGCGGCATATCTGGCACAAGTCTGATTCGGTCTGATATTGCCTCATTCCGCTCAACGTAGTTCTACTACGTTTCGCTACATACGGCTTCATCAGACCGAATCATCCATGCACCATCTAACCACCTCATTTAATCAGCGTTTCCTTAGGAGGAACCATGCAAGAAATCAGATGTCCGCACTGCGGCGAAGTGTTTCAGGTGGACGAGGCCGGCTACGCCGCCATCGTAAAGCAGGTCCGGGATAAAGAGTTCGCCCGGGAAGTCGAAACGCGGCAGCAGACCGCGGTGCAGCTGGCCGTCAGCCGCGTTGAAAAGGAGAAGGACCAGGAGCTCACGGAGCTCCACGCGAAGCTGGAAGCGCTGAAACAGCAGCACCGGGCCGAACTGGAGCGCGCCGAGCTGGAAACCAGGCTCTCCGAGCAGAAGGACCGCCAGACCGTGGAGCAGCTGCGCACCCAGCTGAAAAACGAGCAGGAGCGCACGGAGCAGGCGGTGCGCCTGGCGGTGCAGGAGCAGCAGCTGACCATCCGGAAGCTGGAAAGCGACCTCCAGCACGAAAAGGACGACCGTGTGAACCGCGAACACCTGATGCGCGAACAGCACGAGAAGGAACTGGCCTTCAAGGACGAGCAGATCGCCCAGTACCGGGATTTCAAGGCCCGCCAGTCCACCAAAATGGTGGGAGAAAGCCTGGAGCAGCACTGCAAAGACGAATTCGACAAGATCCGCATGACCGCCTTCCCCAACGCCTATTTCGACAAGGACAACGATGCCCGCACCGGCAGCAAGGGCGATTTCATCTTCCGTGAAGCCGCAGAGGACGGTACCGAGGTACTGTCCATCATGTTCGAAATGAAAAACGAGATGGACACCACCGCCACCAAGCACAAAAACGAGGACTTCTTCCGCGAGCTGGACAAGGACCGCCGTGAAAAGAACTGCGAATACGCCGTGCTGGTGACCCTGCTGGAAGCGGACAGCGAGCTGTACAACACGGGCATCGTGGACGTATCCTACCGCTACGAAAAAATGTACGTCATCCGCCCGCAGTTCTTCATTCCCATGATCACCCTGCTGCGCAACGCCGCCTTGAACGCCGTGCAGGCCCGCCGCGAACTGGCCCGGGTCCGGGAACAGAACATCGACATCACCCACTTTGAGGAAGCCGTTTCCGACTTCAAGGAAAAGTTCGCCTACAACTACGCCCAGGCCAGCAAGCGCTTCAGCGAAGCCATCGACGAGATCGACAAGTCCATCGCCCACCTGCAGAAGATCAAGGAAGCCCTGACCGCCTCCGACCGCCAGCTCCGCCTGGCCAACGACAAGGCCGAGGACCTCTCCATCAAAAAGCTGACGAAAAACAACCCCACCATGCGCCAGCGGTTCGAGGAGCTGCACAGGGATGAAGAGACCCATGACGGAAACTGAAATGTATAAGACAGACCGCTGCAGCGCAAGGGTAAGGGACATGCTGCGCATGTTTGACAACCATGACCCGCGCCTACCGTACTACCCGCTGAGGCTCGAAAGGAACCTGGATGATCTTCCGGAATACGCTCTGCCCGCCGGCTATCATTTTGAAAACTACGTGCCCGGAGACCGGGAAGCATGGATCGGTATTGAGAAGAGCGCAAAAGAGTTTTCCACCCATGAGGAGGGCGAGCAGGCTTGGCAGAAGTACTACAGCGGCCACGAGAGCGAGATGGAGCGCCGCATGTTCTTCGTCGTCAACACAGACGGCAGAAAAGTCGCGACCGCGACAGCCTATTATGACGTCCCAAACGCCGACGACGGTATCAACGGTTGGCTGCACTGGGTAGCGGTATGCAGAGAAGATCAGGGACATCATCTGTCCAAGCCGCTGATCGTCCATGTGCTCAGTTATATGCAATCGCTCGGCTACCGCCGCGCGGTCGTCCCCACACAGACAACCACCTGGCTGGCCTGCAACGTTTATATGGATCTCGGCTTCCGTCCGATCCGGGAGAATGCGGCGGCGAACCGGAAAGGCTGGGAAATCATCAAAACGCTGACATATCATCCGGCCCTGGCTGAGTTTGAAGAAGCGGACGTATCAGATTACTTATTGGTTCATCCATGAATTCTGAACCAGGATATCCTGTCCTGATTGGTCAAAAGTCAAGGATCCGCTGATTAATCCGGCGCACAACTGGCACATGTCTGATCTGTTCTGATTTTGCCTCATTCCGATCGACGTAGCACTGCTATCCCTCACTTCATATGGCTTCATCAGAACAAATTATCCATGCACCATCTGACCA
>JBGUIY010000292.1:0-19694 GCA_045113475.1 Christensenellales bacterium | reverse complement strand
AAAGATCCGCCTGGCGGAGGCGGATGCCTTCCAATACCTGCGGAACCACGCGCCGCTGGAAGGTACGGATTATGTGTTTGCGGACCTTTGGCACGATGTGGGCGACGGCCTGCCCATGTACGCTGAACTGCGCTGCCTCGCCGTGCACTGCCCCGGCGTCACCTTCCGTTACTGGATCGAGCAGGACATGCTGATCTTCCTGCGCGGGCTGGAAGAGGAAGAATCATAACTGAAAGAACGCCTGTCCAACTGCCGACTGGACAGGCGTTCTTTGAATGATGGATCATCTGAAGCCGTGTAATACTCAATCAAAATAATCATTTTTTCTAAACATCGTTGCAATTACAAATGGTGACCTTGTAGCGGCGGCCCCTGGGCCGCCACCTCCGTGGCGTATATGGTTGCCTCAATAACGAACACACCCCGAAACACAGCCGCTTGAATCATCACGTCACATGTATGGCGGCTGTATCGCGCGCGCACCGCGGGCGCAGGCGCCTCGCGCACCGCGCACGGAATGCCCAAGGGCCGCCGCTACAAGTATATCTCCTGATTTCTGCACTCATCGGTGCTTTCCCATAGCGGCAGTATTCTATTGTTTTAACCTGAAAATGAATAAGATGTCTGATTCATCTGATGAATGCTAATTATATGAGCTCTTCCAGCATCTGTGCCGGATTCTCCGCGGCCTTGACCTTGCCGAAGGCCTTGACGATCACGCCGTTCTCGTCGATCAGGTAGGTGGTACGGACCACACCCATGGTGGGCTTGCCGTAATTCATCTTTTCCTTCCAGACGTCGTAGGCCTGGATGATCACTTTGTCCGGATCGGAAAGCAGGGTGAAAGGCAGGCCGTACTTTTCTTCAAATTTCTTGTGGGACGCGACCGAATCCTTGCTGACGCCGAGGACGACAGCGTCCTTTTCCTGAAACTGCGGGTACAGCTCCGCAAAGCCGCAGGCCTGTTTGGTGCAGCCGGCGGTCATGTCCTTGGGGTAGAAATACAGGATGATCTTCTTTCCGAGGAACTCGGACAGGCTTCTCGTCTGTCCGTTCTGATCCGGAGCCTGAAAGTCCGGGGCTTTGGTACCGATGGCGAGCATGTTTCGTCCTCCTGTCAGTTGGTAGGCCGTTACGGCCGGGTGTGGGGAAAACCGTCTGCGTCACAGCAGCGGCACGATCCACTGGGTCCACATCCAGCTGATCGGCCACACGATCAGCATGGCAGGGATCATATCGGCGATGGGGAAGTCCCTGATCCGGGCGATGCGCAGGCCGGTGGCCAGCAGGCCCAGGCCGCCCACGGCCTTGAAATCGTTGATCATGGCCGGGGTGGTCAGCGGATAGATCACTTTGGCCAGCAGGAAAAGCGCCATGAAAATCACGAACTGGGGGATCGCCACGGCGGAGACCACCATGCCCAGGCTGCAGGCGAAGATCATGGCCGTGAACAGGTCCAGGATCGACTTGGCCAGCAGGATGCTGTGATCGCCGCTGATGCCGGAGACGATGGAGCCGAAGATGCCCGACCCGCTGGCGCAGAACAGCACGATGGTGGTGACCAGCAGCGCGGTGTCCTGATTCCCCTCTTTCTGCGTGAACAGCCGGGCCATGGCGGCCCCGCCGCGGGAGATGCGCTCGCCCAGGTGCAGTACGGTGCCCAGGATCGTGCCCAGTATGAGGCTCAGGATCACGGCCGGCAGGTTGGCCATCAGCACGATGGAGCTGATGCCGATGCCCAGCGCACAGATGCCGAACACCAGGTTCAGCTTTTCCTTGAATTCCGCGGAAAGGCGGCTGCCCAGCGTCGCGCCGGCGACGCCGCCCGCGGCGATGGCGATAGTGTTGCAGATGACTCCGATCGGCATGGAATGCTCCTCCTGCGGCTGCGGATACTATATTTCATACCCATTATAAAGATTTGTACGGCTTAAAGTCAAGCGGCATTCGCGCGGCCGGGAAAACGGATAAAAAAACACCCAAAATCATTTAATATCCGGTAAAAATACAACCAGTCTATTGACATAAATGACAAAGAGTGCTATATTTTCGTTAATCGGCGGAGATGGGTTTTCTCCGTCATTCATTCAAGGGCTGTTGCTCTGTATATTTATTAAAGGAGGGACTCTTGTGAAGAAACTGCTTTCCATGATCCTGGTGCTGGTGTTCGTGCTCAGCATCGCCTCCTTTGCTCTGGCGGACGATGTCATTGAGCTGAACATGTACTTCCCGGTATCCGTCGGCGGCGGCCCCGATCAGTTGATCAGCGCCCTGTGCGATGAATTCCATGCCGAGAACCCCGACATCAAGATCAATCCCATCTATGCCGGCTCCTATGCCGACACCACCACCAAGGTCATGGCCGACATCAAGGCGCACAACACCCCCGCCATCGCCCTGATGTTCTCCATCGACCTGTACCAGCTCTATTCCCTGGGCGTGCTGCAGGATTACAACCAGTTCTGCACCACTGACGAAGACAAGGCCTGGCTGAACGGCTTCTATGACGGCTTCATGCAGAACTCCCGTCTGCCCGACGGCAACGGCGGCTACCTGACCTACGGTATCCCGTGGCAGCGCTCCACCATTATCCTGTACTGGAACAAGGACGCGTTTAAAGAAGCGGGCCTGGATCCCGAAGTCGCGCCCAAGAACTGGACCGAGCTCGAAGAGTATGCCGCCAAGCTGGTCAAGAAGGATGACGCCGGCAACGTGGTCCGTTACGGCATCGAAGTGCCTTCCGACAAGGCCGGCTATGCCTACTGGATGCTGCAAACCTTCACCCTGACCCAGGATCACTTCAACCTGATGAGCGACGACGGTACCGAAGTGTACTTCAACGATCCCAAGACCATCACCGGCCTCAAGTTCTGGAAGCACCTGAGCGATATCGGCGCGATGCCCGTTGCTCCCAAGTGGGCCAACACCCGCAACGACTTCGTCAACGGCACGATCGCCATGATGTACCACACCACCGGCCAGCTGACCAGCGTCAAGAAGGACGCCAGCTTCCCGTTCGGCACCAGCTACCTGCCGGCCAACACCTCCTACGGTTCTCCCACTGGCGGCGGCAACTTCTATCTGTTCAAGGATGACAACATCACCGAAGAGCAGACCCAGGCGGCCTTCAAGTTCATCAAGTGGATGACCAACAATCCTGACCGCGTGGCCCAGTGGTCCATCGACACCGGCTACGTTGCGACTCGTCCCGAAGCTTATGAGACCCAGCGTATGATCGACTACGCCGCGGGCTTCCCCAGCGCCCTGACCGCCCGTGACCAGCTCGAATATGCTTCCGCTGAATTCTCCGTATACGATCAGAAGACCGTACAGGATATCCTGGACACCGCCATCGAAGAAGTCATGACCGGCGTGAAGGATGCCGAGACGGCCCTGAACGAGGCGCAGGAAGCTGCCGACCTCATCCTGGAGCAGTATCGTTAAACTTGATCTGGCATGTATTTCGGACTTCCCCGCTGTAAAAGCGGGGAAGTCCTATCCTGAATATTGGGGATGATCAGATGACCGCTCTCGCCAAGAAAAAAGTTATCAACAACCCGCGGGAAAGAAGAAAGATGTGGCGCAACACCCGGCTGGCCTGGATGCTGCTGCTGCCCTCTTTGATTTTTTTGGCCATGTTTACCTTCTATCCCATCGGGTACAGCGTTTGGAATTCCCTGTATAAGGATAACAACGCCACCATCCGTACCGGCCCGGTGTACGTGGGAATCAAAAACTATGTGCAGCTTTTCACCAAAGACAAGATCTTCGCTGAATCATTCAAGAACAATATCATCGTAGCGGTGGTGACCGTGCCTACCTCCATTATCCTGGCCATCATGATGGCGATCTTCGCCAACAGGGTCAAGATCGGCAAGGGCCTGGTGCGCGTCTCCTTCTTCTATCCGACACTTCTCCCGATGGTCGCTGTAGCGAACATCTGGCTGTTCATATATACCCCCGGCTACGGCATGCTGGGGTACATTTTCAACAACAACACCTGGCATTTTCTGACCGACCCCAAAGCGGTTTTGTGGGCGCTGATCGTCATGATGATCTGGAAGCAGGCGGGCTACGTGATGGTCTTCTTCATATCCGGCTTGCAGAACATCAATCCGGAGCTGTATGAAGCCGCCACCATCGACGGGGCCAATCCCACCCAGACCTTCTGGCGCATCACCTGGCCCATGCTGATGCCCACCACCCTGTATGTCATGATCATCACCATGACCAATGCCTTCAAGCTGGTGGACCATCTGTACATCCTTACCAAGGGCGGCCCGGGCAATGCCAGCAACATGCTGCTGTTTTACGTGTATCAGAAGGCGTTTGACCAGACCAACTACGGCATGGCTTCCGCCATCACCGTGGTGGTCATCGTGCTGCTGCTGATCATTACCTGCGTGCAGTTCTTTACCCAGGACAAGCGCACGTTCTACGCGTAAGGAAGGAGGAGATACGGATGACTGCCGTTACCGCTGCAAAGAAAACCAAAAAAGCAGCCTGGAAAATGACGCCGGGCAAGTTCTTCATGTACTTCTTCATGTATGCGTTCGCCATTATCTGCCTGATCCCGCTGGTCTGGCTGGTGCGTACCGCCTTTGTTCCCAGGGAGCTGGAACTGGACATGCTGGCCGTGGGCTGGTGGCCCACGTTCGCCAATATCACACGCATCTGGAGCATGGCGCCCTGGGGAAATTATTACATCAATACGCTGATCCTGGTCGCCGGCGTGCTCGGCGCTCAGTTCGTCACCATCACCATGGCGGGCTATGCCTTCGCGCGGCTGAACTTTTACGGTAAAAACACCCTGTTCATCCTGTTCCTGACCCAGATCATGATCGCGGCGGACGTTCTGATCCTGCCCAACTACATGACCATTACCCGCTTGGGGCTGAACGACACGCTGCTGGGCGCCATGCTGCCCTTCTTCGCGTCTGCCATGGGCACCTTCCTGATGCGCCAGACCATCAAGACCATCCCCTATGAGCTGGAGGAGGCCGCGCGCATCGACGGATGCAACCTGTTCTCCATGATCATCCGCATCTACCTGCCCCTGCTGGTGCCCTGCTACATCGCCCACGGGCTGATCGCCGCGTCCTACCAGTGGAACAACTTCCTGTGGCCGCTGATCGTCATCAACAAGCCCACCAAGCGCCTGCTGACCGTCGGCCTGGCCATCTTCGCCCAGGCCAGCGAGATCGGCGCCCTGTGGTCCGATACCTGCGCCGCCACCCTGCTGACGGTAGCACCGCTGTTGATCCTGTTCCTGTTCTTCCAGAAGCGGTTCATCGAATCCTTCGTCCACAGCGGCATCAAATAATCTGCCGATATCCATTAAAACGAGCCGGTGCACAGAACGCAGCCGGCTCGTTTTATGTTCGGATGGCGTCACCAGATCACTGACGTGAACCACATCAGCATCGGGATCGAAACGATGGAGAAGAGGGTGGAGATGATCACGGTTTCCACCGCGTAGGGGTAATCCTTGCCGTGCAGCTGGGCGTATACGGCCACGTTGGAGCCGACCGGGCAGGCGATCGCCAGGAGCAGCACCAGCTTCATATCGTGCAGGGCCTGAGGCAGCAGCGAGAGCAGCAGCAGGGAGACCGCCGGGATCACCAGCAGGCGCACCAGCGCTATCATATATACCGACCTGCGCCTCAGCATGCCGGGGATATCCGTCTGGGCCAGATAGATGCCCACGGTGAACATGGCCAGAGGAGTGTTCAGGGCGGCCACGGAGGAAAGGCACCCGCTGATCACGGCAGGCAGCCGGATCTGCGTCAGAAACAGCAGCAGGCCGATCAGGATGGCGATGATGAAGGGCGCTTTGATCAGCTTTTTCGGCTGCAGGCCCTGCCGAAGGGGCTGGCCGGTCAGAACGGATACGCCGTAGGTCCACTGGCCGATGTTGAGGAATGCCACGAAACAGGCCACGTAGAAGACCGCGCCCTGGCCGACCGAGGCGATGATCAGCGGGATGCCGAAGAAGCCCGGGTTGGAAAAGGCGCCGGCGAACGCGGCGATGGGATCATTGCGGAACACGAAGCGGGAAATCAGGATGGACAGCAGGAGCAGGGCTGCGGCGCAGACCGCGCTGTATAGGATCCCCAGCAGGTGCTCCGTGGTGCGCTCCACCAGGAAACCGTTGATGATGACGGCGGGCAGGGCCAGATAGATCAGGATGTTGCCCAGGGCCTTGCTGCCTTCCTGGGTGATCTTTTTCGTTTTGAACAGCGCGTAGCCCAGTCCGCCCAGTAAAAACATCTGCAGGATCTGCCGCGCCAGGATCAACGCTGTTTCCATGAAGCATCCTCTTTCGTCATGACAATTATCCTTATGGACAAGCGCTGCGCAAATCAGTAAAACCTGACCACATCGCCCTCAATGCCGTATTTCGCTTTGAAAGCGGCCAGGTCGGCGTCGCTGCGGACCAGCATGACCTCCTCGAAGCGGCCGGTCTGCCGGTCGCGAAATCCCGCCACCTGCTCGCCGTTGCAGATGCTGCACCGCATGGCGGGCTCCAGGCGTTCATGATCGTAGGAAAGGGCCGGCGCCTGTTTTTTATGAAACAGATCTGTCAGTTTCATGGCCGTTATTTCCCGTCCGGAAAGCTGGTAAATGAGCCGCGCTCGACGGGCGGAAGGCCGTAATTGCCCCGGGCGTCGGCGATGGCTTTGATCAGGAAGGACATGTTGCGCGCCAGGTTGCGCATGATCTCGAGGCCTTCCAGGTCTTTCTTCACGTCCTCTGCGGTGAAGCCGTGTACCTGGTTCCAGTAGGTGCTGGAGGCCACCGGCATGCCGCTGATGGTGAAATACTTGTTGAGCACATCGAAGGAAGCCGTGTTGCCGCCGCGCCGGCAGCTGACCACCGCGGCGCCCACCTTCATATGCTTGGAAAAAGGCGTGCTGTAAAACAGCCGGTCCAGAAATGAGAGGAGCGTGCCGTTGGGGGAGCCGTAGTAGACCGGGGAGCCGATCACCAGACCGTCGGCAGCTTCCAGCTTCGGAGCAGTCTCGTTGACGAGATCGTTCACCACGCAGCGGCCGTTCTTTTTGCAGAAGCCGCAGGCCACGCATCCGCGTATGGCCTGATTGCCGACGTGGATCAGTTCCGTTTCAATGCCTTCCGCTTCAAATATCCGGATCATTTCGTCCAGCGCGGCGGCAGTGCAGCCATGCGCCTTGGGGCTTCCGTTCAGCAAAAGTACTTTTGCCATGGGTGGATCCTCCTTCAAACACGTTTCCATGGAATCAGCCGTACCTGCGGGTCATACCGCTATGCCAGCATTATAGACAGGGGCCGGATATTTGTCAATCGCAAGCGGCCGGATCTGCTATATCAGGAAAATCATAAGTCGTAAAGCATTCAGTATTTGCTTGAACAAGCGTTCCGAGTCTGTTATAATGACCGCGGACTGAAACGATTGCCCGGGAAACCGCCCGGAACGAATACGAGGAGGAACACAACATGGAGAGATGGATTCGCGCGAAATACCAGCCGGGTCTGCCGCTGGGCAGGGACGGCAGGCGTGTCACCGCGAGCGCGGAGCATATCGCACTTTCCCGCCGGGCGGCCCGCGAGGGCATGGTGCTGCTGAAGAACGAAGGCGGCGCGCTGCCCCTGGCCCGCGGCACCCGCGTCGCGCTGTTCGGGAAGGCAACTGTCGATTATGTGAAGGGCGGCGGCGGAAGCGGCGATGTGACCGTGCCCTATATACGCAGCATTTACGACGGGTTTATGGAGATCCTCGGCCCGGAAGCGGTTTATCCCGGCACGGCGGCGTTTTATCGGGAATACGTGGCCGCGCGCTACGCGGAAGGCTGGGTCCCCGGCATGGTAGCGGAACCGGCGGTGCCGCAGGAGCTGCTGACCGAAGCCCGGGCCTTCACGGACACCGCGGTCATCTCTGTCAGTCGCTTTTCCGGCGAGGGCTGGGACCGGAAATCCACCCGGGCGAAGATCACCCGGAAGGAGCCGGTGACGGACGACGTCGTGAGCATGAGCGACGTACTGTTCGAGCACGGCGATTTCTACCTTTCAGACGCCGAGCGCGCCATGGTGGAAACGGTGAGCCGTACGTTCGCGAAGACCATCGTGGTGCTGAACGTGGGCGGCATGGTGGAAACCGCCTTCTTCCGCGACGATCCCCATATCCAGGGCCTGCTGCTGGCTTATCAGGGCGGTCTGGAGGGCGGCTGCGCGGCGGCGGAACTGCTGATGGGCCTGTACAACCCCAGCGGCAAGCTGGCGGATACCTATGCTGCCGAACTGGAGGACTATCCCGGCTGCGAGCATTTCTACGACAGCGACGACTATGCGGAATACACCGAGGATATCTATGTGGGATACCGCTACTTCGAGACCATTCCCGGCGCGAAGGACCGGGTGGTGTATCCCTTCGGCTTCGGCCTGAGCTATACGCGCTTTGCCCTCTCCGGGGAACGGATGGCCTTTGACGGCGACAGCGCGGAGGCTTGCGTGCGCGTGCTGAACACCGGCAGCGTGCCCGGCAGGGAGGTCGTGCAGGTCTACTGCAGCGCGCCTCAGGGCAGGCTGGGCAAGCCGGCCAAGGTGCTTTGCGGCTACCGCAAGACCCGGCTGCTGGCACCGGGCGAGGAGGAGCAGGTGATCGTACGCTTCCCCGTGAGCGTTTTCGCCAGCTATGACGACCTCGGCAAGGTGGCCAAGTCCGCCTGGGTGCTGGAGGCGGGGGAATACCGCTTCTTCATCGGCACCAGCGTGCGGGACGGCCGCTGGGCGCCGGAGACCTGGACGCTGACGGAGGACCGTGTGGTCGAGCAGCTGACGGCCCGCCTAGTCCCGACCTGCCTGGAAAAGCGCCTCCTGTCCGATGGCAACTATGAGGAACTGCCCACCGCGCCCTGCAACGATTTCAACGCTTCCGTACTGCCCCGTTTGTCCGATGAGGAAAACAACGCCCTGCCGGAGCTCAGGGGCGTGCCGCGGCGCAGCAATTTCGGCCGCGGAACTTCAACGCCCCAGCTGCAGGACGTGGCGGACGGCAAACTGAGCCTGGAGGCTTTCGTATCCGCGCTGCCGGACGGGGATCTGGCCCGGCTGCTGGGCGGACAGCCCAACGTGGGCCTGGCGAATACCTTCGGCTACGGGAACAACGTGGTATACGGCGTACCCAACATGATGACCGCAGACGGACCGGCGGGCGTACGCATCAATCCCGGCCTGGGCGTGACCACCACGGCCTTCCCCTGCGCCACGCTGCTGGCCAGCACCTGGGATCCGCAGGTCACGTGGGAGGTCGGCGCGGCCTGCGCTCTGGAAGCGAAGGAGAACAACATCCAGGTCTGGCTGGCGCCGGGCGTCAATATCCACCGGAACCCCCTCTGCGGCAGAAATTTCGAGTATTATTCGGAAGACCCGCTGCTGGCGGGCAAACAGGCCGCGAGCCTGATCCGCGGCGTGCAGTCCAACCGCGTGGCCGCCACGCCGAAGCATTTCGCCCTGAATAACAAGGAAACGAACCGCGTGAACAGCGATTCCCGCGCCTCCGAGCGGGCGATCCGCGAGATCTATATCCGGCAGTTCGAGATCCTGGTCAAGGAAGCCCATCCCTGGTCCATCATGACCAGCTACAACATCATCAACGGCCACCGCGCCAGCGAAAACCGCGACCTGCTGACCGGCATCCTGCGTGAGGAGTGGGGCTTTGACGGCATGGTGACCACCGACTGGTGGACCAAGGGCGAGCATTACAAGGAAGCCGCCGCCGGAAACGACATGAAGATGGCGACCGGCTTCCCGGAGCGCCTGCTGGCTGCCAAGGAGAAGGGCACCCTGACCCGGGAAGACATGGAGAAGGCGGCCTGCAACGTGCTGCGACTGATCCTCAGGCTGGACTGACCTGTCATAACAGAAAACAAAACTGCCGCGCTCCGAAGGGAGGCGGCAGTTTTCGTGTGCCGGTCAGTGCGCTTTATGCGAGCGGCAACGTCGGGATCAGATGCCGGCTATGGCGTTTTGGATATCCTTTCTGCTGACGCGAAACAGGCCGTGCCGGTTGCAGTACGCGTACAGCTGCTGCACGCGGCTGGTCTTGAACCGCGCTTCGGCGTTTCCTTCTGGATACAGCTTGACCAGCTGTATCCCCTGATCCGATACCGCTGCCAGGAACGAGATATAGTGGTCCTTGGTCATCGGATGATCGAGGGAGATGTAGTATTCGTCCTCCACGGCCTCGGCACGCAGCCGGTGATCCGCGTCCGGCGCTTCCGGCTCGAGGGGCGGCAGCGTGATCCCGCAGCAGCTGACCACGGCCTCTCCGGTCGCCTGGATCACGTTACCGCAGACCGGGCAGACGTAGAACCTGCTGCGGGCCATGTTGAAAGCCCTGTTCCGGTTGCGGATGTCCTCGCCGGACAGCAGTTCGATCACGGAAATACCGAGGGCCTTTGCCAGCGGCTCCAGCAGGCTGATATCGGGGAAGCCCTGGCCCGTCTCCCATTTGCTCACCGCTTTGCCGCTGACGTGGATTTTCTCTGCCAGCTCTTCCTGTGTCAGCTTCTTGCCTTCACGGAGCCTGCGAATCACAGCCCCGGTCACATAGCGATCCATTGCCATCGCCTCCTTACGCACCGCAGTCTATCATACCCGGCCGGATGATGCAACCTACGGAGCGTGGAATCCGTGAGCCGCACGGCGGCATACCGCATCAGAAAAGCAGGCTGTCTTTCACATCCGGAAAGACAGCCTGCTGCAGTTTCTGTGGAATGCTCAGGCTTTGCCGATGCTGCCGAACAGCTCCATTTTTTCGATGCACTTGGCCTTGGTGGCTTCCAGACCGGGGGCCAGCAGGGCGCGGGGGGCGAAGCCTTTGCCCTGGCGGTCCTTGCCCGCTTCGATGTACGCGCGGGTCGCTTCCGCAAAGGCGATCTGGCATTCGGTGTTGACGTTGACCTTGCTGACGCCCAGGGTGATGGCCTTGCGGACCATCTCGTCGGGGATGCCGCTGCCGCCGTGCAGCACCAGGGGCAGGTCGCCGGTCTTCTGCTGGATCGCGTCAAGTACGTCGAAACGCAGGCCGGGCCAGTTGGCGGGATACTTGCCGTGGATGTTGCCGATGCCCGCGGCCAGAAAATCGATGCCCAGACCCGCGATGCGCGCGCACTGCTCCGGATCGGCGCATTCGCCCATGGCGATGCGGCCGTCTTCCTCGCCGCCGATGGCGCCGACTTCCGCTTCCACGGTAATGCCCTTCAGGTGGGCCAGGCGCACGACTTCGCGCGTCTTTTCGATGTTCTCTTCGATGGAGTACTTGCTGCCGTCGAACATGACGGAGCTGAACCCGCCGTCGATGGCCGCCAGGGCTTCCTCATAGGTGCCATGGTCCACGTGGGTGCATACCGGCACGGTGATCTTCAGGAAGTCCATGAAGTCGCGCACCATATCGGCGATGGTTTTATAGCCGCCCATATACTTGGCGGTTCCGCCGGATACGCCCAGTATGATGGGGCTTTTCTGTTCTTCCGCTGCCAGCAGGAAGGCGCGGACGGACTCCATGTTGTTCAGGTTGAAGTGGCCCACCGCATAGTGGTTCTTCTTGGCATCGGTGAGCATTTCCTTGGCGTTTACGTAGGGCATGTTCGATTCAACTCCTTTTTTATTACAGGGAAAGTTCCTTGTTCTTGGCCAGGCGCATATAGAGCGCGAGGGTTGCCACCGTGAAGAGGGTCAGGATCGTGGAGGCCGCGCAGGCGCGGGCGTCCGTGCCGCCGACCACCAGCACATAGACCAGCAGGTTCAGGGTGATCGTCTTATAAGTGTATAGCATGACGGAGCTGGACAGTTCCGTGATGAGCGTGACCCAGGTCATGACCGCACCGGCCGCGACGCCATTGAACATCATGGGGATGGTGATCTTCCAGAAGGTCTTGAACTTGGACGCGCCCAGGCTGGCCGCGGCTTCCTCCACCGTGATGGGGATCTGCTGCAGCACGGCGACGCTGGAACGGATGGTATAGGGCATACGCCGGATGCACATGGAGATGACCATGATCCAGGCGGTGCCGGTCAGCACCAGGAAGCCGCTGTTGAAGCCCATGATCATGGCGATGCCGATGACGGCGCCCGGGATGATGTACGGGATCATGGACATGGTGTCGATCACGTTGTTGACCACGTTGCGGCGGCGTACCACCAGGTAGCTGATCAGCATGGCCATGACGACGATGATGATCAGCGCGCCGCCGCAGATGCGCAGCGTGTTCCAGACCGCGGGGCCGAGGTCCGGCCATACGGTCCGGTAGTTCATGAAGGAGTAGCCGGGCTTGATGATGTTGCCCGTGCGGCTCACGTTATGGAAGGAGTAGTAGACCAGGAAGAGCTGCGGCGCGTACGAAATGACCACCATGCCGTAAAGGAAGATGTGGATCAGCGCGCTGCCGAGCTTCCCGGCCTTCCGGCGCTCGATGGGGTGCAGGGCGTTCATGGTGAAGCTGAAGCGGTTGCTGGACCACTTCTGCAGCAGGAAGATGACGGCGGTGATGACGACCGCGATCACGGCGATGGCTGCGGCAAAGTTGTAGTTGGTGCCGACTTCGCCGACGTACTGCTGGTAAATGATGACCGGGAAGGTCATATATCCCTCGCCGATCATGCGCGGGGTACCGAAGTCCGCCAGTGAGCGCATGAACACCATCAGGCCTGCCGCCAGGATGGAGGGCATGCACAGCGGGATCACGACCTTGAAGAAACGGCGTACGCCCTTGCAGCCCATGTTGGAGGACGCTTCCAGCAGGGAGTTGTCCACGTTCTTGAGCGCGCCGTTGACGTACAGGAACACCAGCGGGAACAGCTTGGTGGACAGCGCCAGCAGGATGCCGCCGAAGCCGTAGATACTGGGCAGGCGGATGCCGAACCAGGCCTTGATGAGCTTGGTGATCGCGCCGCCGCGGCCCAGCAGCAGCACCCAGGAATAAGCGCCCAGGAAGGGGGCGGACATGGAGCAGAGGATGACCATGACCATCAGGAAATTCCGGCCCCGGATGTGATACATGGTATACAGGTACGCCATGGGCACGCCGATGACCAGCGTCACGGCGGTAGCCGCGATGGACACCTTGAAGCTGTTGACCAGGGTATAGGCGTAGCCGTGATCCTTGTCAAAAAACTGCTGGAAGTACCTGAGCGTCAGTTCCCCGGTCTTCTCGTCGCGCACGGAGTTGACCAGCAGTTTGAGCATCGGATAGAGCATGAACAGAATATACAGGCCCAACAGCGAGATGCTGATGATGGCCCACATATCCCATTTTTTGGCTTTTGTCATGTCAATCCCCCCGATGTGATTTGATCAGAGAGGTTTCCCCGGTTTCGGTAAAAATGTTGATCTTCTCGCCCTTGACGGACAGGTGGACGGTGCTGCCTTTTTCGAGAATATCCTCGATCTTGGATTCCTGGATGATCTCCACCCGCTCGCCGGATTTGAGGCGGACCAGGTAGTGGGTGTTGAGCCCCAGGAAGGTGGAAAACTCCACGACGCCTTCGATGCCCGGCTGCTGTTTGTCGACGATGACAAACTCCTCGGGCCGGACGGAGGCTTTTACGCTTTGGCCGCTGTGCGCCTCGTTGGTCAGGTTATCCATGGGGACCAGGTAACCGTCGAAGTCCACGGCGAGGCGGCCGTCTATCTCGGTCAGCCGCTTGTCCAGCACGTTGGTGCGGCCGATGAAAGTCGCGACAAACAGGTTGGAGGGACGCTGGTACAGGTCCTTCGGCTTGCCGATCTGCTGGATCACGCCGCTGTTCATGACCGCGATGCGGTCCGAGACCGCCATGGCCTCTTCCTGGTCGTGGGTGACGTAAACGGTGGTGATGCCCAGATCGTTCTGGATCTCCTTGATGACCTCACGCATCTCGATGCGCAGCTTGGCGTCCAGGTTGGACAGCGGCTCGTCCATCAGCAGCACGTCCGGCTCGATGGACAGGGCGCGGGCCAGCGCCACGCGCTGCTGCTGGCCGCCGGACAGGCGGTCAGGCATGCGGTCCGCGTATTCATCGATATGCATGAGCTTCATGAACTTGTTGGTCTGTTCAGTGACCTGCGCCTTGGGCAGCTTGCGCTCCTTCAGGCCGAAGGCCACATTGTTGCGTACGCTCAGGTGGGGGAAGATCGCGTAGTTCTGGAAGACCATGCCGATATTGCGCTTGGCCGGATCCAGGTCGTTGATGCGGCGGTCGCCGAAATAGAAGTCGCCGCCTTCGATGGAGTTGAAGCCCGCGATCATGCGCAGCAGGGTGGTTTTGCCGCAGCCTGACGGGCCCAGCAGCGTGAAAAACTCGCCGGGATGGATGTCCAGGCTCAGGTCGGGGATGATGACATTGTCCCCAAATTTCTTCAATGCGTGGCTGATCTTGATCTCTACATTCATGGCATACATCCTCGTTCCTGCGATAATGAAAGCGGGCACGGCACATGCCGTGCCCGCGCGGGTTCAGGCTTTGCTGGGGATCTCTGCTTCGTATGGATTACTTGAAGATCTCGCGCCAGCGGTTGTGGATCTCTTTCTGGTTGACGGACAGCGCTTCGGTATCGGCCACGAGGTATTTGATCTCAGCCAGATTGACCATCAGCTTGTTGGGGTTCTCCAGCACGAGGTTGGCGTTCGCCTGGCGGGCGCCGCACTCGTTGTAAGTGGCCTGGCCTTCGTCGGAGAGCAGGTAGTCGATGAACAGCTTGGCGTTTTCCATGTTCTTGGCGCCCTTGATGACGGCGGAGCCGAACGCGATGGAGGTGACGCCCTCTTCAGGATACACGATGTGGCAGCCCAGTTCCTTGGGGTCGTCCACTTCGCCCTGCATCTGGACGACGGCGGGTTCATAGGTCAGGCCCACGGCGTATTCGCCCTGGTAGACGGTCTTGTAGGGGCCGGAGGAAGAGGAAGCGATGACCAGATCGTTGTCATGCAGGCCCTTGATATAGGTCCAGGCTTCTTCACTGTCCCAGCCGCCGAAGTCGGTCAGGATCATCTGCAGGTTGTTCCAGGCGGAGGAGGAAGCGGTGGGGTCGGCGGAAATGACCTTGCCCTTGAGGGCGGGATTCAGCAGGTCCTTCAGGCCTTTGATGGTGACGCCGGCTTCCGCTTCGAGCTCGTCGTTGACCCACAGGCAGGGGATCTGGGTGTCGTGGTAGGAGAGGATGCCGGTCTTGTTCTTCATGTCATCGGGCATCTTTTCGTCATAGATGCTCACATAGGGCTCCAGGCAGTCGGCCAGGTCGCCCAGGGTGTCGGCATACACGAGGCCGCCGAACATGGCGTCAGCCTGGGGATTGTCCTTCTCGTTGATGATGCGGGCTTTGCTTTCGCCGGCACCGGCCTTGGTGAACTTCACGTCGATGTTCGGATACTTCTTCATGAAGCCGTCAATGACCAGAGCGGTGTACTGGCGTTCGGATACGGTCGTGTACAGGATGAGCTCGCCGGAGGGCTCCTCATCCGCAACGGCGGGGATGGCCAGAGCGACGATGAGCATCGCCAGCGCCATAACGAGGGCCAGGGTCTTCTTCATAGTGTGTTCCTCCTTATTGTTGTAGAGTGTTATGCTACATGCCGCGGCGTCGTTTCGCGCGTTGGCAGGTGCTCAGGGGGATTCCGCGGCCAGCCGGTCGGCGGCTTCGCGGTCGGGGATGCCGCTGCGTCCGCCGGGATGCAGGCATTTCAGGGCTGAGACGGCGGAAGCGAAGCGGATGGCGGACACTGTGTCTTCCGTTTCCAGCCAGCGGGCCAGGAACGCGCCGTGGAATACGTCTCCCGCGCCGGTGGTATCTACCGCCTGCACGGGGTAAGCGGGAAAATGGACTGTTCTTCCGTCCAGAAAAGCCCAGCAGCCTTCCTTCCCGCCCGTCGTGATCACGGCCTTCTTCCTGCCCAGTCCGGCGAAGAAGGCCAGCGCCTCGTCCCGGGAGGATAGACCGGATACGGCGAAAGGATAGACCGCGTTCATGATCAGGATGTCTGCCATTTCCGCCAGACGCAGGTTCTTTTCGTTGTCCTTCTGCCGGGAACAGCCGTCCAGGGAGACCAGCGTGCCGGCTTCCCGGGCGATTTCCGCTGCTTTCAGGGCGTTTTCATACCTTGTGCCGTCCAGATGGAGGATGGCCGCTCTGGCGATCTGTTCCCGCTGGTCCTGATCGAAGGGCAGGGGCGGCAGCGCGTCCCGGTAGGGGAATTTGGTGCGGCTGCCGGTGGCGGGATCCACCATCACAATGGAGGAGGAACTGCGTCCGCCGGGAATCACCCGGATGCCGGATACGTCCACGCCGAAGCCGCGCAGGCCTTCGACGATCTTCCCGCCCACCGCGTCGTCCCCCACGTGGGCAATCACGGCGCAGGGCGCGCCCAGCTTTGCGACGGCTGCCATGGCGGTGGCGACCGCGCCGCCGCCCTGGGAATCGTCCATGCTCAGGATGTGGGTGGAGCCGTCCTCCGGCGGATAATTTTCCACAGTGCAGATCGTGTCCTGGCAGCAGTGGCCGATCCCAACGATCCCGTTCTTCCGCACCATGGAAGATCACCGTCCCATTCACTGCGTGAAAGTTTTTTCACACAGTTTCGTTTTAGCCGCAGGCGTGGCTGATACATGTCCAATAAACATGAGAATCATAGCACATTCGAGGCATGATGTCAACCGTATTTGGCAAAAATCTGCCCAGATTTCTATTGACATGCCGCAAATGTGCGGCTATAATGAATCCTGGTTATGAAAAAACTTTCATCATTTTGAACATATGGGAGGGAATGAACCTATGGTCTCTGCCGCAGAGCTGCAAAAGCAGGCCAACGCCAACCGCCGGGCGATCGTGGATATGATCCATACCGCCAATGCGGGCCATCCGGGCGGCTCGCTTTCCGTCATCGACGTCCTGACCGCCATATACGCCACTGACGTGGATTTCAGCCAAAGACCCCGCAGCAGGGTGATCCTTTCAAAGGGCCACGCCGTGCCCGCGCAGTACGCCGTGCTGCACTCTTACGGGATCCTGTCCGACGATGAGATGAAGACCCTGCGCCGTATGGACAGCCGCCTGCAGGGCCATCCCTGCACCCACCGGCTGCCCGAGGTGGACGCCACCACCGGCCTGCTGGGCCAGGGCCTGTCCTTGGGCATCGGCATGGCCATCGCCAAGCGGGACACCGGGGACCCGCACCGCGTGTATGTGATCTGCGGGGACGGGGAAGTGAACGAAGGCCAGATCTGGGAAGCGGCGGAGCAGGCGGCCCACTACGCCCTGGGCAACCTGATCTGCGTCGTCGACCAGAACGGCCTGTCCTCCTCCGGCATTACGAAAGAAGTGATGAACAACCGGAACCTGCAGGAAAAATTCACGGCCTTCGGCTGGCAGGCCGAAACCATCGACGGCCACGACATGCAGCAGATCCTGGACGCGCTGGAAAGGGCCAGAGCCTGGGGGAAGGGCCCCTACGCCATCATCGCAAACACTGTGAAGGGCAAAGGCGTTTCCTATATGGAGAACAACGTGGCCTACCATTCCTCCGGCATCGCCGGTGAACTGTACGACCAGGCCATCCGTGATCTGGAAAAGCTGGAAAAGGAGGAAGGCTGATATGGCATACAAGACCGTGTCGCTGCGGGATTATGTGGGCAAAACCCTGAACAAGCTCTACGAGCCCCGGATGTACGTGCTGGACGGCGACCTTTCCGGAGCCACCCGCAGCCAGCAGTTCCAGGCGGAGCATCCCGACCGTTTCATCGAGTGCGGCATTTCCGAGACCAGCGGCGTATCCATCGCTACGGGCCTGGCCATGGAGGGCATGATCCCCTTTTACGTGAATTTCGGCATTTTCTGCACCGGCAGCGCCTGGACGCAGGTGCGGATGGCCTGCTACGCCCAGGCGAACCTCAAACTGATCGCGACCCACCCCGGCATGGACAACGGCCCCGACGGAGCCAGCCACCACGGCAACGAGGACATCGCCCTGATGCGGGTGATCCCCAATATGCGGATCTTCGTTCCCCAGTCCCCGGAGCAGCTGGAGCAGGCGGTTAGGGAAGCCATCGCCGTCGACGGGCCCTGCTATATCCGCGTCAGCCGGGACGTGGTGCCCGTGCTGGAGGATGATCTGTCGGCCGGCCAGCCCTTCGGCGGCGTGAAGACCGTCCGGAACGACGGCGCGGATTTCGCGATCGTGTATGAAGGCACCGCCCTGATGGCGGCCCGGGACGGCTACGACCGCCTGTGTGAGCAGGGACTCAAAGGCCGGCTGATCCAGGCGCAGACGCTGAAACCCTTCCCGGAGACGGAACTGATGGATCTGGTCAGGGACGTGAAAAAGCTCGTTACTGTCGAAAACCATACGGTGATCGGCGGCCTGGGCGGCGCGGTATCGGAAATGCTGGCGGCTTATCCCGCGCATCCGCCGCTGGCCAGGGTCGGCGTGCACGACGTGTTCACCCAGTCCGGTCCCGCGGCCCAGGTGAAGGAGCGCTATGGCCTCAGCGGCCGCCATGTGGCGGAAGCTGTTCTAAGGAACCGCTGATTCATTCGGCGGACTCTCAATTCGCCATTGTCGCCTCACTGCGCTGCTTGCGCAGTTTGCGAGGCTCTGTGGCTCATTGGGACTACTCCCACCTTCATCGCCCACTGGGCGCGGTGGGATTCGTCCTATCTGGCACAAGTCTGATTCGGTCTGATATTGCCTCATTCCGCTCAACGCAGTTCTGCTGCGTTTCGCTTCATACGGCTTCATCATACCAAATCATCCATGCGCCATCTGACCACCTCATTAATCAGCCTTTCCCTAAGCCCTGGCTGCGTCTGACCGGAAAACGATTGAAAAGGAGATGATTCCGCTGCTTCCGGAAGAAAGCGTCCTTTCCAAGCCCACTGCGGAGCAGCGGGTAGCCGCCTTTTTTGCCGCCCGGGGAGCCGGTATCCTGGATATGGCGCTGTCGGAGATCTCTGCCGCCTGCGGCGTATCCGATGCCACGGTGGTGCGCCACTGCCGGCATGCAGGCTACAAGGGACTGAAGGACTTTAAAATCGCCATGGCTCATGCTGCGGAGCCGCTGCCAGCCGTGCTGCCCGTCACCGGGGACGAGCCGCTGCCGGAGCTGCAGCGCAGGGTGTTTTCCGGCTGCATCCAGGCGCTGAAGGACACGGCCGGGCTGCTCAGCTCTGAAGAAACCCTGCGCGCCATCCGGACGATCGCGGATTCGGCCCATCTGGACGCCTACGCCTGCGGCGGGTCCCTGCCCATTGCGTCCTATCTGCGGCATCAGCTCATCAAGCTGGGCATCCGCACCAGCGTGTACTCCGACCGCACGTCGATGCTGCTGTCCCAATCCCGGCTGACAGAGCGCGACGCCGTGATCGCCATATCCAGCACGGGCACCACCCCGGACGTGGTGGACGCCCAGCGGGCTGCCCGTAAGGTGGGCGCGGCCACCATCTGCCTGACGGCCTGCGTCGACTCGCCCCTGGCCGGGGCTTCCGATATCTGCCTGGCCGCCGTGGGGGAGCACTTCCTGGGCAGCAACACGTATTCCCGCCTGTCGCAGATCGCCGTCGTGGACGTGCTGTACGCCGGCCTGGCGGTGATGCGGTAATATTACTCCGGCAACCAAATATTGCCAGAATCTGCTTGTCCAAAGGGCCGGCTGCTTTGTCATCGTCAGTCGCCGATGCTCCGGCA
>JBGUIY010000291.1:0-3613 GCA_045113475.1 Christensenellales bacterium | reverse complement strand
CGGATGGAGGGCCCATACTCTCCATCCGTGCAATTTCGCGTTGTTGCGCTATTATCACCACTAAGGAAAGTTGGGAAGACTCATGCTGAAGTATACGGTCAAACGACTGCTGTACAGCGTACTGATCCTGTTTTTTGTCATGTTTCTCATCTATGTCCTGATGTACAACATGCCGATGGGCTATGTCGAGACCAAGGCGCGCGAACTGGCGTCCCGTCCCGGCGCTACGAAAAGCTATGCCGAATGGCTGGCTGACCTGAACGCTCAGTACGGTATGAATCAGGGCGTCGTCCGGGGCTATTTCACCTGGCTCGGCAACGCCGTTCAGGGCAATTGGGGCGACAGCTGGGCCTGGACTATCCCGGTCACCCAGGAATTCCACAATACCGTATGGTTCAGCTTTGCATTGGGCCTGGTATCCTTCATCCTGGAGATCCTGATCGCGATTCCGCTGGGAATCACGGCCGCCAAGAAGCAGTACGGCTTCACCGATTATTTTACGACTGTGGTCGCCATGGTCTGCATATCGATGCCGACTTTCTTCCTGGCCACCATGCTCAAGTACATATTCTCGGTCAAACTCGGCTGGTTTGACCTGTCCGGCATGCAGAGCCGGAATTACATGTATCTGTCCGATTTCGGCAAGATACTGGACGTGGCCAAGCACTTCGTGCTGCCGCTGATCACACTGGTAGTCATCAGCATCGGCGGCCTGATGCGCTACACCCGCACCAATATGCTGGAGGTGCTGAGCGCTGACTATATCCGCACCGCCCGCGCCAAAGGCGTGCCGGAAAAGAAGGTCATCAACTATCATGCCTTCCGCAATACCATGATCCCGCTGGTCACCATGCTGGGCGGCAGCCTGCCGGGCCTGTTTTCCGGCGCGCTGATCACGGAGACGCTGTTCTCCATCCGCGGCATCGGTTATGCGTCCTATACCTCCATGACCCAGGCGGACATTCCTTTCATCATGTTCTACCTAGCGTTCCTTTCGATCCTGACATTACTGGGCAACCTGATTTCTGACCTGCTGTACGCCGTGGTCGACCCGCGCGTACGCCTGGGATAAGGAGGAGCATCAATGAGCAGATATAATCTCAATGAGGTCCTCAAGGCGAGAAACACGCAGCAGAACGGTCAGCAGAACAATCAGGAAGTCGCCCTGGACGATATTTCCCGCGTGAAGGTGCTGTCGCCCGGACGCAGGGTTTTCAAGCGCTTCATCAGGAACCGCCTGGCGGTGTTCGGCGCGGTCCTGCTGATCACCATGTTCGTCTTTTCCTTCCTCGGCCCGCTCTTTTACCCCTACGGGCAGAAGCAGATCTTCTACAAGTACGACCAGCAGCACGTCAATTACGCCATGGCCAAGGAAAACACGGCCTATAACGGTTTTGACATCGATCCGTCCGTGACGATCGAGCGTACCGTCAACAACGCCATGAACTCCCGCATCAAGTCCATGATCGCTAACGACGAGGATCAGATGGTCAACTTCGGGGAAGAAGGCGCGTACCTGATCGAGAAGCTGGTCAAGGACGTATACCGGGTTTCCCGGATCGATACTGTGCAGATCGCCACCTACGGCAATATGGTTTCCGACATCGGCACCTACAGCATGGTCGGCACAAAACTGACCTTCAACGGCGCTGCGGTCGACGGGCTGCAGGCCGCCGTACAGGCTGCCATTGCCGCCAATGCATCCGGCGGGACCTTCGAGCACAACGGCGTCACCTATACCTATACCCGCGGCAAGGCCAAGAGCTACGCGATCACGGCGGAGCTGGACGGTATCAATTACAGCGGCGAACCGCTGGGCGAAGCCTTCGAGCAGGCGGTCGAAGCAGCCGCCGATTCCAGCAACGCCTTTACGCTGGATGATACGCAGTATGTCCTTCGGAAGGACGGCAGCGCCTGGCGCATTTATCGGCTGGGCGAAGCGGTTCCCGCGAAGGTATTCAGCTGCCTGACGGTGGATACTTTCACCGTCGGCGCGCCGGTATCCCCGGAACTGCGCGTGAACGCGATGCTTGCCGCGAAGAACGGCGGCAGCTTCGAGGCGGAAGGCAAGACCTGGTCCATCGATCAGGACGGTGACTTCTGGACCATCCGCGATGCCGAGGGCAAGGAGTACATGGAGCTCACGCCCTTCTCCGTGCGCCGCTACAACGGCGACAATACGATGGAGTATGACCTCAAGAAGGCCATCTCCGACAAGATCGAGGAAATGCAGGCCGGCAATGCCAAGACCGGCTCCCTGGCCTACAGGCTGCCCATGCAGCAGGCGAACGGCGAATACGCCTATGACGATAAGGGCGAGCTGATGTTCGCCGATACGGAAATGAACATCACCCAGCGCGACACGGGCGAATATGTCATCAACTGCGCGCAGATCATCTACGTGATCGACATGTACGCTTCTCCCTCCGGGCAGCACATCCTCGGTACGGACGGCGACGGCTTCGACGTGCTTGCCCGCATCATGTACGGCGGCCGCATCTCCCTGATGGTCGGCTTCGTGGTCGTATTCCTGGAGACGTTCCTGGGCGTCATCATGGGCGGCCTGTCCGGCTATTACGGCGGCTGGGTCGACATGCTGATCATGCGTCTGGTGGATATTTTCTACTGTCTGCCGAGTCTGCCCATCATGATCATCCTGGGCGCCATGATGGACGCCATGCGCATGGACACTTACCTGCGTCTGGTCATCATGATGGCGGCGCTGGGCATCATGGGCTGGGCCGGCGTGGCGCGCCTGGTGCGCGGCCAGATCCTGATGCTGCGCGACCAGGAGTTCATGGTCGCCACGGAAGCCACCGGCATCCGGGTCAAGGACCGCATCCTGCACCACCTGGTGCCCAACATCATGCCGCAGCTGATCGTGCAGGCCACCATGGGCATGGGCGGCGTCATCCTGACGGAATCCACCCTCTCCTTCCTGGGCCTGGGCGTCAAGCACCCGCTGGCTACCTGGGGCACCATCATCAACTCGGTTTCTTCCGCGTCGGCCATGTCCCACTACGCGTTTATCTGGATTCCGGTCGGTCTGCTGATCTGCGTGACCGTTATCGCCTTCAACTTTGTCGGCGACGGCCTGCGCGACGCGTACGATCCGAAAGCAAAACGGTAATGGAGGAGGCGTAAGAAATGTCAGATACAAAGAAAAAGGCCTCTTATATCTCCGGTAAAGAGTCCAGAAAAATCACCCGCTTCAACCGCAGGGTCACCAAGAAGCTGGAAGCCGAGCGCGCGGATGCGAATAAGGATCCCGCGCTGTATACCACCAAAATGGCGAACCCGGACAACGTGGTCGAGTTCGATAACGTATGCACCTACTTCTTCTCCGACGTGGGCGTGGTCAAAGCGGTGGACGGCATCAGCTATGAGATCCCGCGCGGCAAGACCGTTGGCGTGGTCGGCGAGTCCGGCTGCGGCAAATCCGTGACCAGCCTCTCGCTGATGCAGCTGCTGCCCCGTCCTTCCGGCCAGGTGGTCGGCGGCGAGATCCGCTTCAACCTGGGCGACGGCACCGCCTACAACATCGTGAACACCCCCAACGCCATCATGGAGAAGATCCGCGGCAACCGCATTTCCATGATCTTCCAGGAGCCCA
>JBGUIY010000290.1:0-4764 GCA_045113475.1 Christensenellales bacterium | reverse complement strand
CTTCGGGAACGACGCCCCCGACTGGCGCGTCCTCTCCGCCAAGATGCTGGCCACCTGCCTGCACCTGCAGAAAGGGACGCCCTATATCTACCAGGGCGAAGAGCTGGGCATGACCAACATTTACTTCACCGACATCAGCCAGTACCAGGACGTGGAAAACCACAACGCCTGGAAGCAGTGGGTGGAAAGCGGCCGGGTGGACGCCCAGGACATGCTGCGCTACTTCGCCCGCATCTCCCGCGACAACGCCCGCACGCCCATGCAGTGGAACACGGAGAAGAACGCCGGCTTCACCACCGGCACGCCCTGGCTGCCGGTGAACAAAAACTACCTGCTCATCAACGCGGAAGACCAGGTCAGCGACCCCAACTCCGTATACAATTACTACCGCAAACTGATCGCCCTCAGGCACACCCATCCCGTGATCGTGTACGGCCGGTTCTCGCCGCTGCTGGACGACGACCCCAACGTGTGGGCCTACCGCAGGGAGTACGAAGGCCAGACCCTGACCGTCGCCCTGAACTGGACCGACCGTAAGGTCCCCTGCACGCTGATGGACGAAACGGAAGGCGAAGAGCTGATCTCCAACTACCCGACCCATCAGAAGGGGATCCTCCAGCCCTACGAAGCCATCGTCAAACTGAGCGGCAGCAAGAACTGACAGGAATCCTGATACAGCAAAACGGCCCCGTCCGGGGTCGTTTTGTTATTGACAGGCAGGGGTCACTCAGCGGCTTTGACCCGGTCGCAGAGCATGCCGATCTTCACGCCATCCATGGCGGCGACCGTCATCTCGATCGCCAGTCTGCCGTCCTCCAGCAGATAGATCACGGAAACGCCCTGCGCGTCTTCGGTCGTCAGATGGGAATCCTCAAAGACGTAAGGATTTTCCTCCATCGTCTTGCCATCCGCGCCGGGAGCAATGACCTTGCCGGCAGCGATTTTGAAGGTCATGGGGAAATCGGAGCCCAGCATGGACAAAGCCATGCCGATATCGATCACCTGATCGCCCATCACCATCTGGGCCATTTTCCATTCGCCCTGGAAAGCGGAGTCGTCTTTCATCCCGGTCACGGGAGCGGGAACTTCCACGCCGCCCGTCTGCGCCGTTTCCGTTTGTGTCGTCTGCTCCGCGGCCGCAAAGGCGGAGAAGACAGAAATCAGCATGCACAGGGACAGGAGCAGGGAAAAGATCTTTTTCATGGTTCGTTCTTCCTTTCTTGGAGGTTTATTTGGTCGGCCGGAGCCGGTACCAGCACGGGCAACAGGGTCAGAAAATATGATGGATGAATTCGGTCAGGGCTTCACGGTCGTAAAAATGCTCGTACCTGCTGATGGTGACGTGCGGCTCCACGCCCTTGTCCAGGTCATAGTAAGCGCCGTTCTTCTGGAAGGAAAGGCGGAAGGGGCTGGAGATCTGGTAGTCTGTGCCCCAGGCGGTGCAGTTATTGCCGACGACGCAGCTTCCTCCCCCCGAGGTCTGGCCCAGCAGGCAGACCCGTCCGTCCGCCTTGAGCGCCCAGGGAACCAGGTTGCCGCAGGAGAAGGAGAAGGGGCTGATCAGGCAGTACAGGTTCAGATCGGATACCGTGTCCTTATCGTCGTACACCCCGTCCAGGTTGACGTCCGCCCGGTAGGTGGTGGTCACGGCGCTCCTGGCGAACGTATTATATACGGACAGCTGCGCATCCCCCAGGAACCAGCCCAGTACATACAGGCCGTCGATCACCATGCCGCCGGTGTTGCCGCTCAGGTCCAGCACCACGTTTTTGATCGGGCTGCCTTCCCTGGTGACCTGCTGATGGGCGTAATGGATCAGGCTGACGGTGTCCTGATCGATGTCCGTCAGGGTCCCCTCTTTCGCTTCGTTCAGGTAGGGCCTGAAGGGATTGTTTTTGAATTCGTCAAAGGTGATATACGCCGTATCGCCGCACTCATAGTACGGCAGCTCCGCCTCCGGATACTGGCTCCGGACGGCTGAAACCCTGTCCTTGAACGCGGTGAAGGAGGCCCTCGTGATCCCGTCCTCCCCGGTCAGGGGGCCGGTCGTGGGCAGGCTCAGATATGAACGGCTGTTCGCGGCGGAATGAAGATCGTCCAGCCAGTAAGCAGTCAGATCATAGATCGCCTGGTCCGCCACAGCGGGATCCGGATCCAGCAGCGCGGCGTTCAGCCCGGTCTGCGCAAAGAACAGATCAAAGGAATCGATGTCGTGGGCTTCCTTGAGGCCGTAAAGCGTATCCAGCTCCAGTACCAGCTCACAGTAACCGAAATCGCACAGTTCCGGGGAACGCTGACCCTTCGGGGATTTCTCGGCGTATACCTTGTACAGGGAACCGTCATATTCCTTCTGCAGCTCTTCCCGGATCTTTTTCCCTTCCTCGGTCTGGAGGAGCGCCTGGATCAGATAATCGGTTTTTTCGGCCTTCGTGGCCTTCTTTCCTGCTTCCTCAAGCAGTTCGTCTGTCACCAGACCGGCCTGCCGGCACTTGTACAGCAGGGTATCCAGCGGGTTCTCCATCTGTCCACCCGCCGCCAGGATCAGCGCCTCCTGGTTGAAATAGGCGTCGCACTGGGTGAAGGGGCGGATAAAGAATGCGGAAAGCGTCTGGAGCGGGAGCAGATACAGTCCGTCCTGGGCGATCATGGGAATACCGTATTTCCCCAGATCCAGGACGGTGATGTCCCCGTACCGGTCACGGGACCGGACGCGCTTTAAAACCCCCATGGACGGAGGCAGATAGGTCAGGTCCATATAGGAGCCATTGCAGTCCATAAAGAAGGCGTAATAGTCCCGCCAGGTGATGGTTTTGTTTTTGAAGTCGCAGACCATCGTCTGGCCGTTTTCACGGGTGATGGTCAGCAACTGGTTTTCCTCGTCCACGGACGCTTCCATCCTGAGCTGGGCGTACATGCCCCCGCCGGCAAACAGCATAAGGCCGTTCACGATCCGCATGCAGTTCTGCACGTCTATAAACGGCAGGTCCGGGACGCCGTCCACCAGCGAAATCTGGGGCCGGCCGAAAAATGGATTCGGACTGTTATAATACATCGGATACACCCTGGTTTCAATGGTGTGCGTCCCGGTTTCCCGGTCAGGCGCCTGCGGCACCTCCGCCGTTTCGGCGAGAGCGCATGTCAGCAGCAGCGAAACCGCGAGCAGGAAAGAAATAAGCCGTTTCATATCCGGGGCTTCCTCCTGAAAAATAATCCTTTATTCATTTCCGCATTTTATCACAATCCGGCCCCGCCTGTAAACGGGATTCGGGAAAATGTCCAACAATTCGACAGCATCCGCTGCCGGAACGCGCCGCCGTGCCTGCCGTTCATCCCCGGATGCGGCTGATCATGGCCAGCAGGTCCAGATAGAACGGGCGGACGTCGTGCTTGTGCAGCAGGCCGCCCTGAAGCCACATATGATCCTCCTTCACGGTGGGAAACACGTTCCACAGGCCGGGTGCTATATTCTCCCTGTCCAGCGGCTTTGAGGGCGCGCCGGCCGGGGCCGTCTCCGACACCGTATTCACCAGTCCGTCGTTTTCCCGCCAGGATCCGTCGACGGCCATGCCGCCGGCCGTCTTTCCGGCATATGCGCCGATCTGGGTGCTCCGCATGACGAACAAAGGCTCTGTGCCGCGCTTCGGCCGCCAGGTCCCGTCGGGATCCCGTACCGTCGCGCTGCACGGAACGGAAAAATAATACACATCCGGCAGGGTGGTGATCCGCCCGTTCAATTCCCGGGCGCGATCCAGATGCATGTCCCAGTCCGCGTAATCCTTCGGGTCCCGCCCGTCGGGCCTGGGGCGCGTGCCCCGGGCCATCATCGCCGCCAGTCCCCTGCTCCACCAGGGGACCTTCACGCTGCCGGGATCGAAGCCGGGGTCCCTGAAGAGATCGTAAGCCGTCGTGCCGTTCATGGGCGAAGCCAGCATCACGACGCTGTGAATGCGCTTTTCCATGCCGCCGGCAAAAAGCGGCGACAGCTCTTCCGGCGGCGTTTCCAGGCGCTCCTCCGCGTCCCCGTGCGCCAGCAGTTCCGAGAACAGGCGCACCGTCGCGCCGCCGAAAGAATGGCCCAGCAGCACCAGGCGGGTGTCTTTCCCCCAGTCAGGGATCAGGGGACAGCCGGAAAAGTCCCGGCCGTACCGCTCGTGCCGGTATTTCCCGCAATGGGCCTGTCCGTAATCCACGCGCGTGCCCGCCAGCTGGGCATACAGCTCGCAGGCGCGGTCCCACGCGCTGCCGGTGGGCGCGACGGAGGCGGCATGGCAGTCGAAGCCCTTCTCCCGGAGAAAGGCCATCAGATCGCCGCCGCGCATGCCCCAGTAGGGCATCCGCCGGTAGGCGCCGTCATAACTGCCCCAGCCGGACAGGCCGTGCACAAAGATAAACCGGAGGCCGCTCATTGCCATCACCGTCACGCCCCAGCCGTTACAGGAACAGTTCCGCACCCAGCCGGAAAGCCTTCCGGCATTCCCCGGGGAACACCGTCTCGTGCCGCTTCCGCTTCTCCTCCGGATCGAACATCGTCCACGGCCAGTCAGTCCTGCCGTAATCCTTCAGCTGCAGCGTGTTTCCGCTGACCAGGATCTCCGTGGGCCCGACGAAGCGGTTCAGCGTCTGCTGATAATTCCGCAGCAGGGGCAGGTAAGCCGTATCCGGCGCGTTGCTGGTCATGATGAGCAGCACGGGGATGGCGCGCGGGTTGCAGCAGGGCGTTTCCAGGTTATAGGTCAGGTTCTGGAAGATCAGCCGCTCGTACAG
>JBGUIY010000289.1:0-29140 GCA_045113475.1 Christensenellales bacterium | reverse complement strand
GCACGCCGCCAGCGTTCGTCCTGAGCCAGGATCAAACTCTTGTGTTTAATCCTTCCTGATTTCCTGCTTTGCACAGTTCCTCAGGTTTAACTCTTTTTTGACGTTGCTTCTGCTCTTCTCTGTATCGTTTTCAAGATCCGCTCGCGCCTCCCGCGCTTCCCCTTTTCAGTGGGGCGCTCTCAACAGCGCTCGTGTATATTAACACCCGGCAACGGTCATTGTCAACAAAATTCTTTCCTCCATTTTCTGTTTTTCGCAAATAGGCGTGATTTCAGCATTCTTTCGAGCTATTGTTCGTCATATTGTACGAACAATAAATTTGTAAAATCTCATAAAAGATCGTTATATTGAATTTTGATCGGTTTCCGCTCATTTCTTCGCGAGCCGCGCAGCCAGGGCCCGGCATCCGAGCTCTATATCCTCCAGGGCCTGGTCAAAATCCCGTGTGTACCAGGGATCCGACACCTCACGGGGCTCCCCGGCCCACGCCATCAGCAGGCTGACCTTTCCTTCCGGATCCCCGTGATAGATGCGCAGCAGATCACGGCGGTTTTCTTCATCCATTCCTATTATATAGTCATACCGGCCGTAATCCGCAGCCGTCGTCTGCCTGGCCCGGTGCGGTACAAGGGGGATGCCCCGCCGCTCCAGCACCCGGCGCATAGGCGGATAGATCCCGTTGCCCAGTTCCTCCGTGGTGGTCGCTGCCGAATCCACCGCGCAGTCCGGCGCCAGCGTCCGCATGACCATTTCCGCCGCCGGGGAGCGGCAGATGTTGCCGTGGCAGATAAATAAGATTTTGATCACCTGTACAGGATGCCTCCTTTACTTTATTCTGTCTTCACAGAATCATTTCATAATAAAGATAATCCCCGGCAAAAGCGCTTTCCGTATCGTTCGGTTTTCTGTCGTACAGGACAAAGCCTGCGGATTCATAATTCCTCGGAGCGATCAGATTGCTGTTCGTGCGGACGATGATACGCTTCAGTCCCTCGTACATTCTGATCCTCCGGATCGCTTCCTCCAGCTGCAGCCGGCCGTATCCACGGCCTTTGCAATGCTCGCGGATCCCGTTGTGGCCGATCTCGACATATTCAGGCCTGCTGCGCGGATCCCACGTGACAAACCCGACGGGTTTCCCGTCCAGACAGGTAACCAGGCCATATTTGTCAGCGATATCGGGATTGTCGTAAAAGAAGTCGTCCGATGCTTTCCAGTTCATATCCCAGATCTGCTTGTACCTGATATCAAAGGAATAGGCGTCCTGCAGGATATCGTACATGGTACCCCTCGGAAATTCGGAAAACTTTTTGAATTCGATCACAAAGCTTATCTCCCATCAGTGATATGTTTTTCCCGCTGCGTTTTGCCGCCATGCAGCTGCGAAAAACCCTCTGTTTTCACGCTTCCGGGCAATTGACACCCGGCCGGAAAACATGTAAAATATTCCTGAAAATTTTACAAGGAGGATCCTTCCATGTCAATCAGAAAAATGATCCGGCTGATCGCGATCGCGATGCTCATCTGCATGGCCGCTGCAACTGCCGCCCAAGCGGATACGCAGTATATCTTCCCCAACAGCAACAAAAAGCACCTGACCTGGGAGGAAGTGGAAGCCTGGGACAACGAAGCCCTGCATATCGGCTTCAACGAGATCTGGGCCCGCCACGGCTACGTCTTCAATCCCGGCGGCGCCTGCGACCGCTGGTTCAGCGCCCAGGAATGGTATCAGCCCATCACCCACGGCGACAACCAGCACAACGTGCTGCCGAAGGCATCCCAGCTGGAATGGGACAATTACCACCTGATCAAAGACGTAATGGAATACAAACGCCAGACCAACCAGCAGAACAGGGGCCGCCACCTGCCTCCTCTGCCCCTGAACTTTGACCTGCTGAGCGGCTTCCAGTACGTGCAGCTGAAGACCGGCCAGAACCTGCCTGTCTACTCCGCTCCCTCCACCAGCTCCTGGCGCGGCGCCAACGGCCGTGCCGCCGTATCCACCAGCGGCCGCGTGTACGCCTACGGCCAGGAAAACGGCTGGCTCATGGTGATGTATGAGACCAACGCCTCCAGCAACGCCGTACGCGTCGGCTGGGTCGACGCCAGCAGGATCAGCGGCAAGGCCTCGCTGCCCGGCTATGTCAGCTTCTCCAATATCCCCATGACCCTGGAATACACCGTGAACGTGACGGACGACCCCGTGGGCATGACGTCCATGACCGCCCTGCCCGCCGGCGCCCAGGTGACCTGGCTCTCCGGCTTCTATTCCGGGAGCCACATGTGGGACTACATCGAGTTCAGCCTGAACGGCCAGCGGGCCCGCGGCTTCGTGCTGAGCGGCGCGCTGCAGACCGAGAACACCGACACCTCCGGCTGGCAGGACGACGGGAACAACGGCTGATGCTATGAGAATACCGAAACAGGACGCGCTCAACTGGTACCGTTTCTTTGCCGAACTGCCGGAGGACGAGCCGCTCTCGCCCCGGCAGGAGGAGCTGAAATACGCCGTGCTGCGACAGCTGGAAGACGCTGCCGCGGCGCGGCGTCAGCCGCTTTTGGACAAGCTGCGGGCGCCGAAGACCCTGGGCGGGCGGACGATGTACGTGGGGCCGGACGAGAAGTTCCCCGCCGGATGCCGCTCCTGCCTGCACGGCACCGGCTTGTCCGCCGTGCGGCGCACCAACCGCTGCGACGCCAATTGCCCCTTCTGCTACGACTATGGCCAGCTGGACCGGCAGCCGCCCATCGGAGACGGACTGTGGGAGATCGGCGGCGGCCGCTGCTACGCGGAGGACCTGCCGCTGCTGCTGAGCGCCAGCAGAAAGCCCACCGGCGTAGCCTATGTATACCTGGAGCCGATGCTGGAGATCGAGCAGTATTATCCGGTGATCCGCGCCTTCCGCGACGCGGGCGTACACCAGCACCTGTACACCAACGGCATCCGCTGCACGGAGGAGATCCTCCGTGACCTGGGCGAGGCGGGCCTGGACGAGATCCGCTTCAACCTGGGCGCGACCGGTGCCTCCGACCACGTGATCGGCATGATCGCCGCCGCGAAGCGCCATATCCCCCAGGCAGGCATCGAAACGCCCATGACGCCTGAATTCGAGGCCGCGTTCCACCGCAAGAAGGCCGCCATCCTGGCCACAGGCCTGGACTTCATCAACTGCGCAGAGCTGCACCTGAACGACAACAACATCGTCAATTACTGGGGCGAATCCCTGTACGCCTGCCGCGCGGGCTACATCTCCCCCGTATGGAGCCGGGAGATCACCCTGCGCTTGATGGCCGAAGCCGAGGCGGAGGACTGGCCTGTCGCGGTGCACGACTGCTCCAACATGACCAAATTCGCCCGGGACCTGAACCTGTGCGCGAAAGAGGGCGGCTGGTTCGGCCGCACCACATACGGCATGGAGTTCGAGGCCTTCCCCTACGCCGCCTTCCTGCCCGCCCTGGAAGACGACAGCCTGCCCTTCGTCAGCGAGGAACCGCTGCCGCCGGGATACCGGGCGGGGGATATCGTCTTTTAAGAGCGGACTGTCCATAGTACCGTCGAACAGATCAATTCCTCAGTCTGATCAGTCTTCTTTACAGATTGCTGTCTTTGTGTGACTGCTGCGCCCATGCCTGTCTGCCGTCCGGAAAAACGGCGGACCGGCAGAGGGCGCGTTTTCTATTGTTACGTCCGGCACTTGATAAATTCACCGGTTTGTACTATTATATAAATATTCTGTTGCCGTTCGGGCGAACGGCAGGAAGAAGGGTAGCATGAGCACAACGATCATCCCGCAGGGATACAAGTCCGTACTGAACCTGTACGAAACGCAGGAAGCCATCCAGCGGATCAAAAAGCTGTTCCAGGGCAATCTGAGCCACGCGCTGAACCTGAAGCGCGTTTCTGCGCCGCTTTTCGTGGACAGCGGATCCGGCCTGAACGATAATCTCAACGGCGTCGAGCGTCCCGTTTCCTTCGACGTGCTGGAGACCGGCGAAGAGGCCGAGGTGGTTCACTCCCTGGCGAAGTGGAAGCGCCTGGCGCTGAAGCTGTACGACTTCCAGGAAGGCTCGGGCCTGTACACGGACATGAACGCCATCCGGCGGGACGAAACGCTGGACAACCTGCACTCCATTTACGTGGACCAGTGGGACTGGGAAAAGGTCATCCGCGAGGAGGACCGCACCATGCAGACCCTGAAGGACACCATGGAGCGTATCGTTTCCGCCATCTGCGTGACCCTGGACATGCTGCGCTGGACCTATCCCCAGCTGCCGGTGCGGCTGGACCGCAACGTGTCCTTCATCACCAGCCAGGAGCTGGAAGACCTGTATCCCTCCCTGACGCCGAAGGAGCGGGAATACCGCTACGTGCGCGCGCATCCCACCGCCTGCATCCTGCAGATCGGCGCGCCGCTGCGCTCCGGCAAGCCCCATGACGGCCGCGCCCCGGACTACGACGACTGGACGCTGAACGGCGACATCCTGTTCTACCACGAGGTGCTGGACTGTGCGCTTGAGATTTCCTCCATGGGCATCCGCGTCTCCCCTGCCTCCCTGGACGCCCAGCTGAAGGCCGCAAACGCGGACGCGCGCCGGAACCTGCCCTTCCACAAAATGCTGCTCAACGGCGAGCTGCCCTTCACCATGGGCGGCGGCATCGGCCAGAGCCGCCTGTGCATGCTGCTGCTGAACAAAGCCCACATCGGCGAGGTACAGTCCTCCTACTGGGATCCGGACACCAGGAAGATCTGCAAGGAAGCGGGCGTTACGCTGCTGTAACAAAGATGGTTCTCAGTGATTCCGAAAGAGTGGAATGTGGAGAGTTGAGAGTGGAGTTTGGGTCTGCCGCACATGTTCTCCAATGCCCAGCCAGTTTTATCTCCACTCTCCACTCTCCAAACTCCACTCTTTAAACGCCCGAATTCCGTTTATGCTTTCTATTCACATTACAAAGAGAGGTCAGAAAAATGCTTGAATTCCGTTTCGACACCCAGCTGCTCATCGAAGGCCATGACCTGGACGAAGACAAGATCAACGATTATATCCGGGAAAACATCAAGGGCGACTGCCTGCTGGCCGTCGGCGACGAGGAACTGATCAAGATCCACTACCACACCAACGAGCCCTGGCAGGTGCTGGAATACTGCGCCACCCTGGGCGACATTTACGATATCGTTGTGGAAAACATGCAGCGCCAGGAAGACGGCCTGCAGGGCTGAACGGAGGATTCCCTTGAAGATTCGCATGCTTTCGATCGCCGCCATCCTGATCCTGCTGGCGGCCTGTTTGCCTGTAACGGCGGAAGAGGCGCCGGTGTCCTTGGTGATGGCCGGCTACGACGGCAAGGATTCCCAGCGCGACTGGACCAGAAACGCTTTCTTCGCGGAGATGGCCGCCCGCACGGGCGTATCCTTCACCTTCCAGCAGTATAAGACCGGCGCGGCGTGGCAGGCGGCCAAGGACGAAATGGCCAAACCCTCTGCCCAGCTGCCGGACGTGCTGTTCAAGGCCTCGCTGTCCCGGGAGGAAGAACAGAAGCTGTTCAACGCCGGCGTCCTGCTGGACCTGAAGCCCCTCCTGGAGGCGAACTGCCCCCATCTGTGGCAGATCCTGAGCGAACAGCCGGACGTCCTGGAGGAGATCTCCCTGCCGGGCGGACAGATCGTATCCCTGCCCTACCTGACCAATTCAGGTTCGCAGAACTGCATGTGGATCAACCAGAAGTGGCTCACCCAGCTCAAGCTGGACATGCCCACGGACATCGAAAGCCTGGAGGCCGTGATGCGCGCCTTCAAGACCCGCGACCCCAACAAGAACGGCGGGAACGACGAGATCCCGCTGGCCTTCCTCGGCATATTCGACCTCAATTTCCTTTCCCACGCCTTCGGTTTCATCATGAATGACTACCACATCTACGCGAAGGACGGGAAGGCCGTGTTCGCGCCGATGACGGACGAGTGGGTGGCGATGATCCGCTGGCTGCGGGCGATGAACGCGGAAGGCCTGCTCGACAAGAACGGCTTCTACACCAGCGACACCCTGCGCACCATCACCAGCGCGGACAGCGCCCAGACCTACGGCATCTTCCTGAACACGGCGCTGACCAACCTGGTGCCCGCGGACTGGCTCAAGGACTACCAGCTGCTGATGCCGCTGAGCTGCAACGGCGAACAGCGCTACCGCTCCCTCTCCGGCAAGGTCGCCCGCGGCACCTTCGCCGTGACCGCCGCCTGCAAACAGCTGGAGAGCGCCCTCAAATGGGTCGACCTGCTGTATGCCCCCGAAGGCGCGATCCTGGCGGCCGTGGGCCGTGAAAACGTGGATTACGTGATCGACGGCGACGGCACTTGGCGCCTGACCGACCGCTTCAAGGAGGGCAGCTCCTACGCCACCGACGCGCTGATCAGTTCCGGCACTTCCATGCCGGGCATCAGCTCGGACAGCTTCCAGCTGAAATACTACGATCCGTCCATCGTACGCGTCATCGAGGACACCATCCGGATGAACGAATTCTGCGAGCTGCCCTTCCCCGACTATCCGCTGACGGACGCCCAGGCGGCGGTGATCGGGCCACTGCAGAACAGCATCGGACTTGAAACGTCCCTTCAGGCCAGCCGCTGGGTGCTCGGCGAGGACGAGATGGACGACGCGGCCGTCGCCGCCTTCCGGGAAAAGCTGAAGACGCTGGGCCTCGACGAATTCATGGCTTTCTGGCAGAAGGCGCTGGACGAAACGAAAGGAGCCTGAGCATGAACACCTACAGCCGCATGCTGCATGAGCTCCAGACTCCAGAAGTCCTGGACCGCATCCGCGCCCTGTACGGGCAGCGCGACGGCATGCTGCAGCGGCAGCTCTCCCGTTACGTCCAGGCGGTCAAGGCCCACATGGAGCTTTTCGGCTCCCCCGAACCCCTGTACCTGATCAGCGCTCCCGGACGGGTGGAGATCGCCGGCAACCACACCGACCACCAGAACGGCTGCGTGCTGGCGGCGGCGGTCAACCTGGATATGATCGCGGCAGTCACGCCCCGGGCGGATATGACGGTCCGCCTACAGTCCAAGGGCTACCCCATGCTGGAGCTGTCCCTGGACACCCTGGATCCGGTCCCGGAGGAGAAGGGCACCACCGCCGCGCTGATCCGCGGCGTGGCCCGCGGCCTGCGGGACGACGGACGGCGCGTGGGCGGCTTCGAGGCAGCCGTGTTTTCCGACGTGCTGAGCGGCAGCGGCCTATCCTCCTCGGCAGCCTTCGAGGTGCTGACAGCGGCCGTGTTCGACGCATTGTATCCCGCGGAGACGCCGCTGGATCCCGTCAAGCGGGCGCAGATCGCGCAGTATGCGGAGAACGTGTTTTTCGGCAAACCCAGCGGACTGATGGACCAGATGGCGTCCAGCGTCGGCGGCCTTACGGCCATCGACTTCAAACATCCGACGCCCGTCATCGAGCCGGTCCGTTTCAGCTTTGAGCAGGTCGGCTACAGCATCGTGGTGGTGGATACCCACGGCAGCCACGACCGCCTGACCGGCGAATACGCGGCCATCCGCGAGGAAATGACCGCCGTTGCCCGCTTTTTCGGGGAGGAGACCCTGCGCCGGGTCCACAGGGACCAGGTCATGTGCAGCGTCGGAAAGCTCCGGAAAGCCTGCGGCGACAGGGCCGTCCTGCGCGCGCTGCATTTCTTTGAGGAGAACGGGCGGGTGCCCCGCCAGACGCAGAACCTGCGGCAGGGGAACCTGGACGCCTTCCTGAAAGGCATCATCGAATCCGGTGAAAGCAGCTGGATGCTGCTGCAGAACGTGCACATGCCTGGCGCCGACCAGCCCATGAGCCTGGCGCTTGCCCTGGCGCGTACCCTGCTGGCCGGCCACGGCGCGTGGCGCGTGCACGGCGGCGGCTTTGCCGGCACTACCCTGAATTTCGTGCCCCAGGACCTCCTGCCCGCTTTTATTTCGACAATGGAAAACAGCTTCGGCGCGGGCTGCTGCCACATCCTGGACGTCCGGCCCGAAGGCCCGGCTGTCATGTGCAGGCAGCAGCGCTGAACCCGGCCGCCCCCTGACCCGTGCAAGCGCGGCCAGGCATTTTTCCCACGGAGGACAGATATGAGTAATTTTGACCAGACCACCGACCGCCCCGGCTCCGAGTACCGCCGGCGCCGCATGTCGCGCTACGACGGCGCTGAACCGGTCAGGCCCGAAGCCGCGGACGAAACCCCCGAAAGGCCCGCCGTGCCCGCGGGCGAGACGACCCGCGCGCCCAAGGTATACGACAGCTACCGCGACACGGAGGCCGCCGCCCGCACTGCCCGGGGCAACAACGACGACGCTCTGCTGCAGCAGCGCAGCCGCGCCTTTGAAAAACAGGCCCAGCACACGGGCGTATACACGCGCATGACGCAGACGGGCTACCACCAGACCATCCGCCAGCCCCAGCGTGCGGACTACGAGTCCCCCGCCGGCGCCGGCAGGGAGGAATACACGGAGAACTCCCGCAGCTACGACGAGTACCAGGCCCCCCAGCCCGGCGCGTACCAGCGCACGGGCTACGAGCGCCCCACGGGCCGCACCAACCAGCGTCCGCCCCAGGGAGAACTCCCCCCGGCCGACCAGCGCCGCCGCCCCGTGAAGCCCGACCTGCCGGACGAGGATGACGACGAGGGCGAGCGCTTCCCGATGTTCGCGAAGATCATCCTGATCGTGGTGCTGGTGCTCCTGCTGCTGATGGCGGGCCTGTACTTCCTGCTGCCCGAGGGCAACAGCGGCATCATCGGCAGCCTGAACAACGTGAAATCCGGCATCGAAGGCACCGTCACGCGCCTGACCGGCCTGATCCGGCCCACCGAGGAGCCCGCGCAAGTCAAGAGCCTGACCTGCGTGACCGAAAACGGCACCGTGGGCGACCAGTGCCTGTTCAACGTGACCACCTCCCAGAACGTAACCGGCGTGGCCCTGTGCGACAGGGACGGCAGCCGCATCACCAGCACCATCACCAAGACGCTGACGGAAAGCGACAACCTGCGCATCTGGGAACTGTCCGTCATTTTCGACAAGCCCTACAGCGGCGATATATTCGCCTCCATCCAGCGCGGCGACAACGTGTGGGTGACCTCCGACAAGTACGTCACCGTATCCTACACGACGCCGCGGCCCACCCAGGCCCCCACCGTGATCGTTCAGACCCTGGATACGGAGGATACGCCGGTCCCGGCCACACCGACGCCCGCGCCGGAAACGACGCCGGCCGGAGTGACCTTCGTGGTGCCCACCGCCTACGTGGTCAGCACGCCGGAGCCCGAACCGGACGCCCCGGAAACCGAAGCGCCCGAAGCGACCCCCGAAGCGCCGGTGAAGATCACGGAAGCGCCCATCCCCGTCGACATGAACGAGCCCACCGACGCCCCGGAAACCGCGGAGCCCACCGAAGAACCGACGGAGACCCCCGCGCCCACGCAGACGCCGGAGCCCACCGAGGTCCCGGAACCGACCGCCACGCCGGTACCGACCCCCACCCCACTGCCCGACCTGACCGCCTCCTCTGAGGCGAGCAAGCTGGCCATGACCAGCAACGCCTATATCGACAAGAAGATACAGAAGAAGTTCGAACGCGAAAAGCCCATGAAAGCGCCGATGCCGGACAACTACACCATCTGGGACGCGGGCGTGCTCACCTTCCGCGGCGACAACTTCCGCCGCAACGCCGCCTTCGGCACCGCCGAGGTGACCGGCGACCAGCTCAGCGTCGTCTGGAAGAAGGAACTGGGGCACATCAGCACCTCCAGCGGCAACGTGTACGGCGTCGGCTGGCCCAGCCAGCCCGCCATCGTCAAGTGGTCCAAAGAGATCCGCGGCATCATGAACCTGAACGACGAGAAGAAGAACGTCAGCGCCCTGCGCGAGGTCATCTTCTCCGCCCAGGACGGCAAGGTATACTTCCTGGACCTCACCGACGGCGAACAGACCCGCGAGCCCATCAGCGTGGGCTTCCCGCTGAAGAGCGGCGTGTCCGTCAGCTCCCGCGGCTACCCGATCATTTCCTTCGGCCAGGGCATTTCCAAGCTCAAGAACAAGTCCGGCAGGATCGGCTACTATATTTATAACCTGATCGACCAGAAGGAACTGTACTTCATCAACGGTCAGCAGACCGACAAGCAGAGCCAGTACTGGACCAACGGCGCCTTCGACGGCACCGACCTGACGCTGTGGGACGGCGACTACATGGTCGTGGCGGGCGAGAACGGCCTGCTCTACACCATCGACCTGAACGTCGACTTCAAGATCGACGGCAGCCTGACCATCAACCCCAGGGTGGTATACCTGAAGAGCAAGGCCCAGAAGAGCCAGGACAAGCGCGTGAGCATCGAGAGCAGCGTGGCCATGTACAACCAGTACGTGTTCATGGTGGATACCTACGGCGCGCTGCGCTGCGTGGACACCACGGACATGACCACCGTCTGGGCTTTTGACACCGGCGACAATACCGACGCTGCCGTGGCCCTGGACTTCGACAGCTCCGGCAGCCTGTGGCTGTACACCGGCAACACCAACAGCTTCCGCCTGGGCAAGAAGAACGTGAGCATCCGCCGCCTGAACGCCATGACCGGCGAACAGGACTGGGCCTACGAGGTCGCCTGCAACCAGGACAACAAGACCGAAATGTCCGGCTGCAAGGCCAGCCCCGTCATCGGCGCGAACTCCATCAGCGACCTGGTCATCTTCACCGTGAACATGCTTAGGGAAGGCGGCAGCAAGATCGTCGCCCTGGACAAGAAAACCGGCGACGTGAAGTGGGAGTACCACATGACCGCCGACGCCATCTCCTCCCCCGTGGCCGTCTACAACGGCGCGGGCGACGCCTGGATCATCCAGGGCGATCAGGACGGCGTGCTGCACATGTTCGACGGCCGTTCCGGCGCACACCTGTCCGAGCTCAAGCTCGACGGCCGGATCGACGCCTCCCCCGCCGTATACAAGAACATGCTGGTGGTCGGCACCTGCTCCAAGGGCGGAGCGTATATGTACGGCATTAAAATCGAATGATCCGGGAGAGTTTGAAAAAACACAAGTGAGAAATGAGGATTCCATTATCCTCCGGGGATCAAACGGCGCTTCATGCGGCACGGTGCATACCGTGTCACATGAAGCGCCGTAATTGTTTCTTTGATGAGAGGCTGGGATAATAACATTTTCTGATTGATTATTTCACAGAATAGGCAGACATGCATTATTGGTTCCGCAGCATCACAGACCAATAGGCCTTACACCATTGTGCCGCTACAGAACAGATTCTTCGCGGACGGGCTCGGTTCCCTCGCCCTGCTCAGAATGACACGAAGGGCGAGCAACAGAAAGCAGCGGGTCACAAGCCCAATAAAAAACCGCAATCGCTCCGCTCCACGTCATCCTGAACCAGCGGAGCGGCAGCGCAGCGCCAGTGAAGGATCTGTTCTGCGGCATAATAGATCAGCAGGGCATTCGCCGTTGATCCCACAATGGAAATAATCAGAAACTCGTACCATTAAATAAAACAGTTTACCTTTTACCCATCTTTTCTGCCTGGCTGTATCAATTTCCTTCACCAGGCACTATGAACCCATATGCGATAGCTGGATTCTTTTCTATGAGTATACTATCTGATGATGCTTATGAAAGTGAAGACGGAAGCGTTTTTGCGCTTCCGTTCATTTTGTTATTCGTTCTCTGCTGTAACCGTCACTATTTCCAGTGCCGCGTCCAATAGTATGTTAATCAGTTCATTTCTGCTTCGATTGGTTTGGGCAGACAGTTCATCCAGTCGTGCCATTGTTTCATCCTTCATGCGGACAGACACGACCTTGTGACTATCGTCTCCCTTGCGTACGGTTTTCTTTGTAATCCGAATCTCTTGTTTCATTACAGCATCACCTCGCCGAAACACTACAATTATAACTTGACTATGACCAAATTTATATGTTATAATTTAGTAGTTGATATTTGTATTTATCTTAGTAGTCATAACGGCGATGCTGTATTTTGAAGTCCTCGTCAGTATCAAGACAATCATGCTTTTGTTCAATAAGGGTTAAAAAAGAAAGGAGCCTTATTATGGGAGAGAAAGCACCAAAGAAATGTCCCCGTTGTAAATCTCAATTAACTTGGCAGCCTGTTCAAAAAGGCAGAGTAGGCGCCAGTGCAGGAAAGGCTATAGTTGGCGCCGCTCTTTTCGGACCATTGGGTGCACTTGCCGGTAAAGGCAAAAAGAAAGTCATATATCAATGTGCTCAATGCGGTTTTATTGGCGAATACGATGACTGATTTTAAAGATATCTTTGCTCAACTGAAGTACCTTTGCAAAGAGATGTAAGCATTGCTTGGAGCGCCTCCAAAGGACGACAATAATCATAAGAGCTTCCAGCAATACAACAATATTTTGCGTTGCTATCATCCTGCAAGCGCTATCTGCACCATTGTTCACAAGCAAATAGGCAGTAAAATAAATCGTATCTCCCTTCACCGTCCGGCGGAGGGAGATTTTTGCTTTTCTCTTTACTTTCATAGATTTACAGGATATAATACATCTGATACAAAGCTTGTAAAAAACGGATGAGCAGCTATCTAATATCAACAATGTCACCATTTCCCGCTGGCTGCCGTCCTACGAATACCATTACAAACCATAAGGAGGACCCATGAACCAGCGTTATCTTCTCGCCCTGGACCAGGGCACCACGAGTTCCCGCGCGGTACTGTTCACCAAGGAAGGGCAGGTCGTCGCCTCCGAAGCATTCGAGTTCCCGCAGCACTATCCGCAGCCGGGCTGGGTGGAGCACGATCCGCAGGACATCCTGACCACGCAGATCGAGGCGCTGCGCAAGACGGTGCGGGCGTCGCAGATCGACCCCATGGAGATCGCCGCCATCGGCATCACCAACCAGCGCGAGACCACGCTGCTCTGGGACCGGCAGACCGGCCGCCCCGCCTACAACGCCATCGTCTGGCAGTGCCGGCGGACAGCAGAAATGGTGGAAGAGCTCAACAGGGCCGGCCACGCCAGCATGATCCGGGAAAAGACGGGCCTGACGCCGGACGCGTACTTCGCCGCCACCAAGCTGCGCTGGATCCTGGACCACTGCGGCCTCCAGGCCGAGGCCGAGAGCGGGAAATACTGCTTCGGCACCGTGGACAGCTGGCTGGCCTGGCACCTGGTGAAGGGCCATCCCCACGTCACCGACGCCACCAACGCCTCCCGCACGATGCTGTTCAATATCCGCACCCAGGACTGGGACGAGGACCTGCTGAAGCTGTTCAACATCCCCCGGGCCGTGCTGCCTGAGGTCATCGACTCCGCGCACGTCATCGGCACCCTCAACGAGGATATCCTCGGCGCGCCGGTCCCCGTGGCCGCCATCGCCGGCGACCAGCACGCGGCCTTGTTCGGCCAGGCCTGCTTCGAGCGCGGCATGGTCAAGAACACCTACGGCACCGGCTGCTTCATGCTGATGAACATCGGCGATACCTTCCGCCTGTCCGATCACGGACTGCTGACCACCACCGCCTGGCGGCTGAACGGCAAGCCCACCTACGCCCTCGAGGGCAGCGTGTTCATCGGCGGCGCGGCCATCCAGTGGCTGCGCGACGAGCTGAAGCTCATCAAAACGGCGGCGGAATCCGAAACGCTGGCCCAGGAGATCCCCGACAACGGCGGCGTGTACCTGGTGCCCGCCTTCACCGGCCTCGGCGCGCCCTATTGGGATATGTACGCCCGCGGCACCATCGTGGGCCTGACCCGCGGCAGCGGCCGCAGGCACATCGTCCGCGCCGCGCTGGAATCCATCGCCTACCAGTCCAATGACCTGCTGAACGCCATGACCCAGGACAGCGGCGGCATGCCCCCCGCCCTGCGTGTGGACGGCGGCGCCACAGCAAACCGCTTCCTGATGCAGTTCCAGGCGGACCTGATGCGCCTGCCGGTGCAGCGTCCCGCCGTGCTTGAAACCACGGCCCTCGGCGCTGCCCTGCTCTCCGGCCTGGCCGTCGGCCTGTACGGCTCTCTGGACGAGACCGCCCAGGGCTGGCACGTGGCCCACACCTTCACCCCCGCCCTCCCCGAAGAACAGCGCCAGAAGCTGCTCGGCGGCTGGAAGCAGGCGGTGGAGAGGACGCTGACAAAGTAAGAGCATTTATATAGTAAGAGCATTCATGAATCAAGGCCCGCTGCATCCGCAGCGGGCCTTGCTGTTTTGAACGTTTATACTCTTCTGATTGTTGTAATGGCCGCCATCAATAAACATCTGTGCAATCGCAAAAGACAGCCACGTAGCGGCGGCGCCTGCGCATGCCGTGCGTGGTGCGCGAGGCGCTTGCGCCTGGGGTGCGCGCGCGATACAACCGCCATCCTCATGGCATAAAAGTTTGCCTCAATAACGAACACGACTCGAAGAATTGCTTGAATCATTATGCCGCGTGTATGGCGGCGCAGGCGCCGCCGCTACGTGTCTCCTCAGATCAAAACAGTTCACCTTGCAACTGCCTTTTAACGAAAACCCCAGCTGCAGCCTTTCGCCGTTTTGACCCGAACAGCATCACTCTTCCACGATGTGCTGGGTGAGGCCGTTGATGTAGATGGGGGTCAGCTCGGCCTGGATCAGGGGACGGGCATAGGCGAGGAACTCGGGCAGCATATCGGTGCGGGCCTCGTTGATCCACTCCACGGGTACTTTCTTTTCGTAATTCGCCACGGCGTCGATATCCACCAGCTCGGTGGTGCACTGATACGGGTCGTTGGACAGGCGCTTGAGGGCCACCATCTTGGCGGTCACGCCCTCGAAGGCGGCCTTGGCCGCGGCGCCGCCCACCTGGAAGGCCTCGGTGATATCCGTGCGGCTGGTCAGATGGCCGCCGCAGCGCTGCAGGATGGACAGCTCCACCGCGCGGGTGCGGGTGGGCAGATTGCGCGCCACCAGGTTGGAAAGGTAACGGGCCGTACCCGTCAGGTTGATGTGGCCGAAGGCGTCTACGGTGCGCGCGTCGTCGCTGAGCTCGCACACGAAGCGCCCGTCGGGCAGCTTGACGCCCTCAGACACCGCGATGACCACGGAGGCGCGCTCCTTCTGCATACGCTCCACCTTCGCCAGGAAGCGGTCGGTATGGAAGGGCAGCTCCGGCAGGCAGATCAGGTCCACGCCCTCGCAATCCTCGCCCCGGGCCAGGGCGGCGGCGGCCGTGAGCCAGCCGGCGTTGCGGCCCATGACCTCGACGATGGTCACAAAATTGGTGCCGTACACCGTCGCGTCGCGGATGATCTCTTTCATGACCACGCCGATATACTTGGCCGCGGAGCCGTAGCCGGGCGTATGGTCGGTGAGCATCAGGTCGTTGTCGATGGTCTTGGGCACGCCCATGAAGCGGATGCCGGAACCCACCGTGCGGCCGTACCGCGCCAGCTTGTTGATGGTGTCCATGCTGTCGTTGCCGCCGATATAGAAGAACCACTGGATGTCCAGCTTTTTGAGGATCGCGAACAGCTTTTCGTAGACCTCTTCGTTCTCCTCCGGCGCGGGCAGCTTATAGCGGCAGCTCCCCAGGAAGGAGGAGGGCGTACGCTTCAGCAGTTCGATGTTCATGAAGGATTTCAGGCGTTCGGACAGGTCGCACACCTTTTCGTCCAGCAGGCCCTGGATGCCGTGCAGCATACCGTAGACGTGCTCTGCCCCGCGCATCTGGCAGGCCTGGAACACGCCGGCAAGGCTGGAATTGATGACGGAGGTCGGGCCGCCGCTCTGGCCGACGATTGCGTTTGGCATAGTGGTTCCTCCTTATGATGTTTATGGCTGTTTCTGCTCGTTTCCGGGCGCCCGGGACCATCCCCGCCGCGCACCCGATATATCAGATTTAATATATCAGATTTGCGCCGGTTTGTCACCGTCTTTTTGCCGCGCGGCTCAGGATTCGTTGACCAGCTTGCCGGTTATGTGCTCCGGCACCAGGGCGAACATCAGCGTACGCGGGCCCGACTTCTCGATTTCACGGCGGATGTATTCCTCGTCGGCCGTAAAGCGGCGGCTCAGCGCCGCTGCGATCCGGTAGACGGTTTCCCGGTCCTCGACGAATTCGATCTTTCCGAACACGATGACGGATCTCACGTTGTACGCCCAGCTGCCCTCCTCGCGGTATCCCGCGTCGTACACGCAGTACGAGGCTTTCGGGCACTGCCGGAGCGCGTCCACCTTGTGCCCCGTCATCCCGCTGTGGAAGTAGATCTTCCCATCTTCCCCGTTGTAATAGTGATTGAGCGGCATCCCGTAGGGATAGCCGTCATCGCCGAGGACAGAAAGCACGCCGCGCTTTTCCGTCTCCAGGATCCGCACGCACTCTTCCTGCGGCAGCTGCTGTTTCCGTCGCACCAGTGTTCTGAACATGTTTGCCTCCTCCGTTTATACTAATTCTCATCTAAATAAATGCACAGATGTGGGATGGATTTTGGGACAGGTCAAGGAAGACGTCCGAAAGCGTATCAGTTGATACGGTGAGGGCGGATGACGCAGAGATGTCGTAAAAGCCGCCCACAGATGTGCATGTTTTAGGTGAGAATTAGTATTATCTGCGGCGCCATGGGCCGCATTCCCTGCATTCTCATAAAGAGCATACCACACCGTCATTTTCTGCGCAACAGTTAATCAGCCCGAGAACAATATATGCGCAGCGTTATTCATGTCGTTTCAGGCAAAAATTATTGACACAGCTGCCTGATTGTGATAATATGTGCCCAGATTGTGGGCCGCCGAGGTTCACAAAAAAATAAACAAAGGAGTGCATACCCATGAAAAAGTTTGTCGCGATTCTCCTGTGCATGATGATGGTGCTTGGCGCCGTCAGCGCGATGGCTGAAGGCCACAAAGTCGGCATCTCCATGCCCACCAAGGACCTGCAGCGCTGGAACCAGGACGGCTCCAACATGGAGAGCAACTTCACCGCCGCCGGCTATGAAGTCGATCTTCAGTATGCCGCCAACGACGTGCAGCAGCAGCTCAACCAGGTGACCAACATGATCAACAACGGCTGCGAAGTCGTCGTTATCGCCGCTATCGAAGGCTCCTCCCTGGGCTCCGCCCTGGATCTGGCCAAGGAAAAGGGCGTTGTCGTCATCGCCTATGACCGTCTGCTGATGGCGTCTGACGCTGTTTCCTACTATGCCACCTTCGATAACTACAAGGTCGGCACCGTGCAGGGCACCTACATCAAGGACGCTCTGAAGCTGGACGAAGCTGAAGGCCCCTTCTACATCGAGTGCACCGCCGGCGACCCCGGTGACAACAACGCCGGTTACTTCTATCAAGGCGCCATCGACGTGCTGCAGCCCTACCTCGACAGCGGCAAGCTGGTCGTGAAGTCCGGTCAGATCAAGTTCGAAGAAGTCGCCACCCCCGGCTGGAAGAGCGAGACCGCCCAGAACCGCGCCAACAGCGTCCTGGCTGCCTATGACGACGGCTCCGACATCGCTGCCTGGCTGTGCTCCAACGACTCCACCGCCCTGGGCGTCATCAACGCTCTGGAAGACAACTATGACGGCGCTTGGCCCGTCATCACCGGTCAGGACTGCGACGTCGCGACCATGAAGAAGATGATCGACGGCAAGCAGAGCATGTCCGTGTTCAAGGATACCCGTACCCTGGCGGCTCAGGTCGTGAAGATGGTCGGCCAGATCTTCAGCGGCGAGACTGTCGACGTGAACGACACCGAGACCTACAACAACGGCAAGATCACCGTGCCTTCCTTCCTGTGCGATCCTGTGTTCGCGAACCTGGACAACTGGCAGGCCCTGCTGATCGATTCCGGCTACTATGTACTGGATGCCAACGGCTATCCCCAGGTGAAGGAATAATTTCCTGAGCTGAATCTGTTGATGCAGGCGGGCCTGTCCCGCCTGCATCATTTCGATAAGCCGAGAAACAGGCCTTGACGGTGCGACTGAGATTCCATCGGATGGGAGTTGGAGGAAAGCCATGGCAAAGATTTTGCTGGAAATGAAAAACATCACGAAGACCTTCCCCGGCGTAAAGGCCCTGGACAACGTCAACCTCCAGGTCGAGGAGGGCGAGATCCACGCGCTTGTCGGCGAAAACGGCGCGGGCAAATCCACCCTGATGAACGTGCTGAGCGGCATCTATCCCTACGGCACGTACGAAGGCGACATTATCTACAACGGGAAGGTCTGCAAGTTTTCAACGATCAAGGATTCGGAAAAACTTGGCATTGTCATCATTCACCAGGAACTGGCACTGGTCCCTGAAATGACCATCGGCGAGAACATGTACCTGGGCAATGAATGCGGCCACAGCTTCGCCATCAACTGGAACCAGACCTACGCCGAGGCTGACAAATACCTGAAGATGGTGGGCCTGAAAGAAAGCTCCAAGGTACTGATCAAAAACATCGGCACCGGCAAGCAGCAGCTGGTAGAGATCGCCAAGGCCCTGGCCAAACAGGCGAAGCTGCTGATCCTGGACGAGCCGACATCCTCCCTGAACGAAGAAGATTCCCGCGCTCTGCTGGATCTGATGCTCAGCTTCAAGAAGCAGGGGATGACCATGATCATCATCACCCACAAGCTGAACGAAGTCGCCTACGTGGCGGACAAGATCACCGTGGTGCGCGACGGTTCTACCATTGAAACCATCGACAATCACGGCAAGGAGCCCGTGAGCGAGGAACGGATCATCCGGGGCATGGTCGGCCGCGAGATCACCAACCGCTTCCCCAAGCGCGAGAACGTGAAGATCGGGGACGTGCGGCTGGAAGTCAGCCACTGGACCGTGCACCATCCCCTTTACCCCGAACGCAAAGTGGTAGACGACGTCTCCATGTACGTCCGTCAGGGCGAGGTCGTCGGTATTTACGGCCTGATGGGCGCCGGGCGCACCGAGCTGGCCATGAGTATCTTCGGCCGCAGCTACGGCGTGAATTTTTCCGGCGAGCTCAAGCTGGACGGAAAACCCGTCCGCCTGCACAAGAACGTCGCGGATGCCATTAAACATAAAATCGCCTATGTGACCGAAGACCGCAAGGGCAACGGCCTGGTGCTCAGCCAGTCCATCAAGGTGAACACCTCCCTGGCCAACCTGGACGCCATCTCCAGCCACACCATCATCGACGGGGACAAGGAGTACGCCGCCGCGGAGGAATACCGCGGCAAGCTCAAGATCAAGACCCCCTCGGTGGAGCAGCTGGTGGGCAACCTGTCCGGCGGCAACCAGCAGAAGGTGCTCCTGGCCAAGTGGATGTTCGCCGAGCCGGATATCCTGCTGCTGGACGAACCAACCCGCGGTATCGACGTCGGCGCGAAATACGAGATCTACTGCATCATCAACGACCTGGCCGCAGCAGGCAAGTGCGTCGTCCTGATCTCCTCCGAGCTTCCGGAAGTCCTCGGCATGAGCGACCGCATCTATATCATGAACGAAGCGAAGATCATCGGCGAAATGAAAGCGTCTGAGGCGACGCAGGAAAGCATCATGACAGCGATCCTCAGATCGGGAAGGGGTGCGTAACAGTGAGCGAGAAAGAGATCCGGCCCCAGACGATGGCGGCGGGCGGCCCGGGAAACGGTTCCTCCGGGAATCAGCTTTCTTCCTGGCAGCAATTCATCGAACTGATGCAGCGGCTGAAGGTCAGGGAATTCCTCCAGAAATACACCATGATCATCGCGCTGTTCGCGGTCATCATTGCTTTCGGCATCATGTCGGACTGGAAAATCCTTTCCAACAAGGAAATCACCAACCTGATCGGTGAAAACGCGTACGTGTTCGTGCTGGCCACCGGCATGCTGCTGTGCATCCTGACCGGCGGCAACATCGACCTGTCCGTCGGCTCCGTGGTCTGCTTCACCGGCGGCATCGGCTGCATCATGATGACGGCCGGCGCCAACATGTGGCTGGCGGTAGCGGTCATGCTGGTCACCGGCCTGGCCATCGGCGTTTTCCAGGGCTTCTGGATCGCCAAGATCCGGGTGCCCGCGTTTATCGCCACCCTGGCGGGCATGTACGCCTTCCGCGGCATCGCCAGCGCCATTCTGGGCGGCCACCGCGGCTCCGCGGACTTCAGCGATTTCCTGCAGGTCTTCGGCGTCACGAAAACCAGCTATATCCCGGACTTCATGAAAAACCTGCTGCCGAATGTCGAGGCGGCAATGATCAACAAGGAAAGCATCTGGATGCACTTCCTGCCGGGCACCAACGCGAACGGCCTCAAGACCTTCAACGTGACCTGCATGTGCATCGGCATCGTGGTGGCGCTGGTATTCATCGTGCTCAAGGTGCGCAAGATCCTGGTGCAGAAGAAGATGAACATCAGCCAGTCCATCCCGGCCCAGGTCATCACCACCGTCCTGATCTCCCTGCTGGTCCTGTGGGTCTGCTTTGACATGAGCTACTACCGCGGCTTCCCGATGGTGCTGGTATGGGTCGCGCTGGTGCTGGGCATTTACGCCTACATCACCAACAAGACCGCCATCGGCCGCCACCTGTACGCCGTGGGCGGCAACGAAAAGGCCACGGCCCTCTCCGGCGTCAAGACCCGCAACGTCTACTGGTTCGCCTACGCCAACATCGGCCTGCTGGCCGGTCTGGCGGGCATCCTGGCCGCCGGCTATTCCAAGGGCATCGACCCGGCAAACGCCGGCGACGGCTACGAGATGGACGCCATCGCCGCCTGCTTTATCGGCGGCGCGTCAGCCTACGGCGGCACCGGCAAGGTATCCGGCATGATCATCGGCGCCATCCTGATGGGCATCATCAACAAGGGCATGATGCTGATCAACGTGGAAGCCAACTACCAGAGAGTCGTCAAGGGCCTCGTGCTGCTGATCGCCGTGCTGTTCGACGTCCTGTCCAAGCGGCAGAAGCGGTAACGCAGGAAGGAGGACGAAACGATGAAAAACCTTTCGCTGACGACCGTTCTGAAAAAGAACGCCATGCTGATTGTCCTGGTTCTTGTGTATGTGCTGTTCCTGTTCCTGACTCACGGCGCCATATTCAGCCCGGCCAACTTCTCTGAGCTGATCAACCAGAACACCTACGTGTATATCCTGGGCACCGGCATGCTGATGTGCATGCTGACCGGCGGCAACATCGACCTGAGCTGCGGCGCGGTCGTATGTCTGCTGGGCGCCATCGGCGGCGTGTTCATGTCCCAGCAGGCGATGGCCATGGGCGCGGGTTCCTCGATCCTGCTGATGCTGCTGATCGGCATCGGGTACGGCATGGTGCTCGGCTTCCTGATCGCCTATGTGCGCATTCCCCCGTGGATTGCCACGCTGACGGGTTTCCTGGCCTTCCGCGGCCTGGGCACCCAGATCCTCAACGTGGCCAGTCCCGAAACGAAGTCCCTGACCAACTTCCCGGACACTTTCAAAAACATCTTCTACGGCCGCGTGTTCCCGACCAAGGAAGGCGTGTTCAACTGGCCCTGCTTCATCTTCGGCCTGCTGGCAGCCGCCCTGGTGGTGCTGGTGGTCTTCATGACCCGCAGGAACCGCCTGGCGAAGGGCTATGAGGCGGATTCCATCCTCTCCGCCGCCGCGAAGAGCGGCATCAGCGCGGCAGCCATCATCCTGCTCATGACCCGTCTGGCCATGGGCGGCGGCATCCCGACCATGCTCCTGTGGGCGGCGGGCATCGTGCTGATCTACTCCTTCATCACCAGCAAAACAACCATCGGCCGCCACTTCTACGTGGTCGGCAGCAACATGGAGGCCGCGCGCCTCTCCGGCGTCAACACCCGCAGGATCATGTTCATCGCCTACCTGAACATGGCGGTGCTGACCACGCTGGCGACCATGACCAACCTCGCCCGCTTCGGGAATGCCTTCGCGGACGCGGGCAAAAACTTCGAGATGGACGCCATTTCCGCCTGCGTCGTGGGCGGCGTGTCTGCCAGCGGCGGCGCGGGCTCCGTACTGGGCATGGTCATCGGCGCCACGCTGATCGGCGTCATCAATCTGGGCATGAGCCTGATCAACCTGGACCAGAACTACCAGCGCGTGGTCAAGGGCTTCGTGCTGCTGGCCGCCGTGGTATTCGACATCCTGTCCAAGAAGCGCCAGAAGTAACAGTTCACTGATATCATACCGATCCTGCGACGCCTCCGCAATGAACGTTGCGGGGGCTCGCATATATTAGATACTAATTCTCATCCAATGAATGTGCATATGTGAGATGGATTTTGGAGCAGGCCAAGGAAGACGTCCGAAAGCGTATCCGAAAATACGGTGAGGACGGCTGACGAGGGGATGCTGCAAAAGCCGCTCACAGATATGCATGAATTGGATGAGAATTGGTATCACGCCTGCTCTCGGGAGGTTCCACTTTGAATAACGGCAAAAACAGAGCCAGCCTGCTGGGCGTCGTGGCTGTGTACCTGCTTTACCTGAGCTACGAGCTGTTCCAGGGGCGGAACGACCCGAACACCACCATGACCCCGGTCGCCCGCATCCTGTTCATCGCCCTGTTCGTGATCTCCGCCGCGGGCATACTGGTCTATGCCGTACACGTCTGGCGGGACAGCAAACAGGACGATGACCGGCAGCCGCCCCGGGACGATCAGAACAGCATGAAATAACCGCAGGAAGGGACAGGAACGGATGGACGAGATCCTCGCATCGCTTAAGCAGGCATTCGAGCGCTACCGGGAGGAAATCGAAGCCTACGAGCGGAAGAGCAAACCGACGGACGGCCTGCTGGGCTTCGGCCGCTCCCTCAAGGACGACGCCTGCCACGAGCGCTTCGACGAGCGCGTGGCCCAGGCCGTCCGGGAGATATGCGCCGCGCAGCCCGCTCCGGACACCGCGGAGCTCGCCGTCCGCCTGCTGATCCTCCGCGGGGATGCCGCCGACTGGCCGACGGCGGCGCAGTGGATGTTCCGCGCGGTCGAGCGGCACTGCGTTCCGCTGATTTCCTTCCTCACGCCCGATGCTGCAGCCGCCCTCTACAAGGAATACGCCGGCCGCTACCGGCCCTGGGACCGCCTGCCCGCGCAGAAGGACGTCCTGAAAGCGCTGAAAAAGGCCTGGTGAAAGGAGGCGCCGTGACCGAAGTACTGAAAACCATCCTCCCCGTCATGGTCATGCTGGGGATCGGCATCCTGTGCCGCAGCCGCCGGATCATCACCCGGGAAGGCATCAATGCCCTCAAAAACGTGGTGGTGAACATCTGCCTGCCGGCAGTGCTGCTGAACGCTTTCGCCACCACGCGCTATACGCTGATGGACGTGATGATCCCGCTGCTCATGTTCCTGGTGTGCGTGGCGGCGTGGGTCCTGGGCAGAGCGGCCGGGAAGCTGCTCAAAATGCCCTCCCGCTTCGTGCCCTTCCTGACCACGGGCTTTGAAGCGGGGATGCTTGGCTACGCGCTGTTCAACATGCTGTACGGCGCCGGCCGCACGGCGGAGTTCGCCCGTATCGACCTGGGGCAGGTGCTGTTCGTTTTCACGCTGTACAAGGTCCTGCTGGGCCTGGACGGCAGCCAGAAGACGGACGCGAAAACGCTGCTCAGGGACATGGCCTTCTCGCCGATCATCCTGGCCATTGCGGCAGGCGTGCTCCTCGGCGCGACAGGGCTGTACGAAGCGCTGAAACCCTCCGGCGTGAGCGCCGTGTTCGATGCCTGCGTATCCTTCATCTCGGCCCCGACCAGCGCCATCATCCTGCTGGCCATCGGCTACGACCTGGTGCTGAGCGACATTCCCTGGCGGGAGACTCTCAAGGTCGTCGCGCTGCGGCTCGTGATCATGCTGGCGCTGCGGACGGCGCTGCTCTGGCTGCTCGGGGCGCTTTGGCCGGCGGCCCAGCTGACTGCCGCGGTCAATGTGATGTTCATCCTGCCGCCGCCCTTCGTGCTGCCGGTATTCGCCGACGACGCGGACCAGCGGACTTACGTCTCCTCCGCCCTGTCCGTCTCCACCCTGGCGGCGATCGCGGCCTTCGCCGTATTTGCCGCGATGTAACGATTTTTCCCGAAATGTATTCACATTCCGCGGCGGCTGTGTTATAATCAATTTTGGAGCGTTTCACCGGTTTTGGCTGGGAATCAGCCGTTTTCACCGACGGCGCGCCGCCCGGCCGGGCTCAGGCCGGTATGTACGCTGTTCATTCCGATGCAAATGATAATTACCGACACCTCATCAGTGACGAAGGAGGATGACACCATGACCATTACCAAGACTCTGAACGGAACCGACCTGGTCGTCGCCGTGGAAGGCCGTCTGGACACCGTAACCTCTCCCGATTTCGAGGCCGAAATGACTGACGCTCTCAAGGACGTTACCAGCGTGACCCTGGATTTCGAAAAGCTGGAATACATTTCTTCCGCCGGCCTGCGCGCCCTGCTGCTGGTCCGCACGACGCTGTACAATAACGCCACTTTGAAGATCATCAACGCGAACGAGCTGGTCAAGGAAGTCTTTGACGTCACCGGCTTCAAGAAGATCATCCCCATCGATTGACGCCCGTCCGCAGGCAGGCACCGGACATGCGCCGACCTGCCGCAGCGTTCAGCCATCTAATGACAGCAGGGAGGTTTAAATATGAAATCCGATATCGTTTTGATCGATAATCGCGGAAACGGCTTTGCCCAGGCCCTGGAACAGACCCGGAAAGCAGCCGCGTTCAGAGGCATCAGCCATCAGGATTCGACACGTCTGCAGCTGATCGCCGAGGAAATGCTGAGCCTGGCCCGCAGCGTCACCGGCGAAATGCAGGCGTCCTTCTGGATCGACAACGAAGGCAGGCGCTTTGAGCTGAACATGGAAACCAATACCGTGATGGACAAGGAAAAGCGCTATCTGCTGATCTCCTCCACCACCGCGCACAAGAACGCCGCCGCCAACAGCTTCCTCGGCAAGCTGCGCGACGCTTTCGAATCCGCCATGACCGCGGAAAAGGACTATGAGAACTTCGAACTGCCCTCCGATCTGCAGGCGGACCTGGCCGGCCGCGTCTTCGAATCCCCCGACTGGGACCGCTATGAGCAGTCCGTGCTGTTCCGCCTGGCGGACAGCGTGAGCATCAGCATCCGCGGCGGGAAGGTCAACATGACCGTAGTGAAGAGCTTCAAGCTCTGATTCCTGTCTCAGATCGCATAAAACCAGGGGCCGTCGCTTGACGGCCCCTGGTTTTATGTTTGGCATGAAGCGCGGTCACTGGTCCTCGCGCTGCTCCTGCTCCTTCTGGATCTCCGGGAAGGCGGAGTACATGGGCTCCAGATCAGGCTGGTCTTTGGTGATCTTTCTCGCGCTGTAGTTCTTGGTGATGCGCACCACCAGGGTACTCAGGCAGACGACGCCGATCAGGTTGGGGATCGCCATCAGGCCGTTGAAGGTGTCGCTCAGGTCGATAGCCAGGGACACGTTGATGGTCGCGCTGATCACCACCATGGAGATGAAGAGGATCTTGTAGGCGAGGGTGGATTTGGTGCCGAAGAGGTACTCCCAGGCCTTGGTGCCGTAGTAGCTCCAGCCAAGGATGGTGGTGAAGGCGAACAGGCATACCGCCACCGCCAGGAAAACGCCGCCGAAGGTGCCGAAGCTCTTGGTAAAGGCCTCGGTGGCCAGGCCCAGCTTGGTTGCGCCGGAAATGGAAGCGCCGGTCTGCAGGTCCACCACGCCGGTGGTCAGGATCACCAGCGCCGTGCAGGTGCACACGATGATGGTATCGGCAAAGACCTCGAAGATGCCCCAGAGGCCCTGCACCACGGGCTCCTTGACGTTGGAAGCGGAGTGCACCATGACGGAGGAGCCCAGGCCCGCCTCATTGGAGAAGACGCCACGCTTGAAGCCCCAGGTCATGGCCTGGGCGATGATGGCGCCGCCGACGCCGCCCGCCGCGGCCTGGAAATTGAACGCGCCCGCGAAGATCGCGCCGAAGGCGGCGGGCACCTTGGCGATATTCATGCAGATGATCACCAGGGAACCGATGATGAAGAACACGGCCATGAAGGGCACGATTTTCTCGTTGGTGGTGGCGATGCGCCTGAGGCCGCCCAGGATCACCAGGGAAAGCAGCACGATCAGCACCAGGCCGGTGACCAGATTGACCGTGCTCGCCTCCGCGGGGATCAGGGTGTTGATGCTCTCAGTGATGGAGGCGACCTGGCCCATATTGCCGATGCCGAAGGAGGCCAGGATGGCGAAGAGGGAGAACAGCACCGCCAGCACGGAGCCGATGATCTTGCCGTACTTCATCCGGCCCACGCCGTCCTTCAGGTAGTACATGGCGCCGCCGCTCCACTCGCCCTTTTCGTTCCGGCGGCGGAAGTAGATGCCCAGCACGTTTTCGGAATAGTTGGTCATCATGCCCACGATGGCCGCGATCCACATCCAGAAGATCGCGCCGGGGCCGCCCATGGTGATGGCGTACGCCACACCGGCGATATTGCCCGTGCCGATGGTGGCGGACAGGGCCGTGCACAGCGCCTGGAACTGGGAGATCGAGTGCTTGTCCTGGTTCTTCCGGATGCCCTTCTCCTTCCGGAACAGCCCGCCGATGGTCCGGGACCACATATGCCCGAAGCGGCGGAACTGGAAGAAGCCCGTGAGCACCGTCATCAGCACGCCGGTGCCGATCAGCAGTACCAGGGCCGGGACGCCCCATACCACGCCGTTGATCTTGTCGTTGATGGCCGCGACGGCCTGCGCGAAGTCGCTCATGTCCTTTTCCTCCTTTTAAACAAAAAAACAGATCCCGCCGAAGCGAAATCCTCAGGAATGCAGATATGACAAAACTTGCCCGGAACAAGCAGGAAATGCCCGTCTCTGTCCTTTTGCCTGAGAGATTAGCCGGTCGCCCGACCTTGCACCTTCGGCACCCGGCTGTACGCCGGGATTCTCCAGAGTGTCATCCACGCACAGTCTGCGTACCTGAGAGTTTTACTCCTTCGGTCACCCGCGGGGGTGTTTCCTGCGCGCTTCCAATGACAGGCAATATTGTATACAGGTTCAGCCGATAAATCAATACCGCAGAACCGCTGCCGATGTATTTTTGCTGTATCGGATCAGCATAAAAGCGTGTTCGGCCGTTCAGCCATAATTGTTTTTATTGATTTTTTGCAGATTTGACGCTATAATCTGTTCGTATTACGGAATTTCCAACAAACCGGGAGAGAAATTGATGAACGACCAGAAGAATGCACCTGCTTACACAGGCGGCGTCCACGCGGAAACCAGATGGCGCGAACCCGGATACACCATGGCGCTGCACCACTGCCACAGCTGCTTTGAGCTCTTTTACGCCGAAAGCGGCGCCTGCCGTTTCCTGATCGACGACAGCATTTTCGATCTCCACACGGGAGACTTCATCCTCGTTCCGCCCATGTCCCTGCACTATACGCGGTACATGTTCGGCCAGTGCAAGCGGACCGTGATCCTCTTCCAGTACGAGGACGTCCCGGAAGAGATCCGCCAGACCATGCCCACCGGCGAGGCCTTCTTCCGGACGGCGCAAGTATTTCAGGTGCCCGCGGCGCACCGCGAGCGGATCAGCGCGTGCCTGGAGCAGATCGCCGCCGAGGAAAAGATCAGCGACTCCCGCTCCGAGCTGATGCGCCGCATCCAGCTGTGCGGCCTGATGCTGCTCTGCAGCCGCGTATGCATCTTCCTGAGCGACCCGCCGACGGACATCCATACCACCGACCCGCAGATCATCAAGGCGGCGCACTACATCAACGAACACTACATGAACCCCATGACCACCGCGGACGTGGCCCAGGCGGTGGGCTTCAGCCCCAATTACCTGAGCCGGAAGTTCCGCACCGCCGCCGGCATCGGCCTGCACGAGTACCTGGTTTTCGTGCGCCTGCACCACGCGGCCCTGGAGCTGATCTCCACCCACGACTCCATTACCACCATCGCCCTGCGCTGCGGCTTTTCCGACAGCAACTATTTCAAGGATTCCTTCAAAAAGAAATACGGCGTCACGCCGCGGGACTACAGGAAGCTCCCGTAACTGCGCCGGCGTTCAAGGAGAAACCGGATGAAAACCATCAACCCCCTGTTGAAAAGAAGAATCGTCCTGGCCCTGGCCGGCATGATCATCGCGGGCATCAGCATCGGCTTTTTCAAGCGGGCCTTTTTCGGCGTGGATCCCTTCCAGTGCCTGTGCAACGGCCTCAACCGGGTGATCCCCATCGGCTTCGGCACCCTGTACATGCTGATCAACGCGGCGCTGCTGCTCGCTGTATTCTTTCTGGACAGGCACTATATCGGCATATCGACGTTTATCAACCTGTTCCTGCTGGGGTACATCGCGGAATTCTCAGAGAATATCCTGGCACGCGTCTTCGGCGATCTCGGCATCTGGGGCAGGATCCTGTTCCTGATCATCGGCATCGTCATCACCTGTATCGCCGCGGCGCTGTATTACACCGCCGACCTCGGGGTATCCGCCTACGACGCGATCCCCCTGCACATTTCGGACCGGAAGCCGAAGCTCTTCGGCCGCGTGCTCCCCTTCCGCGTCATCCGGATCATCAGCGATCTGATCTGCGTCGGCCTGGCGCTGGGCTTCCCGGCCGGCATCGGCACAGTAGTGACCGCCCTGTTCATGGGCCCCCTTATCACCTTTTTCAGGAAAACCATCTCCGACCCGCTGCTGGCAAAGGGGACTGTCTGACACGGTATCTTCCATAAAAACAACCGGCCTGTTATTGCACACACCGCGCACGGGATGCCCCGGTCCCGCCGCTACATCGATCGTCTCAGCGACCTCTGTGGTTTATAAAATACAATATATCCATGTCAATAAGCATTGCTGCAATTACAAATGATGCCTTGTAGCGGCGGCCCCCGGGCCGCCACCTTCGTGGTGTAAAGGCTGCCTCAATAACGAACACGACCCCGAAATACAGCCACTTGATTCATTATGCTACGGCATGGCGGCGCAGGCGCCGCCGCTACATCGTCCCTGATCGTCTCAACACCCTCTGTGCTTTATACAATATATCCATGTCAATAAGCATCGCTGCAATTACAAATGGTGCCCTGTAGCGGCGGCCCCTGGGCCGCTACCTTCATGGCGTAAAGGCTGCCTCAATATGAACCGCTTCCCGTCAAGTGGACAGTGAAATAAAAAACAAGACGTGAACAAGAAATCTCTGGTGACCAACAAAGGTTGCCAGAGA
>JBGUIY010000288.1:0-18489 GCA_045113475.1 Christensenellales bacterium | reverse complement strand
GATATACTGGTCGTAGTTCATGACGAAGGTATCCTTGTTGATGAGGCCCTTCTGGTATTCTTCGTTCAGCTTCTTGTAATAGGCCTTGGCATAGGGCTTGTCGATGAAGGTTTCGGTGTGGAAGCCGGGATCGTTCACGTCGATCAGCACTTCGCCGTCGTTCGGGCGGCCCATCAGGTGCTGCACGGGGTTGATCAGGCAGAAGTGGCGCCAGCCTTCGCACAGGATCGCGAAGCCGGTGTAGGGCGTGCCGTTGGCGGTGGTGGGATTGGCAGCCATGAAGCGCTCGATCAGGTCGAAGTACTCATTCAGGGTCTTCGGGACCTTGTACTCGTTCCACGCGATGACCTGCTTCTGGATGAAGAAGGCGGGGCCGTTGCACTCGTTCTGGATCTGAGCATTGTAGTTGATGCCGTAGTTGGGGATGATGTACAGCTTGCCGTCTTCGGTCAGGAGCTGCTTGATGCGGTTGTTGGTGTAGATGTGCTTGTAGAGGTTCGGGGTCTTCTCTTCGGTGATGTAGGGCAGCAGGTCGATCAGGACTTCCGCGCCTTCCAGCGTCTCAGCGTAGTTGCCGCCGTCGAACAGATCCGGATAGACGTCGTCGGCCAGCTTCAGGCCCAGGGTCTCGGCGAGGTCGCCGGCCAGGAATTCGATTTCGAATTTGATGCCCAGCTTATCCTCGATCATCTTGTAGATCTTGTTGTCTTCCGTGGGCTGGTCGCCGGGATCGCCGCGGAATACGGTCAGGGTGATGACCTCCTCACCTTCAGCCATGACGGCCGGGACGATGGAAAGGATCATTGCCAGTGCCATGAATACTGCCAGGAATTTCTTCATCGCTTCTTCCTCCTGTAAAATATGTTTGAGCCTGCGTGCTCATTGACCATATTATGCCAAGGCTGCTTAAAATCAACAATGGAATTTTGCGGCAATTATCCTCAATTTTTACACTTCTGATTCTCAGAATTTGCTCTGAGAATGGCAAAATCGCCCCCGTTTCGTTCATGAAAACGGCATCGAATATAGCGAAACCATCGGTAATAACAGCGTTTTTTACGTGATCTTCCTGCTAACTCGTTTTAGATGTATGATCTGGTATGTATAATATCAGTTAAGACAGAAACAGGCAGGTATCCTCATCCGTTGCAATCGGCAGAAACGCTTGATATATCAATTGAATTAAATAATTGCGGGCAATACTGCCCATTTCCGAAGCAAGTATTGAGCAATCAATATGACGGATTCATCAAAAAGGATAAGAAATGGCCGTCACTTTTGAGCGGTCCGCCGCGTACCGGCTCTGCTTCATGGCCGCAAAGGACTCCTCCAGGTTTTTGCGTTCGAAGAGCTCGGTGACCCCCAGCCTGCGCACGTCAGTGGCAAAGGCGTCGATCTGCGCGTCCCTGCCGGGGGCGTCCATGGGCAGGCGGGCCAGGCAGGCATAGCGCACCGACAGGGCCTCCCGCTCCACCCGCTCCCGGTACACGTCCTCCCCTGCCAGGGCCAGGGCCTGATCCAGCAGGGCGACCGCCGCCTGCAGCCGTTCATCGGTGAGATAGGCCGCAGTGGGCGGGTCGTAGATGCTGGCATGGTCCTCCTCCCCGCAGGCGGAACGCCAGAGGGCCGCGTATTCCAGCATCGGGGCGGTGGCGGGGCCGTAATACCCCGCCACGAACTCCCGGGTCAGCTCCTCCTCCGGCAGGTCGGGATCCCACAGCAGCTTGCCCAGCAGGTAGATCTTCAGCTGTGCCAGGGCACTGGACCGGCCCCGGGAGAAATTGCCCTGCTCCAGGACGCCGCGCACCCCGTACCGGCGGAACATGCGCAGGTTTTCCCGCAGCACGCCCAGGTTGGGGAAGGGCTGGAGATAATTGGCGTAGTTGGTGGTGTAATCCCAGATGAACAGGTTTTCGCAGATTTCTGACCAGCCCTTCAGGTCCCGGAGGAAGGAGGATTCCTGCTTCCGCTCTCCCCGGAAGGGCCTGGACGCGCCGTACTGCACGTCGATGCCGCCGGTCTCGCAGCCGCACTGCTCGATGGGGTGGGCAAAGCAGCACTCGATGGAGCAGAGCCGCACGATCACGTTATGCCGGGGCCGGACCAGCCTGGGGGGCCTGCGGCAGTAGAGATAGGCGAAAGTGTGGATCTTTGCCCGGGGGAACTCCTTCTCCACCTCCTCCGCCACGGCGTTGACGAAGCGGATCATGGTGCCGGCCTGGCTCCCCTCCTCCGCGTCCGCGGCGGCGCAGGCGGGGCAGCAGCAGGGCTGGTACCAGTCGTTCATGGCGACGGAAAAGATGTCGCAGTCCGGGTTTTCCCGGGCCCACTTCTTCACGCCCTCCACGCACAGCCTGAGCACGTCCGGATTGGTCAGGCACAGCTGGGTGCGCTCCCTGAGCCGCCTGCCGTCCACCATGGAAAAGTACTCGGGATGGGTATCAAAATATTTCTCCACCGGCACCAGCTGGTTGAAGGTGTGACTGAAATTATAGAACATGGCCTTGCCGCCCTGCTCCGGCGTGATGGAGGAGCGGGCGGAGTTGAGGCGCAGCTTCACGGCGAAGTCCCCGTCCATGGCCTCCCGCCAGAACAACTCCCGCACGGCGAAGGCAGGGGCCTCCTCGTGCCGGCCTTCCGGCAGGGAGACGGGCGGTTTCGCCATCAGCTCGCAGTCCCGGGCCAGAAAGCGGCAGCCCATGGCCTCCAGCAGGCCGTAAGCGCCGTACACGATCCCCTGGGCCGTGCCCGCGCACAGGCGGATGCCCGATCCGGAGACCTCCCAGGCGAACGCGCCGCCGGGCAGCCCCGGGGCGGAGGCGTCCAGGCGGACGAAGAAGCCCGCAGGCGCCTCCGCCAGGACAGGCGCGGCGCCGAAAATGGACGCCAGGCAGCGGGCCAGCTCCCGGGCGGCATAGCGCACGGGCGGCAGCGGATCCGCCGGCAGGACGATGGAATCGACGGAAGGGACAAGGATCATGGACATGGTGATGCTCCTTTACGAATATTGCTTCACCCGTTTCATGGTGAAGCAATATGATGAGTGAGGAATGGGGAGAGTGGAGTGAGGAGAGTGGAGAGTGGAATTTTGGATACTCCGCGAGTATCTTTGCCTGCATCCGACGGAGCGGATGCAGGCGTCAGTTTGAAGTTGGATCGAAAGTTGTATCAAATCTTTTTCAGCAGCGTCTTGTGCACGGTCACGCTGCCCACGCCCAGGTTCTCGATGGTATATTTGCCCAGGCTGGCGGGGATGACCACGATGTCCAGGCTGTTCATGATATAGTACTTGTCCGGATCCGCCTGGGAGACCACCTTCACCTTTTCGCCGTCCACCAGCGACAGCACGTGGAACAGGCCGTCGGTATCGTCCTCGATCCTGTTCCAGAAGATCAGGTTGCGCAGGGAGAAATACAGCAGGTCGTGCTCGCCCACCACGACTTCCTTCCAGTCGCCGCCCTGGCGCACCACGCCGCCGTGGTTGACCAGGTTGTCCCGCACCCACTCCTTCGTGCGCTCGCCGTGGATGACCCGGCTGCCCATCTTCAGGTGGATGGGCCGGGGCAGGCCGGTCTGGGGGTCGATGCGCTGGTAATCGTACAGCTTGTAGGTGTAGGAGCCCACGGTCAGGCTACCGATCTCCAGGATCACCTGGTTGCGGCCGGAAGCGTGCACCGTGCCGGCGGGGATCATCACCTGGGTACCGGGCACGGAGGGAACGGCGTTGATGTATTTCTCGTAGTCGATCAGCTCGTGGGTCTTTTCGGCCTGGCGGGCGGCGGCGAAGAACTCCTCGCAGCTGTGCTCATTGTTGAAGCCCAGATAGGTCTTCGCGCCCTGGGCGGTGACGCAGACGTAATAGCTCTCGTCCTGGCGGCCCAGCTCGTCGTGGTTCTTCACCACATAGGCCTCGTCCGGATGGCACTGCACGGACATGTTGCCGTTGGAGTGATAGGTATCGTCGTAGTTGAAGCGGATGGGGAAGTAGCCGCCGAACTGCTCCATGGCCTGGCGGCCCAGCAGCTTCTCGCCCATGGCCTGGATGAAGGTGAAGAAAGGCGCTTCGAACTCGTTGTCCCCCAGCTTGGCCACGATGGAGACCTCCATGGGGATCATGTCGAAGATCCAGGCACAGTTGCGCATCTCCCTGGGCAGGTGGCGGAGTTTCGTGAAATAGAAGCCGCCCCAGACGCCCTCCAGGTACACCGGACGGCAGCGGAAGGGCCGCTCGCACAGCTCCCCGAACAGGGTGAGCAGGTCGGGGAAGGAGACCATCTGCATATCGGCCGGTTCGTCGGCGGTGATGTAGTAATCCAGCCTTCCGGAGCGGATCAGGCCCCAGCGCACGTCCACGCCGATCTCGAAATCCACGTAGTAATTCCGGCGCATCAGCAGGCCGTAGGGCAGGTCCGCTTTGCCGCCCAGGTTGCGGGCGTGGCCGTACTTGAAATTCAGGGCCGCGGTACGGGGGGTGATGTCCATCCACACGCGGACGTCATAGGCGTCCTGCAGCTCGGGAGCCAGGGAGCCGCGGCCGTACACCAGCACCGCTTTCTCCGCCTTCAGGGTCTCCCGCAGGGCCTGGACCTTTCCCGCGTCCTGCAGGCCCGCGTAGCCGCCTTTGTAGCGCCGCCCGTACAGCAGCACGGGGTCCTCCTCCCGGTCCTCCGGCAGGTAGGGCTTCAGCATTTCGGCGATCTCGTCGGGATCCTTCAGCAGGGTATCGGCGTCTGCATAATGCACCTGCGCGCCGCCCAGCTGCTGGCGCACCACGTTCACCAGGGCCGTCACGTCCGCGCCGGGATAGGCGTCCACGGCGACGTTCTTGCCCTCCTTCAGCAGGGCGGCGATCTTCTTGGCCACGGGGATGGCGCCCTTCACCGGGGTCACGCCCCGGCCGGTGATCACGTTGACGGCATCGTGGTCGATGTAGGGATAGGGATGGAACATGAAGCTCATAGTTTTACTCTCCTTGTATCGTTACTGCGCTTTTACGGCGCCTTCTTTACGGATATCGTGCCGGATGATGCCGACGATGGAAGAGGTGATGATGATCATGCTGCTCAGCATGCCCTCCCGGGAATGGTACACATAGTTGTAGATCAGGCTCAGCACGGCCGAGGGGATGGACAGCAGCCGGGTCATGAAGGGCCTGGACAGCCAGTAGGCGACGATGCACAGCACGGAAGCGGTCAGCATCAGGGCGCTGTAGGCGTTCTGCCAGGCCAGCAGGCTCAGCGTCACGGTGGCCGCGAGGAATACCAGGAGCCAGTACTTGCTTTGGGCCCATTTGTGCTCCTCGTTCAGGAAGACGATGCTGCGCAGGATCGCCACCACCGAGATGGCGATGGCGGAATACGCGCCCAAGAGCCAGTAGTGCATGATCCAGATCATGTCCGAGATCAGCTTCCAGATCAGCAGGCGTTTCCGGGTCTTCTGCTGATAGATGATGATGTTCGTGAGGATCCCCAGGATGCCCAGCCCGTCCACCAGCCAGTTCATGCCGTTTCGCCCGCTTTCAAACGCCCGAAGTCCAGGACGACCGTCTGCACGCAGCGCTCCCGGCCCAGGGCCGCGTAACGGCAGCAGCCCCGCAGCGCGCCGTCCTCCGGGTGCTTCGTCACGCTCCAGGGGACCGGCAGCTCCAGCCGGAACAGCTCCGCGGACTTGGCGATCTGGCCGCCCAGCGCCAGCTTGCGGCAGCCCAGCCGCCCGACGACCTCCGTCATGATGCGGGAAAGGTGCCTGCCTGCGGTGAGGAAGGCCTCCTCCGCCCGCCGGTCGCCCCCGCGGGCCGCGTCCGCGATCTCGCGGACGGGCACCGCCTGCCCGTAACAGCGCTGGATCGCCCGGGTGGACACGTAATCCTCCGCGATGCCGTCCAGGTACGGGGTTTTCCACAGCGCCAGGGACGGGGTCTGGGTCGCGTCCACGCACACCCGGCCGTCCCGGACCCAGGAAAAGCCCAGGCCGGTGCCCAGCATCACGCAGCAGGCGTTCTCCTCCCCGGCCAGCGCGCCCTCCGCGCACTCGCCCAGCATGAAGGCGGTGGAATCGTGCAGGAAGGCCACAGGCAGCCCCTTTTCCTCAAAGGGCGGCAGCAGGGAGCGGCCGTAGAGCGCCTGGAACTTGTGCTTCATCAGGCTCACGCCGCGGTCAAAGTCAAAGGGCCCGGCGATGCAGGCGCAGGCGGCGCTCACGTCCCCCGCCTCCCGGATGATCCCGCGGAGGGCGTTCAGGAAGTCCTCCGCCACGCCGTCCGCCATAGAGGGCGTCTGCCCCACCGTGTCCGGCAGCAGCGCGCCGTTTTCGCCGGTCACGCCGTGCTTGACGAAGGTGCCTCCGATGTCCAGTACCAGCAGTTTTGCCATTATCTCAGCCCTCTTGCGCGAAATCGCCGAAGGTGAGCAGAAGCGGGCTGTCGGTCAGGGGCAGGTTTTTCAGCATCACCGCTTCGGTATAGCCGGTGTTGTAATACTCATGGCCCAGCATGCTGTCCGGCAGGCGGAAGATATCGCCGGTCATCAGGTCGATGAGGCGGATCTTGCGCGTCTCCTCCGGCAGCAGGAAGCTGACGGTGCCCTCGAAGGTCTCGCGCATCAGGTCGGCAGCCTTCCAGTAGGCCAGCGCCTGGCCGCCCCGGCCGTTCTCAAAGCCCAGGGTGACGATGGCGGCGGAGGAGTCGTCCATGCCGAAGACCCGCGGGGATTCCAGGGCCTTGCGGATGACGGGCAGGTCGCAGGGCCGGACGTCACCGGTGAACAGGGACGCCAGGTGCTGCATGGCCCGGTAGGAGAGCTTGGGCGAATAGGTGCCGCAGGCGATGCCGTCCTCGTCGAAATCAGCGTGGAGCAGGCCGAAATACCCGAAATCCTGGTAGGAAGCCTTGTCCCCCACCTTGCCGTTCAGGGCCTCGATCATATCCACGGCGGTGAACTGGGAGGTAAACGTGACCTCGCTGGACAGGTCCAGCAGCCGGTGCCGCAGGGTGTACTTGGCCTGCTTGAGCTCCGTCCACGCGCCGCCGCGCAGCGCGCCCGCGCCCCGGGAATCGGACTGGGTGCCGGACTCGCCCTGGATGATCTGCAGCTTCGGGTTGTAGCGGTCGACCAGGGCCCGCAGGGCGCGGATCTCGTTCAGGGCATTCATTTCGTCCGCGTTGTAGCGGTGGAAGGACACCGCGTCCGCCGCCTGCGCCACGCCGCGGTCGAACATGATCTTGAAGTAGGGCAGGTTCACCGTGCACAGGACGCCCGCGATGGCTTTGGCCTCCGGGTCCGCCCGGTGGATCGCTTCGGCGGTGGCCACGGCGAAATCGGCGTATTCCCGGGCGTCGGACCCGTGCTTCCAGCACCAGACGCCGTCCGGCTCGTTCCAGATCTCGTACCAGGTCACGCGGCCCCGGAAATGGCGCACCGTCGCCTCCACGTACCGGATCCAGGCGGCCTTCTCCTCCTCAGTGAAGATGGGCGGGATGCCCACCGCGCCGAAATACTCCTTCGCGCTTTCGGAATACAGGTCGTTGCCGTAGCAGAAGTCGATCCACGGCTCCTGCCCCCGGGCGATGAAGCTGTCCACGATCCCGTCCAGCCAGGCGAAATCATAGACGCCCTTCTGCCGCTCCGTGCGCTGCCAGCCGGACTGCAGGCGCACGTAGTGCACGCCCATCTGCGCCACCAGGTCGTAGGCGTTTTCCGGCTCGAAGGTTTTCCTGTCCAGCTTTTCAAAGCCGATGCCCAGCCGGGAAGGCCCGATCTCCTGGGCGGCTTTCACGGCGACACGGCCTGTTTTGATGAGACGTTCCATGCGATCCTCCACCTTTTTTCATATCTGGCATTGTCTGTTTTCAATATATCGGGTAATCCGCATATCAGTGCTTCCTCAAGTATACATCATAAAACAGCCGGTGTCCAGAAAATCGGTGCGTGTTGCCTGTAGATCAGGTTCGATCTCACCTGCATACGATCCGGAACGCCAGCTCCTTTTCCCCGCCGGGTTCCACCTGGAAGGTCAGCGGATGCGCTTCCAGACGATGGTCGTGGTCCGCCGGGTCGGGCATGCCGTACCAGGGCTCCATGCAGATGTTGGTGATGGGCAGGCCCACAGGCGCCCACAGGATCAGGTTCGGGTAATCGTCGAAATACAGGGTGACAGATCTCCCGCTGACCTTCGACACCAGCCGCACGCAATGGGAGGACAGGTCCGTCATGGAAAACGATCCGCCGTCGAACATGCCGTTTTTCACCGGAAGCGAAGGCAGATCGTTCCAGAATTTTACCGCCTTCCCGGCGGCCAGCGCGTCTTTCAGGATGATCCGGGAGGCCGTCATGTGCTGCGGGAACACGATCTCACAGTCTTCGGGCGATTCTTCTTCCGAAAAGGGACAGGAAAACCCCGGGTGGAACCCCAGGGACGCGTACAGCTTCCGGCTGTCTTCGTTCCGCACGGCGCCCTTCACCGTCAGCGTGTCCCTTTCCAGGCGGTAGGAGACCCGAAGCACGAACCGGTAAGGGTATATCTGCAGCGTCTCCTCCGACCACCGGAGTTCAAACGCCATTTCGCTCTCTCCGAGGCTGACGGGGCTGAACATGGAATCCCGCGCGAAGCCGTGCTGCCGGAAGGGATAGCGCTTCCCCTCCACCAGCGCGTACTGATCCTTCACGGCGCCGGTGTTGGGAAAGAGGACCGGCGCGGAAGCGTACCAGTTGCGCCGGCTTTCCGGGCACAGATAGTCCGTCCCGTCCGCTCCGCGGATGGAGACCATCTCCGCGCCCAGTGCCTTCACCGTCACTTCGAGCTGATCGCTCCTGATCGTGTATTGCATGGCAAACTCCCAGAATACGGGTCATGCGGCTTTGTTGTTCTTCAATGAAAATATTATCAAAATTCTGCGCTTGTGTCAATAATATTTTTATCATCCGGATATTTTTTCCCGGGACAGAAAGCATCCATCCCGGGAAATCGCCTGCCTCATCTGGCCCATTTAGAGCTGAGCTCCTGGGTTTTGTCCAGATAGGGCTTTACTTCGTCGTACATCCGGCTGCATACCGCCGTGTAAACCGCGTCCACCACCGCCATCTGCCCGATGCGGGAGGTCATGGCGCCGCTGCGGATCAGGGACTCCGTGGACGAGCTGTACAGCCGCACGTCCGCCAGGCCCGCCAGGGTGTTTTTGCCGGTGCGCGTCAGGGAAATGAAGAGCACCCCCATCTCCTTCAGCTGCCGCGCCAGCAGCAGGATGTCCCGGGTCTCCCCGGAATAGGAGATCAGCACCGCAGCGTCCCCGGGCTTGAGCCCCGCGATCATCAGCCGCTGGTTGTGGGGGTCGGAGCTGCAGGCCGTGTACTTGTTGATGCGAAGGAACTTGGTATGCGCGTCCTCCGCCACCAGGCCCGAGGAGCCCACGCCGTAGAAATCGACCCGGTTCGCCCTGCACAGCAGGTCCACCGCAGCTTCGAGCTGCTGGATATCCATCACGGACAGGGTGTTCTGGATGGCCGAGATCTCACACAGGCACATATTGCGGAAGATCTTCTCCACCGGATCGCCGGGATGGATCTCCTGGTACTGCATTTCGCCCTGCCGGCTTTCCAGCGCCAGCTCGTTGGACAGCATCCGGACCATTTCCTTGAATCCGGCGTACCCCAGGTTCTTCGCCAGGCGCACGATTGCGGACAGGCTGACACCACAGCTGCGGGCCAGCTCCTCCATGGACATATGGATCACGGCTTCCGGCGACTGCAGAACGAATTCAGCGATGCGCTTTTCCTTCGGCGGGAGCGTGTGGAACGACTCCTTGATCCTCAGCCGACAGGGCAGAGAAGCGTCCATGGTCATACCTCCGCGTATTCAAAGCCCGTCATCATGGCCAAGTCGCGGACCAGGGGGGTAACGTCCCCCTCCACGATGCCGTAGTGCTGGGTCACGCCCTGGCGCAGGAGTTTGGTGAAGTATTCGGTGCACTCCTGGCCCACGGGGCGGAACAGGCTGTGGGAATAGGTGGCCAGGAAATGCTCGGTGGGCAGGGCTTCGATCTGGCCCGTGACCAGCTGGAAGCGGTCCGTCTGCTGGGAGCAGTGCAGCATGGTCTTGCGGCCCTCCGGGAACACGTACCAGGCGAAAGGCGCGCCGGCGTACTTCCACTTGGTTTTGGCGAAGCGCACGTCGAAGGAGATCTTGCACTTTCCCCTGGGATCGGTGTAGTCGTTGGGTCCGGCGTGGCCGGCGGCGAAGTTTTTGTTGGGCAGGTCGATGTGGAAGGGCTCGATGTAGTTGACGTGTTTGCCGCCGGAAAGCAGCTTCAGCACGTAGCAGGCCACGCCGCTGCCGATATCGCCCTCGGGCACCACCAGGGTCTTCACATCGGGCGAGGTGGGCCAGAAGCCGGGCCGCAGGCCGATGTGCTGGAAGAGCACGGTGTCGATGTCGTTGAGCACCAGCACGTCCAGGTCGTACCGGGCGGCCAGGCGCTCCATGCCGATGGAGGCGCGGACGGAGGCCAGGAACTTGCCCTCGTCCACGTTGGGCAGCACCTCGTACTTGCCGGCGATGCGCCGCATGGCGGCGGTGGCATCGGCGTCGCTGACCCTGCCGACCTCGTCCTCGTACTCCGCCACGGACAGGAAGCGCATTTCCGGGCCCACCCTGGCAAACAGGTCGTAGACGTTCACATAGGTGCTCCACATGACCTCGTTCATGCAGGCCAGCAGGCCGAAGGTGCTCTGGCGCAGGATGGTCCGGGCTTTGGCAGCCGTGCCGAAGGTCTGCGCCCGGGCCATGACCTCGGCCCAGGTGCCGGCGAAGACGTCCATCATGGGCCGGTCAAAGCGCTTCACGTCGCCGCTGGCCTCCAGGGAGCCCACCAGGCCGCCGCAGCACAGGTATTCGGCGAATTCGTCGTCGTCGTGGGTGTCCTTCAGGTCGATCCTGTCCCGCAGCCGGTGGCAGAACAGCACCGGGCAGGGCGGCATGTCCCTGAGGAAGCGGATGAAGGCGAAGTCCTCCGCCCAGGACAGGTAGATGGCCAGCACGAAATCCACCTTGTCGGCGGTAAAGGCGTCGATGGCCCGCTGCACGTCCGCCCGGTTCCAGGTGATGCCGGTAAAGGTCACGTCCGCCCATCGGGCGGCGTCCTCCGCCATCCAGGCGGCCTCGGCCTCCTTGCGCTCCCTGTAGGAGCCGCGGGCGGTGCCTTCGCCGATGACGGCAAAGCGTTCGGGAGAGATGAGCAGCAAGCCCATTTTGACGCGTCGGTTCAGATCCTGCATAGTTTTTCCCTGCCTTTACTGATAAATGATCATCATTCGTACATGCGGTACCGCATGGTCTGCTCACGAAAGCGGCGGACGGGCTCCCGGTAATATTCGATCAGGGTGCGGGCGTCCATCTGCCCGGTGCGGAAGAGGTCCGTGCCCAGCAGCTTGTCCAGGAAATAGCCGCTGCCTTCATCGAAGGAAATGAACTCGAACTGCTCCGGATACATGCGCCGGACGGTTTCCAGCAGCAGCAGGCCGCCCAGGGCCGCGTCGCAGGCGTCCCGGTCGGTGATGTGCATCTGCACGCCCCGGCACAGCGCGCCCTGGTGCTTGGAGAAGGTGGGACAGAAGGCCGTGCTGCGGAAGTGCAGGCCCGGCAGGCCCAAGGCGTTCATTTCCTTTTCCAGCTTCAGTCCGTCAACGAAGGGCGCGCCGGCGATCTGGAAGGGGATGGTGGTGCCCCGGCCCTCGCTCAGGTTGGTGCCCTCGAACACGCACATGCCGGTATAGCACAGGGCGGCGTCCAGGTTCTGACAGTTGGGCGAAGGCGCGACCCAGGGCAGATCCGTCCCGTCCAGCAGCAGCTCCCGCCGCCAGCCGGTCAGCGGGACCACGGTCAGATCCACATCCAGGTGCAGGTAATCCTTCACGTATCCGGCGTACTCGCCGATGGTGAGGGCGTACTGGGTGGGCAGCTCGTAATCCCCCACAAAGGAAGCGAAGCGCGGGTCCAGCACCGTGCCGGAAAGCTTCACGCCGCCCAGGGGATTGACCCGGTCCAGCACCACCATGCTCTTGCCCGCCCGGGCGCAGGCCTCCATGGCGTAGGCCAGGGAGTAAAGGTAGGTGTAGAACCGCGCGCCCACATCCTGGATATCGAAGACCAGCACGTCGAAGGCGTCCAGCATCTCCCCGTTGAAATGGCTGTCCTTGCCGTAGGCGCTGTATACCGTGACACCGGTCTCGGGGTCCACGGTGTTTTCCACCTTCGCGCCGGCCTGGGCGTCGCCGCGGATGCCGTGTTCCACGGCATAGAGGGCGGTCAGCCGGTACCGGCTGTTGACGATGTCGATGGTGCTTTTGAGACCGTGGTCGACCCCCGTAGGATTGGTCATCAGGCCCACGCGGCGGCCCCTGAGCAGGCCGTCCGCTTGTTCGATGCGGTCGATGCCGCTGAGTACGTGCTGTCTGTTCATGCAGCTTTTCTCCTTTAATGCATCCTGAAATCCAGCGCTTCCGGCAGGGGATGGCGGCGCTCCGCCTCCTCCCGGGATATGCCGTCCCTGCGCTGATACAGCTGAAACCACAGGTCGCAGAGGGAAAGCTCCCCCTCCCGCATGTCGGGGATGACCAGGGGCCGGAGCAGGATGGCTTCCGCCTCCTCATACCGCCCCAGCGCCACGTCCGCCGACGCCCGCAGATACAGGAAACGGGGCCGCTCCGCCAGCGCGGCCGGCAGGCCGTCCAGAAGATAAGCCAGCAGTTCGCCTGACCTGTCCAGCCCCAGCAGGGTCTGGGCGTATTCCAGGCAGAGGGGGATCAGGCCGGGCAGCAGACTGAGCGCCTTCTTATACGCGGCGATGGAGCCATCCCCGTCCCCCTCCAGCAGGGCGATCCGCGCCAGGGCACGGTGGGCCCAGGGGTTCTCCCGCAGGGCAAGGCTGTTCAGCAGGCTCCGCTTCGCTTCTTCCCGCTTGCCCGCCGCGTACAGGGCCACGCCCAGCTGGTACGCGGCCGCTCCGTTCTCCGGCGCGGCGCACAGCCGGTCCACCCACCAGGCGCCGGTCATATAGCCCGGCGGGGCTGCCAGCGGGTCCGCGTCCGGGTATACTCCGGTCTTCAGCAGCTCCAGCCACGGCGCCTGCCGCGGGCCCATGGAATTCTCCGGGAAGCGGCACACGGCGCTGAGGGCGGGCAGGCCCTCCGACGCCCGGCGGGCGTTTTCCAGCGCGCCCCAGCCGGAGCCGTACAGCAGCAGCTCGCCCCGGGCGCCGGCGATTTCCCGGCCCCTGCCGGCAAACTCGGCCTCCAGCCCCGCGCGGCTCTGCCTGCTTTCCAGAGCCCCGGCGCATTTTTCCGCCGCGGCCGGATAGTCCAGGCCGTCCACGTCGCAGGTCAGGCTTCCGTAAGCCTCCAGCCAGCTCCAGGCATCATTCTCCGGCATGGGCAGATGATCCTGCTGAGTTTTGGCGATGCCCGCCTGGACCTCGATATAGTTTTCGGACCCGTCGGACAGGAAGCGCTGCCAGTGCCGCCCGCCCTGGCCCATGCCCCAGACGAACAGCTTCCGGCCCCGCATGAAACCGGTGGAGCACTGCACCAGCCCGGTATGGTCCCCCTGCAGCGCGGCGATAAAAGGCATGACATCCTTACGGATATCGAAAAACACGTCCAGGGAGCGGCCGATCTCCGTGGGCCGGGAAAGGTCCGTCCCTTCGAACACGGGCAGCGGCGTGCGCAGCATCCGGTACTGCCCGGCGTCATACAGGGACAGGATGGCCGTATCCGCCGGGGCGATCACCCGGGTGCCGGGCTTTTCGGGCACGGCGATGTTGCTCCACCAGTACATGGGCGTTTCGCCGTTGCCCGGGGGGTTTTCGATGTGCACCTGCACGTACAGGAAATGGCTTTCCGGCGGCAGATAGGCCTCCAGCCGGTAAACGACGCCGCGGATGCGCTCGTACTCGTAAAGCCGCACGCCGGCGGTGCCGTCGGGCAGGCGCAGCGCTTCCGCGAACATCGGCTCGTTGGTCAGCATATTATGGCCGCGGATGCTCACGTTCCATTCCACGCCCCCGCTGCACCAGGCGTTGCGCAAGGCCAGGTTGCAGGGCTGGACCACGGGGTTGACGTACAGCATTTCACGGCCGTCGCAGACGAGAGAACGCAGCCGCCCGCCCATCCAGGGCAGGAACTCGGCGCGGACATAAGCGTTCTCCACGATAATGACGTCTTTGAGGGTCTCCTTCCGGCAGCGGTCATAGGCGTCCTGCGCGCCGTAGGGCAGGATGGAGGACACGCGCCCGTAACGCATGTATTTCGTGTCCTCCGGGGTCAGGGACGCGTCCCAGACCACGGTGGAATGCACGTAGGAGATATTCTGGAAATCCGGCAGGGGATTTTCAGGCCCCAGGCCGGCATACTGAAAAGGCTGCTTTGCCAGGCGGACGGTGCTCATGGCGCTTCTCCGTTGATCGGAAATCGGAATCGGAAGAGAGGGCTTGCTCCGAAGAGCAAGCCCTCTGGATTATTTTACAAATGACTCGCTGGTTTTACCGGATTACTGACCGCCGACGATCTGGGCATAAGCCTCAGCGCCCTCTTCGATCACGTCTTCAAGGCCGCGCTTCTTGAGCTCTTCATACTTGGCGAAGAACTCGTCCACGGTCAGCTGGCCGGCGATGGTCTGGTCGCGCAGCGCGCAGACGCCGGTGGAGCCGATGATCAGCTCGGAGCGGTTGTCGGTGTAGGCTTCGGTCTCCAGCGTCGGGGGCATCGCATAGTAGCAGCCCTTGTTGACGCCCTGGTCATTCAGGCCTTCCCAGAAGGACTGGTACGCGGCGTTCAGGGTCTCCAGGGATTCGCCGGCGAACAGGCACTGCATGAAGGCGCTGGTCTGCCACGCGCCGCCGAAGGGCTCGAATTCCATGCCAATGGTGCGGTAGTCGGAGAAGCCGTTCTTCACGATGCTGGTCTTCAGCACAGCCTCGCCGTCCACCATGTCATAGGTGCAGCCTTCGATGCCGTAGTTGTACAGCATGATGCCTTCCTGAGAGAACTGCCAGTTGTAGAACTTGAGGATGGTTTCCACATTGCCGCGGGCCACAGCGCCGGCGGAGATGCAGTTCAGCGGGGTGACCGCCTGACGTTCCTGCAGGTAACGGTCGCCGAAGGGGCCCTGCACGGGAGCCACGCACTGGAAGAGCGCGTCGGTGACGCCCTGCTCCCACAGGCCCTCGGTGTTGGTCTGGCTCATCTGGGCCCAGGTGAAGCAGGAAGCGCACTTGTCAGCCGCCATGACGATGTACATGTCGGCCTGCTTGCGGGTGGCGAACTCCGGATCGATGATGCCGTCCTTGTACAGCTCCTGAACGGCGGTCAGGAAGTCGCGATAGCGCGGATGCTCGTAAACCATGGTGTAGGTGCCGTCGTCCAGCACGCAGAACTGCGCGTCGTTGGAGGCCTTGATGCCGAACGCGTTGAGCAGGATGTGCAGGCAGCGCTCGCCGCTCTCACCCATTTCCAGGACCAGCGGGATCTCGTCATCGGGATCGCCGTTGCCGTTCACGTCGTTGGCCTTGACGCCGTACCAGAAGGCTTTCCAGTCTTCCCAGGTGGAGGGGGTGTCGAAGTTGATGACGCCCTGTTCCTTCAGCTTGATGGCCCAGTCTTTACGGAAGGTCATGGACTGGGAGCCGGGCACGTTCACGATGGTGGGGATGGCGTAGATGTGGCCGTCCGCGGAAGCCCAGCTGCTCATACGATCGCCCACAGCGGCGACCACGTTGGGGATCAGGTCCAGATAATCATCCAGCGGGATGATCGCGCCTTCGGCAGCCAGGGCGGAAATGCCGTAGGAGCCGGGCTGGATGATGTCGGGCAGGTTCTTCACATCGGAAGCAGCGTTCGCGAGGACGGTGCTCATGATGGTGGCATAGCCGTCGCTGGTACGCCAGTCGATGTCGAAGTGGATGCCGGTCTTGGCTTCCAGAGCGGGCAGATAGTAGCCGCCGTCGAACTCGGTGGGATACTGGTTGTAGTGGATTCCCAGCATGGTGATGGTCTTGCCGCCATCTACATAGAACTCAGTGCTGGGGGCGATCTCTACACCTTTCCACCAGCCGGCTTCCATGCCGCCCACCGCATCGGTGGAGGTGGCCAGTACGGACGACGCGGTCATGAGCATGGCCAGCGCCAGAACCAGAGCAAGGATCTTTTTCATAGGGTTTCCTCCTTGAAAGATTTTATTCTCTCAGTGCCTTGCCCGGCACTGGGGAATTCGATGTTTTGTTACCCCTTGACGGAACCCAGCATGACGCCAGATACGAAGAACCGCTGGATGAACGGGTAGATCACGATCATGGGCACCATGGAGACCACCAGCACGCCGTTCTTGATCTGCGTGTTCAGAGCGGCGACGCCCTTCATGGCTTCGCTCTTGGACAGCGTAGCCAGGTTGCTGGTAGAGCTTTCCGCCGCCAGCACCAGGGATTTGAGCTGAAGCTGCAGGGTCTGGTTGGCTCTGCTGGAAATCAGGATCAGGGGGTTCATATAGTCGTTCCAGTGGCCCACGATCACCCACAGGGCCACGGTGGCCAGCACGGGCTTGGACAGCGGGATGACCAGCCGGAACAGGATGCGGAAGTCGTTGGCGCCGTCGATGCGGGCGGACTCGATGACCGACATGGGGATGGAGGTGAAATAGCTGCGGATGATGACCACGTTGTACGCGCTGATCAGGCCGTTGAAGATCAGCGCCCACAGGCTGTCGTACAGGCCCAGGCCCTGCATGGTCAGGAACAGGGGCACGATGCCGCCCTGGAACCACATGGTGAACATGATCAGCAGGGTATAGATCTTCTTGCCGTAGAAGTGCGCGAAGGCCAGGGGATAAGCGGCGATGCACAGGGCCACCAGGCTGAGCACGCAGCCCACGCCCGACACGAACACCGTGTTCCCGATGGAGCGCCACAGGTCCGCGTCTTTGAAGATCGTGGTATAGGCCTGGGGATTGAAGCCGATGGGATAGAAGGTGACGTTGGCGGCCATGACCTGGGTCTCGTTGGACACGGAAATGGCCACGACGTTCAGCACCGGATAGAGCAGGAATACCAGGAGGAACAGCATGAAAATGGTATTGCAGACGCCGAAGATCTTCTCACCCCTGGAGCGCTTGATGAAATCCTGCTCGTAGCGGTGCTTTTTCTGCTCTGTTCTCGTGAAGACAGACACGTTCTCTTTCCCCCTTCCTCAGAACAGCGAGGTTTCGGAAACCTTGCGGCTGACAGCGTTGGCGATCAGCACCAGGATCAGGGAAACGACGGAATTGAACAGGCCGCCGGCGGTGGCGAGGCCGTACTTGTGGCCCTCCATGCCGATCTTGTACACGTAGGTGGGCAGCATCTCGGAGACCTGCAGGTTCAGGGTGTTCTGCAGCAGGTAGATCTTGTCGAACACGCAGTTGAGCATCTGGCCGATCTGCATGATCAGGAGCAGGATGAAGGTGGGCAGCACGCCCGGGATGGTGACGTGCAGCACCTGCTGGAAGCGGCCGGCGCCGTCGATGCGGGCGGCCTCGTACAGCGTACTGTCGATGCCGGAAATGGCGGAAATGTAGATGACGGCGTTCCAGCCCAGAGTCTGCCAGACGCCGGAGACGATGTTGACGCCGTAGAAGTAATCGGGGTTGGAGAGGAAGTTGATGGGCGTCTGCCCCATCACGCGGTACAGCTTGGCCAGGGTACCCATGGAGGGGGAGCAGATGTTGTTGATGATGCTGACCAGGACCACGGTGGAAATGAAGTGGGGCATGTAGGAGACGGTCTGCACCAGCTTTTTGTAGTGGATGTTCCTGACCTCGTTGAGCAGCAGCGCGAACACCAGCGGCGCCGGGAAGCAGATGAGCAGGGACAGGGTGTTCAGGGTCAGGGTGTTGCGGATGTACTGCCACAGTTCGGGCGATGTCAGCAGACGCTCGAACCACTTGATGCCCACATACTTGGAGCCGTCGAAGCCCTTGAGCAGCTTATAGTCATAAAAAGACGCGCGCAGGAAATACATGGGCATGTACTTGAACAGCGCCAGGTATACCAGCACGGGGATCACCATCATATAGATATAGCGGTTCTGCCAGATCTGGTTGGCGACCCGTTTGCGGACGACCGGAGATGTGAACACCGTCCTTCCGCGTTTTTTTACCTTCCCTGCGGCTGCGATCGGATGGTCTGTCAAGCGCAACGCCTCTTTCTCTGTCGTTACAACACCTGAATAAACAGATGGATCAATACCGTATTTGTCAGTGGCTGTATTCTAACACACATTTCCGCCGTTTGCAAGAGCCTGCAGCAAAAGAAGGGATAAAATGGGAGGAATCCAGCCGATATCATACGTGAAATGATAATAATTCCGTAAATTCGATATATTTCACGGATCCGCCGGCCGACGAAAAAATACGGGAAATCTTGCTTTTCCTTTTTGGGAAGGATATACTATAAAATAATGAAACGGCGTACAC
>JBGUIY010000287.1:0-9602 GCA_045113475.1 Christensenellales bacterium | reverse complement strand
TGCTTTTCCACCGCTTCGTCCACCCGGGACGAGATGTATCCCATGGCGGAGCGGGTGTCGATGTTGGAGAACATCAGGAACCGCTTTTCTTCCACCCGGACGACGTCGCCGTCCTGGTGCAGGGTGTTGCGCAGGATCTCGTGGCAGGCGCGAAGATCCCCGTCCGTCTTCAGGATCAGGGCGCTGCGGGTATCGTTTTTCCCGGCGGAGGCCATATCGAAGAGGTAGGTCAGGTAGCCGCTGTTGTACAGCCCGGATTCCTCGTCCACGAAGCGGAACTCGCCCACCATGGAGAAATACAGCAGGGTAACACCCGTCACATAGCCCAGGATGCCGATGTCGTAGCGCGTAAAGAACTGCGTGCCCGCGGCCAGCAGAATGGACACGATGAGCGGAGAAACGTGGAGAAAACGGATTTTCTGGGATTTCCTGTCGTAATACCGTACCATGACCGCGGAAAAGGCGAAATAGCCGAATTCGACGGCAATAATCACGAAAAACAGCGACTTGGGCTCGAACCGGTTTTCCGCGGAGTACGTGAATACGATGCCAGTGAACAGATTGATGATCAGAAGCGCCAGGAACGCCACGAAGGGCAGAAAGGCGAGCCTGAACTTGAAGGAGCGGTAGTTCTTGGACCCGTACAGCTTGCGGTCGACGTAGACGAGCCACAGCAGGACGATCACGAGGACGACGCATTCCCGCAGCGTTTTGGCGATGAGCGCCGCGGTATTGCACCATGGCGCGGGCTGCATGTACATCGCGTTGTAGATAAAATGGAACACGCAGTTGACGGCCACGCACAGGCTGATCATAAAGAACAGCCGGAGGGACTCGCTTTTCCGCTTGCGCAGCCGCTCGGAAAGCAGCATCAGCAGGAGTATGATCAGGAGCGACGCAGCGGCCACGTAGCAGGATACTACGGCTTCGCCTTTGATTCCGTTCATGTCTCCTCCTCAAACAGCGGTCGGTTCATCACGTGGACGTGTGTGCAGATCAGGAACAGGGTATAGGTCAGTGCGGTGGATGAAATGTCCCGGAACCAGATGCCCCAGCCCACCCGGGAAAGGAGGATCAGGATGCCCAGGTATGCCAGCCGGACGTTGATCTTCCGCACCCGGAGGAGCGAGCACACGAAATAGAACAGCACCGGCAGGAAAACCAGGTCGTTCAGGGGCCCTGCCGCGTACACGCCGTCTGCGTCCACGGTGAATATCCAGCCGGTCAGCAGGTTGAAGAGGATCAGGATCAGGATGAGGCAGCAGGGGATCCCGTACAGCAGCTTGATCCTCTTGACCCGCTGCTTGTCCTGGTAGGCCCGGTAATCCAGATAGAGCATGTACACATAGGGGAAGATCTCGAAGGCCGAGAAGAATACCAGGTTCCCCACGATCATGATGGGCCGGGTGCCGGCATAGCCGCTGCCGTCCACCAGGTAGGTCAGCCCGTCCGCGACGGCCAGGGCGATATTGATGATGATCATGGCGTAGAACAGCCGGTCGTCCAGCCTTCCGCGCCTGCGGTACGCGGCGGTGTACAATATCAGACCCGCCATGAAGAACAGTGACGACAAGTCCATGATGATGCTGCCCGCGCTTCCGTCGGTCATCGATTTTTCCTTGACGATCCGGAAAGACGCGGTCTTGTTGGCGTCCCCGATGGGATCCGTCACCTGCATCACGAACTGGTACGCGCCGTCCGGCAGATTCGTATAGCTGACCGGCGCGAGCCCGTTGCGGCTGACAGTGGTGGTATTGTCGTCAAAACCCGCCAGACGGTAGGATACCTGGGGATCGGTCAGCGAGTAGTTGATGACGTAGCTGTATATCGTGGTTTTCTGCGCTCTCCGGGGAATGGTGAAGCCGCCCGACGCGTCGGGGTAGATGCGTTTGCCGTCGGCGTCGATATAGGGCAGTGCGACTTTCATGCGGCTCACGTTCTCCAGGGGATGCTCGATATTGGTCTGGATGACGCCGACGTTGCCGGAGATATACAGGTCCCCGCTTTGAGTCAGCTCGCTGAAGGAATTCGCTGTGGCGACATAGGGGAGGCCGCTGTGGATATTGTAGAACACCGGCTTGACGGGGCCGTTGGCCAACAGCTCCCGTGCCTGCGTCACGTAGATCCCGCTGCTGGCGAGCACCCAGATGTCGCCGCGGCTGGTTTCGTACAGGTCATAGTTGTTGGCGTAGGGGAACTGCCGGATCGTTGTCACCTGATGGTCAGGCGTCATGTAGGCCAGCGAATTGCTGGTCACGATCCAGTAAACGTCTTCGGTGCGGCTGCGCTTGATGCGCAGGATGACTTCCGAGCTCAGACCCTCCGCCGTGCCGACATGCTTCGTTCCTTTTCCGTCGATGATGTAGATGCCGCCGCCGTCCGAGCCCAGGAGGATCTCGCGGCCGAAGCCTTCCGCTACAGTCAGTATATCCCTGACGGCCAGTCCGGCGTCCTGGCCGTAGCTCTCCGTTACGCGGCCGTCCCGGATGACGTTCACGCCGCCTCTGCTGGAGGCCAGGATGGCGCCGTCTTCGCGCTCGCTGACCGTGCGGAGCTGGTCGGACAACAGGCCGTCGTTCTCGGTGAAGGACGTCACCCTGCCCCGGTCATAGCACAGCAGGCCGTATTTGCGCCAGGTGGAGATCCAGAGCCGGTCCCGGCTGTCCCGGATAATGGAGCGGATGCGCACGTCCTTCAGAAGCGCCAGCAGATCGTCGGTTTCCAGCGGGGCGCCGGAGGCCGACACCGCCTCTGTCAGCGGCAGGCTGTTCAGCTTGTCCCTGCCTTCGACCACGATGAGGCCCATATCGGTCCCGATGAACAGCTGCTGGCCGTACATGCAGGTGGTATTGACCACGGTTTCCGGCAGTCCGTACCGTTCGGACAGGTCCGAGAACTGGTTGGGCACGACCTTCATAATGCCCTGGCGGGCGGAGGTGAACCAGAGGTTGCCCTCGTAGTCGGTCATCACGTGGCCCACCGAATTGTTCATCGGCACGTTGATCAGCTGGCGGAAGCCCTCCGTGTCCAGCTTTCCGATGCCGTTCCCGGCGCAGAGCCAGAACTCGCCGTTGATGTATTCGAAATGCTGGGTGTGGGAAAGCGGGAAAATGTCCTTTACACCGAGGGAGGCGAAGTTGCGCTCCAGACTGCCGTAATAGACGCGGGTCGATTCGGTCCCGACATACAGGCTGCCGGGATGCCTGGGATCCGGGATGATGGACAGGATGCCCTTGATCCGGCAATCCTGATGGCTGAGGAAGCTGAGCAGCCTGCCGCCCCTCATGGTCAGGATATCCCCGGCCTCCGTGAGGCCGTAGAGCAGTCCGTCGGCGTCGCGGCAGAACTCCCGGAGGGTCTGTCCTTCGATCCGCTGGTCCCTGAGGACCGTGAGCTTCATGTCCGGACCGATCATCGCGATCCCGGCGCCGGTACCGATGTAGATGATGCCGGCATCGTCTTCCGTAATGGCACGGATGCTGGCGGAGCTGAGCCCGCTGCCCTTGTTCCAGTTTTTGATTTCGCCCTTGGACATCAGGAAAACGCCGGAATCGTTCGTCCCGATCCACAGGCGGTCCCGGCTGTCCACATACAGGCAGCGCACGTTCGAGATCCCCGTGGAAGAATCAATTCGTTCAAAGTCCTTGCCGTCATAGCGGATCAGGCCGGCATAGCTGCCGATCCATATAAAGCCGTCGCTGGTCTGCGCGATGGCGTTTGCCTCGGAAGTCGGCAGGCCGTTTTTGTTGTTGTATAAGATGGTGGAATAGCCCTCGGTCTTCCGGATGGGATCGACAGCGGGCGTGATGTTCCGGTTGCCGGAGGCGTTCATCGTCTGCACCCGCGGCGCGGCGGAGGCGCCGCGGACCCAGCCGGCCGCGAGGACGAGGAGCAGCGCCGGCAGGATCAGCAGGCTGAAGTGCCTGCAGGTTTTCTTTTTGAGAGCGGTGATGTTCATGAAGTCAACTCCTCAGGTCCCGGAAGATCCGGCTCCTGTATATCGGCGTACCCGGGCGGGACATCCGCAGCGGATGGGCTCTTCGCTTCACGGTGAGCCGCCGCGCCTTTACATATATGTTCACTGAACTTCATCATCGGTCGGAGGCGTGGGCGTGCCCCTGCCGCGACATGGGAATTATGCCGTTACAGTATACCATCTTCGGGATGGGATGACAAGCTTTCCCGGTGCCAAAGCAGGGGCCGCGGCGCTGCTTTTTTTGTGTACCGGGATTGAGTTGCGGGATGAATGATAGTATACTTGCGGAGTGTAAATCAGTATTTTCGGAGAAGTTGCGATGGATCACCAATCGAATGACCGCAGGTCAGTGCTGATGATCGTCCTGTCCATGCTGATATTTGGAACGATCGGCGTTTTCAGGCGATATATCCCGGTTTCCTCCGCTTTTCTGGCGTTTTCCCGCGGCGTGATGGGCGGCCTGTTCATCCTGGCCTTTACGAAGCTGAAACGCGGGGGAAACGCAGAGAAGCTGCCTGTGCGGCCGCTTGTCCGCCTGGCCGTCACGGGCACGCTGATGGGCGTCAACTGGATCCTGCTGTTCGAGGCATACAACTATACGACGGTGGCCGTTGCCACCCTCTGCTACTATATGCAGCCGACCATCGTGATGCTCCTGTCGCCCGTGATCTTCCGGGAAAAGCTCACGCCGAAGAAGGCGGTATGCGCAGCCGTGGCCATCGCCGGCATGGTGCTGGTATCTGGCGTCACCGGCGGGGGCGGCGCGCAGGCCGGGGATCTCAGGGGCATCCTGCTGGGCCTGGGCGCCGCGGTCTTCTATTCCGCGGTGGTCATCATGAACAAGCGGCTCCCGGGAATAGACGCGTATCAGAAGACGACCGTCCAGTTGATGTCGGCAGGTCTGGTGATGATCCCCTACCTGCTGCTGACGGGCGGATTTTCTGCCGGCGGTTTCAGCCTGAACGCGGTGTTCCTGCTGCTGGTGGTCGGCATCGTGCACACGGGCATCGCCTACGTACTGTATTTCGGGAGCATTGACGGGCTGAAGGTGCAGTCCATCGCCATCCTCAGCTATATCGATCCCGTATCTGCGCTGCTGTTTTCCGCGCTGCTGCTCAGGGAGCCCCTGAGCGCTGCGGGGATCGTAGGCGCGGTCATGATCATCGGGTCGGCAATCATCAGCGAGATCTCGGAAAGGTGAGCGTATGGAGGATCTGATCATTCGCGGCGGGCTGGTCATCGACGGCAGCGGCGCCGCAGGCGTGCGGGCAGACGTGGCGGTCAGCGGCGGGCGCATCACCGGCATCGGCGATTACCCGGGGGCAGCCGCCGGAGAGATCCTGGACGCGGAGGGCCTGGCGGTGGCTCCTGGCTTTATCGACGCCCATGCCCACTCCGATACCGCTTTTCTGCCGGACAGCAGCGGCGCGTCCAAGCTGTACCAGGGGATCACCACGGAGATCTCAGGCAACTGCGGCAGCAGCCCTTTCCCTTATCCGCCGGCGGCTGCGGCGGACGAGCCCTGGCACTGCGCTTCCTTCGATGCCTTCGTCAGGCAGTTCGAGGGCAGCGGCCGCGCCATGGCGGCCAATCAGGCGATGCTGGTGGGCCACGGCACGCTGCGGGCCGCGGTGATGGGCTATGAGGACCGACGGCCGACCGGCGCCGAGCTGGAGCGGATGAAAGCGCTGCTCCGGCAGGACCTGCGGGACGGCGCATGGGGGATGAGCCTGGGCCTGGAATACGCGCCGGGCTTCTTTGCCGGACAGGAGGAGCTGCGGGAACTGGCAAGGATGGTGCGGGAATATGACGGCCTGGTGCCCTGCCATATGCGCAGCGAGGGCCTGCATATCGGCGAGGCGCTGGAGGAGCTGATCGGCATCGGCCGTGAGACCGGTGCGCACGTGCACGTGTCGCACCTGAAGCTGGATCATTTCAGCGTCCACGGGCGGGCGGCGGCGGTGTGGGAGACCATTGAGCAGGCCCGCCGGGAGGGCGTGAGGATCACTGCCGATCTGTATCCGTACACCGCGTCCAGCACCACGCTGAGTATCCGCTGTCCCCACTGGAGCCTGGAGGGCGGCGACGAGATGGTGGTGCGGCACCTGAGCGGGGAAAGGCGGCCGGAAATACTGGCCAGCCTCCGCACCCACTACTTCAATGCCGAACGGGCGGAGACCTGCCTTGTGAGCAACGACTGCGGCTTCTGGCCGGAGATCGTCGGAAAGACGCTGCGCGAGATCGCCGAGGATATGCTGCATACCGATGATTACGCCGAGGCGGCGGCCGAGATCCTGACGCGGACGCACGGCCGTGCCTGGTGCGTGTTCTTTGTCATGAGCGAGTGGGACATGCTGTATTTCCTCTCCCGGGATACGATGATCGGGTCGGACGGCAGGGCCCTGTCCGGCGACCCGGAGCTGGTGCCCGGGCGGCCCCATCCGCGGAACTACGGGGCGGTCGCGGAGTTCTTCCGCCTGAACCGGCTGCACGGCCTGTGCTCCCTGGAGGAGGCGGTGCGCCGCGTCACCTCGCTGCCGGCTGGCAATATCGGCATGACCCGCCGCGGCCTGCTGAAGCCAGGGTACGCCGCGGATATCACCGTGTTCGATCCGGAAACGATTGCGCCCCGGGCCACCTATATGGCGCCGGTGCAGCTGGCCGCCGGGGTGCGGCACGTGGTCGTCGGCGGCCGCACGGCGTTAAAAGACGGCGCGCAGACAGACGTGCGCGCCGGGCGGTTCCTCCGCAAAAACCGGGAGGACTGAGGAATATCAGACATATATTCTATGAAGCGATATGCAATGAGCGCTAAATGATCGCGGCGTACTTCTCCGCTGCGCGGCGGAATGCCGGGAGTGCTTTTTCCAGCTCGTTCCGGAGCACGAACAGGTCGAAGCCTGTCGGTGCTCCGCTTTTTACGCGGAGCACGCCGTCGGTCATCACCAGCCGCACGTCCGCCGCGCATGCGCCGTAGACCAGGGCCGAATAGGGATTGTACAGGGGGTAAAGAGCCGGCCTGTCCGTGCCGATGAGCACCAGGTCCGCCAGGAAGCCCGGGCGGAGCATGCCGGCTTCCTTCATGCCCAGGGCTTCCGCCCCGCCCCGGGTGGCGGCGCGCACGATCTCCCTGGCGGGGAACAGGCTGCGGTCGTGGAAGTGCGTCTTTTGGCTCACGGCAAACAGGCGCATCTGGTCGAACAGGCTCAGCGTGTTGCCGCTGGAGGGACCGTCCGTGCCCAGGCCGTAGGGGATGCCTGCCGCGGCGGCGTCCCGGATGGGCGGTACGCCCTTGCCCGCCTTGGTGTTGCTGCCCGGGCAGGCGGCGATCCGTGCTCCGTGCTCCGCCATCAGCCGGATATCGCCTTCCGTCAGGTGGATGCAGTGCACCGCCAGCAGGCGCGGCCCGCAGAGGCCCAGGCTGTCGAGATAGGTCACGGGCGTCTGGCCCAGGGCGCTGAAATGGCGCATTTCCGCGTCCATCTCACAGGCGTGGATGGTCAGCAGGGTATCGTACTTTTCCGCCAGCGCCTGGCATTTCTGCAGGATATCGGGGGCCACCGTGGTGGTGCCGTGGGGCGCGACCAGGGGATGCACCCATTCGCTGTCCTTCCAGGCTTCCAGCAGCGCCTCGGAGCGTTCCAGCGCCCGCTCCGGCGCGGCGCTGCCGGGGGCGTTCTGGCTGATCACCGTTTCCCCGGGGAAGGATCTGAGTCCCATCTCCGCAAAGGCCTGCGCCACCCTGTCCTCGTAATAATACATGTCCGCGACGGCGGTGATGCCGGAAAGCAGCATCTCCGCTGCGGCGTATCTCGCGCCGAGCCAGGTCAGCTCTTCCGTCCAGGCCTCCTGCTCCAGCGGGAAAAGGAACCGCGTCAGCCGGTCGGGGCAGTCGTCTCCCATGGTGCGGAAGGGGATCATGCTGGCGTGGCAGTGCGTGTTCACGAAGCCGGGGATCAGCAGCCCGCCGCGGCAGTCGATCACTTCGTCCGCGCCTTCCGGCTCCGGCCCGCCCCCCAGGGCGGCGATGCGGCGGCCTTCCGTCAGCAGCCAGCCGTTCCGTATATCCGTGTAACCGTCGTCCATGGTCAGGAGCCAGGCGTTTTTCAGCAGCGTTTTCACCGTTCCGCTCCGCCTTTCATCAGGTCCAGCACCGTGGCGCAGAACACCTGCACGCCGCGTCCGATCACCTTTTCGTCGAAGTCGAAGGAAACCGTGTGCTGAGCGCCGGCCATGGGGGTCATGACCCGCATATAGGTGGCCAGCCCGCCCCGGGCCTGCACCCGGTTCATCAGGACGGATATATCCTCGCTGCCCCAGTTCCGCGCGTTCTGCTCGGAGGAGAGGGTCAGCTCCGGCAGGTCGCGTTTCACCACGGCTGCGATCCGGCTGATCAGTTCGGGGTCGCTGCGCTGGCCCTCGGCCTGTCCCGCCAGGGTGATCTCACAGCCGCAGCCCTGCATGGCAGCCGCGCCTCGGAAGATCGCCCGGGCCTGTTCCTCCATGTAGGCGTTGATCTCCGTGGTTTCCCCGCGCACCTCGGCCTGCAGGAACGCCCGATCGGGGATCACGTTGCGCCCGCCGCCCGCGCGGAGGGTGCCCACGTTCACGCGGCTCTGTCCGGCGGAATGCCGGGGGATGGCGTGGAGCGCCAGCACGGCGCTGGCTGCAGCCAGCAGGGCGTTGCGCCCCTGTTCGGGATAGCCGCCCGCGTGGGCGGCCAGGCCGGTGAAGGTCACGTCCAGCTTGGAGGTGGCCAGCGAACCCCAGGTGCCGGCGGTCACGTCCCCGTCGTCCAGGGAACCGGTGGGCGCCACGTGGGAGCCGATGAAATAGTCCACGTCGTCCGCGTGTCCGGCGGCAGCCATGGCCCTGGCGCCCCGCGCGCCTTCCTCTGCCGGCTGGAAAAACAGCTTTACCGTTCCGTGGAGCTGATCCCGGAGGGCTGACAGCACCTGCGCCGTGCCCAGGCCGATGGCCACGTGGGCGTCGTGCCCGCAGGCATGCATCATCCCGGGCGTGCCGCTGGCAAAGCCTTCCCGGGCAGGGCGGTGCTCCGGGTCGCTGCGCTCCGTCATGGGCAGGGCGTCGATGTCGAAACGCAGGCCGATCACAGGCTCGGGGCCGCAGTCGAGGATGCCCACCGCGCCGGTGAGTCCGGCGCGCATTTCGTCGGTCAGGTACGTAAGCGGCGTTCCCTCCTGCTTTTCGACGCTGAGCGCGTGCTCCGACAGCGTGTCCGCGTCCGGTACGCCCATGCGTGCTCCGGGCAACACGGCCCGGCTGCCCGTGAGCACCGTATAGCCCAGTTCGGTGAGGCGCCGGTGAATGATGGCGCTGGTGCGCATCTCCAGCCACCCCGTTTCCGGATGGCGGTGGATGTCCCGCCTGAGGGCGATCCAGTCCGGTTCGTTTTCCTGGACGATCTTTTTCATGGCAGCGATGGATTCCCGCATGGGCCTTGCTCCCTTCGACGCTTGACGGAACGTCAGCTTTCTTTTATACTTTGATCTATGGAACCACTGATTAATTCGGCGGCATATCTGGCACAAGTCTGATTCGGTCTGATATTGCCTCATTCCGCTCAACGTAGCGCTGCTACGCCTCGCTTCATACGGCTTCATCA
>JBGUIY010000286.1:0-4902 GCA_045113475.1 Christensenellales bacterium | reverse complement strand
AGCGAAACTGTCCGCACCGAAAAGGCGGGATGCTCCAGACTGCGAATGCGGGAGAGCGCCTCCTCCGTCAGTACGGGAGACGGCAGTTCCAGGACCGTGCAGTTTTCCGGACCGTCAGAAAGCAGATTCCCGTCGTCACCGATGTAAATGGAGCAGTCGGTTTTGATTTCTTCCCGCAGAGCGTCGATGGGCGGGTTGGTCACCTGGGCAAAACGCTGTTTGAAATAATCGGACAAGGCAGGATGGGTCTTCGACAGTGCTGCCAACGGTTCGTCCGCGCCCATGGACACGATGGGCTCGGTGCCGTTTTTCGCCATGGGCAGCAGGATATTCTGCATATCTTCCTGGGTATAGCGGAAAGCCCTGCACAGCCTGAGCTGCTGTATTCCATTCAGCGGTTCAGCCGGATCCTGCGCCTCCGGCAGATCATCCAGCGTGATCAGGTGCCGCATCCATTCAGCGTAGGGCCGGGCTTCGGCATAGCGGGTCTTCAGCGCTTCGCTTTCCAGCAGTTCGCCGGTGCGCAGATCAGCTTCCAGCACGTCGCCGGATTTCAGTTTCCAGCGGCGCACGATGTGGGCGTTTTCCTCAAACAATACGCCCGCTTCCGAGGAAAGGATCAGCCGCCTGTCGTCGGTCATGGCGCAGCGCAGGGGCCGCAGCCCGTTCCGGTCCAGGGAGGCGCACACCGTGTCCCCATCGGAATACAGGATGGCTGCCGGGCCGTCCCAGGGCTCCATCATGGTGGCGTAATAGCGGTACAGATCCCGCCACGGAGAAAAGTGCTTAAGCCCCTGCCAGGGCTCCGGCAGCAGGATCATCCCCGCCAGAGACAGCGGGAACCCATTCATGTGCAGGAATTCCAGGGTATTGTCCAGCATCTGGCTGTCGCTGCCGCCTTCCGTGACCACGGGCAGCACGCGGCGCATTTCTTCCTCCATCACCCGGGAACGCATGGTTTCCTCCCGGGCTTTCATGCGGTCGTGATTCCCGCGGATGGTGTTGATCTCCCCGTTGTGCAGCAGCATCCTTTGCGGATGGGCCTTGCTCCAGGAAGGAAAGGTATTGGTGGAAAACCGGGAATGCACCATGGCCATCCGTGAGGTATAGCGCACGTCCTGGAGATCGTCATAAAAGGACCGCAGCTGGCTGACCAGCATCATGCCCTTGTATACGATCGTCCTGCTGGACAGGGAGCAGATGTATGTATCGGTATCCTGCTTTTCAAACACCCGGCGCAATACATAAAGCCGCCGGTCAAAATCCGCACCGGCGGCGACAGAAGCTGGACGGGCCAGGAAGCACTGGCGGATGCGCGGCATGGTGCGGCGGGCACCGGCGCCGAGCTGAGCCGGATGGCAGGGCACGTTCCGCCAGCCGAGTACCGTCAGCCCTTCCGATACGGCCAGCTGCTCGAAAATGCGGCAGATGTTCTGAACGCCCACCTCGTCTTCAGGCAGAAAGAACATGCCCACGCCGTAATCCCCCGGGTTGCCCAGGGCAATGCCTTCTTCCTGCGCCCAGGCAGAAAACAGAAGGTGCGGGAGATTCGTCATGATGCCCACACCGTCGCCGGTGGTGCCCAGGGCGTCGCTGCCGGCCCGGTGGGCCAGGCGCTCCACAATGGAAAGCGCCTGATCCACGGTACGGTGGGTGCACTTGCCGCTCAGATCCACGATCGCGCCCACGCCGCAGCTTTCGTGCTCCAGTTCCTGATGATACAACGGGTATTGGGGGTCACGCATGGTCATTCCTCCGTCTCCCTTGACGTTTTGATGATCTGTGCCGCGCAGTCAGTCATCCGCATGCCGCGGTTCATGGCAAGCTGCTGCAGCGCCCGGTGCGCCTGGGGTTCCGTCAGGCCGTCCCGCTGCATCAGCAGCCGCTTGGCCTGCTCTATCAGCTGCCTGTCGTCTGCAGCGCGTTTCGGCAGATGCATGCGATGCAGCTGTGTCAGCATTTCCACCGCCCCCAGCACCGCCTGCTTGGAGGTGGGCAGCGCCAGGCGGAAGATGCCGGCTTCCTCGCACGTTTCCAGCACCGGAGGGCTGCCGATCAGCAGGATCTGCACATGTTCCCCGTAATCCCAGAAAAGTTCGTCCGCGCTGCAGCCGGCCATCTGTCCCGCCAGGATCAGCAGCCCGTCTTCGCACTCGTTCAGCACGCGGCGCAGCTCCGCGCCGTTGGTGCAGACGCGGTATACCAGATGGCCGGAGGAGGACAGCAGCTGTGCCAGCTGCGCCCGGCTCTTTTCCGAGCTTCCCGCAACAACGATCCTTGCCACTGCCCTCACCTCCCGTCACTTCATGCCCGATGATCAGTACATCACGATATACCGCTCGATCTCCCACCTGCTCACATGGGTGCGGTAGGCGTCCCATTCCTTTTCCTTGCCTTCCACATACTGGGAAAGCACATGCTCGCCCAGGCAGCCGCAGATGACCGGATCGGCTTTCAGGCATTCCACTGCCTCGATCAGCGTTCCGGGCAGCGATTTGATGCCCTTCGCCTCACGGGTCGCGCCATCCATGGCAAAAATGTTTTCCGTGATCTCGTCCGGGGGCGTCATGCCCTTTTCGATGCCGTCCAGGCCGGCAGCCAGGCAGACCGCCATGTTCAGGTACGGGTTGCAGGAGGGATCTGGGCAGCGCAGTTCTACGCGGGTACCCATGCCGCGCGCGGCCGGGATGCGGATCAGGGCCGAACGGTTGCTGGCGCTCCAGGCCAGGTAGCAGGGCGCTTCATAGCCCGGCACCAGGCGCTTGTAACTGTTCACCAGCGGGTTGGTGACCGCCGCCATGCCGCGGACATGGGCCAGGATGCCGGCGATGAAAGCATAGGCTTCCTTGCTCAGGCCCCGCTTGTCGGCAGGATCGGCAAACACGTTTTTTCCGTCCCTGAACAGGCTCATGTTGGTGTGCATGCCGCTGCCGTTGATGCCGAATACCGGCTTGGGCATGAAGGTCGCGTGCAGGCCGTTTTTCTGGGCCAGGGTCTTGACCGCTAGCTTGAAGGTCATGATGTTGTCCGCCGCGGTCAGGGCGTCGGCGTACTTGAAGTCGATCTCATGCTGGCCGGCGGCCACTTCGTGATGGCTGGCCTCGATCTCGAAACCCATCTGTTCCAGGCTCATGCAGATCTCGCGCCGCGTGCTCTCGCCGTGGTCCAATGGCCCTAAGTCGAAGTAGCCCGCTTCATCGCCCGTGGCGGTGGTGGGGCGGCCCTGTTCGTCCGTCTGGAAGAGGAAGAACTCCATCTCCGGCCCAACGTTGAAGGAATAGCCCATATCCGCCGCCTTTTTGAGCACTTTCTTCAGCACGCCGCGGGGATCGCCGGCAAAGGGCGTGCCGTCCGGGTTGTACACGTCGCAGATGAGACGGGCCACTTTCCCGTGCTGGGGCCGCCAGGGCAGGATGGCAAAGGTATCCAGATCCGGATACAGGTACTGGTCGCTCTCGTTGATCCTGACAAAACCCTCGATGGAACTGCCGTCGATCATGATCTGGTTGTTGACGGCTTTCTCGATCTGGCTGGCGGTAATGGCCACGTTTTTCAACTGGCCGAAAATATCGGTAAACTGCATCCGGATGAACTCCACATCGCCTTCGCGCACCATGCGGATGATGTCTTCCCTGCTGTACTTGCTCATGGGGATACCTCCTTCAAATAATAAAAAGGACAAGGGAACCAAACCAGCTTGGCTCCCTTGCTTTGCTGCGCTGATATTAGCACCGCGGGAATACCGGTGTCAATAGCCGGATTGTATTCAGAATGTTTTTCTGAAAGCGCTGTATTTTCACTGTATTTCATCTTGACAAGATTTCGCGGCAGCACTAAAATCCGTGCTAATTTCATAGACAAAGCATTGCGGAAGCAAAGTACTCTGGACCTTGGACCTCCCAGAGAGCGGGCGCCGGTGAAAATCCCGCAGGACAAACCAGAGGAAGAACCCTTCCAAGCCCAAACCCAAAGGCGAACGCCAAGTAGGGGCGGCGTGAACGGCGGCACGTTACAACCGCCAGGGTTTGACGGGAGCAAGGGGGCTCCCAAGAGCCTGACAAAGAAGTAAATCAGGTGGCACCACGGAGCGGCGGCCTTCGTCCTGAAATTCATCAGAGATGAAGCCGACCACTGAGGGAGGTGCCCTTTTATGTGTTCCATTTTCGGCGTAACCAGCAAAAGAATCCCGGTTTCCACGCTTCGCCGGTGCTTTGACCGCACGATTTCCCGCGGTCCGGACATGAGCCGGTTTGAAGAGATCCCCTGCGGATACCTGGGCTTCCACCGTCTGGCCATCATGGGCCTGGACGAGCGGGGCATGCAGCCTTTCCATCTGAACGAGGACGCAGTGGTTTGCAACGGCGAGCTGTACGGCTTCCGTCCCCTGCGGGACCGCCTGCTGGCGAAGTATGAGCTGCAGAGCTATTCGGACTGCGAGATCCTGCTGCCGCTGTATCACGAATACGGCATTGAGATGTTCAAGACCCTGGACGCGGAGTTCGCCCTGATCCTGTGGGACGGCGAACAGAAGAAACTCATTGCCGCCCGCGACCCCATCGGCATCCGTCCCCTGTATTACGGCAGGCTGGAAGACGGGGAGTGGGCCTTCGCCAGCGAGCCCAAGAACCTGATGGGCCTGTGTGAGACCATCCTGCCTTTCCCCCCGGGACATTACTGGATGGACGGACAGTTCTTCCAATATGCGGATCCGGCTTATGTGGGCTATTTCACCATGAAAACCGAGGAGGAGGTTTGCGCAAAACTCCGCCGCCTGCTCATGGACGGGGTGGAAAAACGCCTGGATGCCGACGCCCCGGTGGGCTTCCTGCTCTCCGGCGGACTTGATTCCTCCCTTGTCTGCGCCATTGCCCAGAAGATGCTGAAAAAACCCATCCGCACCTT
>JBGUIY010000285.1:0-18527 GCA_045113475.1 Christensenellales bacterium | reverse complement strand
GGCGTACCGCGCAGGGTGTGGATCAGGGTGGCCAGCATCTTCGCGCTGACAGCGCGGAACAGCTCGCTGTCGCAGCCATAGCGGCTGACCTGGCGGGGCTGGTCGTGGTTGCCCAGATAGACGGTGTTCCAGGCTTTGCCCTGCAGGTCCGTCTGCCAGCGGTTCAGCGTGGTGCGCACATCGTTCAGCGGTGCGCCGTGGTCGCTCCACTTCTTCAGTTCCGTGCCGTCGTTCAGGCCGTCGTTGTGCTCGAAGGCGAACACCATGTTCAGCTCTTTGCCGTCTTCGCTGGCATAGCGCAGGGCGTTGGCGGTGGTGCCGCTGGTTTCGCCCACGGTCAGCAGATCGTACTTGTCCAGCACCCGCTGCCGCATCTCCTGCAGATAGCGGTGCGTGGTTTCGGTGTGCAGGTACTGGGTGCCGGAAAGGTCGTACAGCTGGCCAGGCTCGATGGGCCCGTCGTGGAAGCTTTCCTTGCCGATCATGCCGATCACGTCCATGCGGAAGCCGTCGATGCCCTTGTCGCACCACCAGGTCATCATGTCGAAAACAGCGTCGCGGACTTTGGGATTGGCCCAGTTGAGGTCCGGCTGCTCTTTGGTGAAGAGGTGCAGGTAGTACTGGCCGCTGGCTTCGTCATATTCCCAGGCGGAGCCGGAGAAGCAGCTGCCCCAGTTGTTGGGCGGGCCGCCGTTGACGCCGTCGCGCCAGATGTAATAGTCGCGGTAGGGATTGTCCTTCCCCTTGGAGCTCTCCACGAACCAGCGGTGCTCGTTGGAGGTGTGGTTCACCACCAGGTCCATCACCAGCTTCATGCCCCGGGCGTGGGTCTCCTTCAGCAGCCGGTCAAAGTCCTCCATCGTGCCGAATTCCTTCATGATGGCACGGTAATCGGAGATGTCGTAGCCGTTGTCGTGGTTGGGGGAGGCGAAGAACGGGCTGATCCAGATCACGTCGACTCCGAGATTCTTCAGGTAGTCCAGGTGCGCCGCGATGCCGTTCAGGTCTCCGATGCCGTCGCCGTTGGAATCGGCGAAGGAGCGCGGATAGATCTGGTATACGACCGCTTCCTTCCACCAGGCTTTTCTTTCTTCGTTCATGTTTCCTCCTGAAAAAAGGGACAGGAAGCCCTGTCCCTTTTCTTGGTGATGATTATTTGATGGAGCCGTCCACCATGCCCTGCACGATGTATTTCTGCGCGAAGATATACAGGATGATGATGGGCAGCATGGCCAGCAGGGTGGACACCATGATCAGGTGCCACTGCTTGACGAAGGAGCCGATAAAGCCCTGAACCGCCAGAGGAATGGTGCGGATCTCGCCGCCGGCGCCCAGCAGCAGCAGGGGCAGCAGATAGTCGTTCCAGATCCACAGGCCGTTGAGCACCAGCACGGTGACGAATACGGGCTGCAGCAGCGGGAGCACGATGCGGAAGAAGGTCCCCGCCCTGGTGCAGCCGTCGATGTCCGCCGCTTCTTCCAGTTCCAGCGGCACGCCTTTGATGAAGCCGTGGAAGATGAAGATGCTCATGGCCTCGCCGAAGCCCAGATAGGCGAAGACGATGCCCTGATAGCTGCGCAGCATGGGAATGTGCAGGAAATTGCCCAGGTCGCGGAACCAGGTGACCAGCGGGAACATGACGACCTGGAAGGGGATGACCATCGCCGCGACGTACATCATGAACAGGAAGCTGGACCACCTGGTCTTATTGCGTACCAGCACCCACGCGGCCATGGCAGAGCAGATGGAGATGATCGCCAGGGACAGCACGGTGATGATCACGCTGTCGCGGAGGGCGTTCAGGAAGTTGAAGGTGGGGTTTTCCCACACGGATCTGATATTGGCAAAGAGGTTGCCGGGGTCTACGGGCCAGCCGACGGGCTGATTGATGATCTCCGCGTTGGTGCGCATGGAGTTGAGCACCACGATCAGGAAGGGCATCATGAACAGGATGAAGAGCAGTAATGTAGCAATCTCCATCGTCAGGCGGCGGCCGGGATGCGGCTTGGAGCCAGCCATGCGCTCAATGGGCATTTCTTGCTTCCGGGCCATTACATCTCCACCTCCTTGCTCTTGTTCCAGCTGACCTGAATCACGGAGAATACCACCAGCACCAGGAAGAAGATGACGGCCTTGGCCTGGCCCTGGGCCATCTTGTTGTACTTGAAGGCGGTATTGTAGATGTTCAGGGCCAGCAGCTCGGAGCTGTTGACGATGGTCTTGTTCCACAGTCCGGTGGGGCCGCCGTTGGTCAGGGCGACGTTGACGTCATACATCTTGAAGCTGTTGGTCAGCGTCAGGAACAGCGAAATGGTGAAGCTGTTCGCCATCAGCGGGATCTGGATGCTGCGGATGCGCCGCCAGTAGGGGGCGCCGTCCACTTCGGCCGCTTCCATGACGCTCTTGGGGATGCCCTGGATGGCGGCGACGAAGATCAGCATGATGTAGCCCGCGTACTGCCATGTGTTGACGGTGACCATCGTGAACATGACGGTGTTGGTATTGGTGATCAGGGACTTGCTCAGTCCGGCGATGTTCAGCGCCTGGCCGATCGAGGGCAGGATGGAGCTGAAGATGAACTGCCAAATGGAGCCGAGCACGATACCGCCGATCAGGTTCGGGATGAAGAAGCCGGCGCGGTAAACGTTGCGGCCCCTGATCTCGCTGGTCACCAGCAGGGAGATCAGGAAGGCGATCACGTTGACGGCTATGACGTTCAGGATGGTGAATTCAAGCGTGATCAGGAAGGAGTGCAGGAAGCCCTTGTCCTGGAAGATCTTGATATAGTTTTCCAGGCCGACCATTTTGGTGGCGGCTCCCGTGCCGGTCCAGTCGGTGAAGGAATAGATGATACCGTAAATGAACGGGATGATTTGGACCATCAGAAACGCCAGCAGGGTCGGGAGCAGGAACAGCCCCTCGGTCAGCTTTCTTTTGCTTTTGCTGGTCAAAACGATCCCCCCTTTCATGATTCTGTTTCAATAAAGAAGGGGCTGCGCCGGCGGAAAGGATCGGTGCGGGCGCAGCCCCGGATGAATGCTTGAGATTACAGGGAGGGGATGGTCGCGATGGCGTCCTTCATCAGCTGTTCGAAGGTCGCTTCGTCGATCTGGCCGGAAGCCAGCAGCTCATAGATGGGGCCCAGGGTGCCCATGCCGAAGCCGTCGGGCAGCTTGTACTGCTGCCAGCTGTAGGTCTTGCCGGCGGCGTTCCAGTTCATCAGGCTGACGGACAGGGGGCCGTTGGGCAGCAGGGTCACGTTGGTGAAGGCGGGAACCATGCCGGCCTTGTTGACCATGTAGTCGGCACCTTCTTCGGAGGTGGCCAGGGTGTTCAGGAACGCGATGGCTTCTTCAGGATTGCCGTTGGCGTTCACAGCGTACCAGGACGGAGGATTGACCAGGATGCCGTCGGTCTCGGTGTGCAGGAAAGCGTGGGGAGCATAGGCGATCTCGAAGGAGGGATTGAGCACCACCAGGCTGGGATCCATCCAGTTGCCCTGATGATAGAAAGCGGCCTTGCCGTTGGCGAAAGCGGCCAGCTGGGAGTCCTGAGTGCCGTTGAGCAGCATGTCAGGATCGCTGTACTTGAAGATCAGGGCCACATATTCGCAATAGTCATGGAAGCGCTCTTCGTCAACGGTGCCCTTCAGGACGCCGTCGATCATGGAGGTGTCGTTGCGGTCGAGGCCCACGGTCAGGTAAACGTTGAAGTTGTGCAGACCGGTGACCCAGGTCATGTTCTGGCTGGTGCCGGCGACCATGGAGACCACCATGTCCAGGCCGAGCTCAGCCTTCATGGAATCCAGCTTTTCGAAAGCGGCCTTGTAAGCGTCCACGGTGACCAGCGTTGCGGGATCGATGCCGGCCTTGTCGAGGATGTCCTTGTTGTAGGCGAGGCCGTAGCCTTCGATGGCGACGGGGAAGCCGACGACCTTGTCACCGTCGGTGTAGGCCATGGTGGTGTTGGCGATCCAGTCGGCGCCGGCCATGTCCACGATGCGGTCCTTCCAGATGTTGTAGCCGGAGGGGCCTTCGATGACGAAGATGTCAGGCTGACGATCCTGGGCCATTTCGTTCTTCAGAACGGTGTTGTAGTCGGAAGAACCGCCGCCGGTGATGACCTTGACGGCAACGCCGGTCTTCTCAGTGTAAGCCTTGGCATAAGCCTGCAGCGCGGCGTCGATTTCCACCTTGTTCTGCACGATCACCAGATCGGCCAGAGCGGAAACGGCGGTCATGGACATAGCCAGGACCAGAACCAGAGCGAGAACCTTTTTCATAGGGTTTCTCCTTTTTAAAAATATATTATTCCACGCGATGAACGCGTAAGAACCGGGAGCAATTCCTCATCCTTCGTCTGAGGAAGCGCGCGCTTTGCCATTGGCGGATTCATCGCTGAGATTATAACATAACACGGGCTGAAAGTCCATATTTTTTTCGCTGATCGCAGGAGTTTTGGGAGGATACCCGAAAAAATGGCCGAATATTATTCCTAAAACGTTTGCGAAAAACAGTTGACGGGGAAACCGGCGCGCTCCGGAACGCGGACGATACCGGCCGGGCTGATCGTCGGAGACGCCGTACACAGGACAGGGCAAAATGAGCGGTGATCACCGGTTTCTCAAAATTTGATAAACTTAGAGCAACAAATGATACGTTTGCGCTTGAAATGGCGGTCACGATCATATATAATAATCACGATCAGAAATTTATTTCCACTGCCAGTCCCAACGGATTTCGGCTGTTATGGCTGAAACAATATGATCTCCCGGCGGCGAGACCGCCTTGAGAAAATAGCGGCAAAGCCGCATAAAAGGAGGAACCCATAATGAAGAAAGCGCTTGCTCTGATTCTGGCCATGATGATGGTTCTGTCCGTCACCGCTGCGTTCGCTGAGGACGTGACCCTGACGCTGTGGTCCATCGCCACTGAGAGCGACTCCAGCCATCAGGCGTTTGTGGACGCCATTGCCCAGTTCGAAGCGAATCATCCCGGCGTAAAGATCAATCATGTCGCGACGGAAAACGAAGCTTACAAGACTCTGATCAAATCTGCCATGATCTCCGGCGAAAACCTGCCGGACATCTTCTTCACCTGGGGCATGGGCTTCCTGGGCGAATTCGTGAAGGCTGGCCGCGTATACTGCGTGGACGCTGAATACGATGCCTACAAGGCCGAGCTGCCTGAACCCATGACCGTCAACGTCCGCTATGACGGCAAAATGTACGGCGTTCCCTACACGATGTCCCTGGTCACCCTGTATGCGAACCTGGACATCCTGAAGGAAGTCGGCTATGATGACATCCCCGGCACCTATGAAGCGATGATCGACTGCTGCGACAAGCTGGTTGCCGCCGGCAAGATCCCCTTCGGCGTTTCCGGCAAGGAACTCTGGTGCCTGTCCGAGTATGTCGAGCCCCTGACCATCAAGTCCATCGGCGGCCAGAAGCTCAAGGACATCTACAACGGCGTGGCTTCCTGGAATGATCCCGGCGTCGTCAAGGCCATCGAAGCTTTCCAGGCCATGAAGGCGAAGGGCTATTTCGATCCGAGCGCTGACGCTCTGGGCAACGACGAAGTGAAGAACAACTTCATCGCCGGCAAGTATGCGTTCTATCAGAACGGCTCCTGGAACAACAAGGACATCGGCGAGCAGGCCAAGTTCGCGGTCAAGGCCGGTACCTTCCCGGTGCTGGATCCCGAGAATGCCTCCCTGTATGCCATGATCGGCGGCCCCAACAACACCCTGGCCGTGACCGAATCCTCCGCCAACAAGGAACTGGCTGTTGAAGCCGCTTTCGAACTGGCCAAGTTCTTCTCTGACGCTGACTACAAGTCCGGCGCTAACCTGCCCTGCTGGGCTGCGGATCCCAACGCGGAAGTCAACGATCTGATCCAGGCTGCGGCGGACATGGCTGCCAAGGCTGAAGACATGGTTCTGTTCGGCGACAACTTCCTGAGCGCTGACGCCGCGAACACCTATCTGGATTACATCGGCCTGGCTTGGGCGGGCGAAATCGACGCCGCCGGCTATGCCGAGGGTCTGGCTGCTGACCTGGGCAACTGATTTATTCTGATCCCAAGTCATTGTATTCAGGAAGGGCGGTCCTCAAAGGGTTGACCGGAAAGGACCGCCTTTCCTCCTTTTTGCTGAAAGGGAAGGCGGACGATGAAAAAACCGTTTAGCTATAAGCTGAATATCTTTTTCTTCCTGTTGCCCGCGCTGGTGCTGTTTATCGGCGTGCTGATCGCTCCGATCATCATGTCCACGTATTACAGTTTCCATAACTGGAACGGTTTTGCAACTCCGGAATTTATCGGCTTCAAGAATTATGTGGAGCTTTTTACCAGCAAGTCGATCAATATCATGCGGGCATTGAAAAATGCCATGCTGCTGGCGGTGTTCTCCTGCTTTATCCAGCTGCCGTTCGCGCTGTGGCTGGCGCTGCGCCTGGCGCGCGGTGTCAGGGGAGGGCGCTTCTTCCTGTCGGTGTTCTTTATGCCCGTGCTGATCTCCACGGTGGTCATCGGTCAATTGTGGCTGAAAATATATAACCCGGACTACGGCGTTCTGAACCTGCTGCTGCGCGCCATGGGCCTGGACAGCTGGACGCGCGTATGGCTCGGCAGCAAGGATACGGCGCTCGGCGCGGCGTTCGTACCGATCCTGTGGCAGTATGTGGGCTATCACATGCTGCTGATGTTTGCCGGTATCAAAGGCGTACCGCCCGAACTCAACGAGGCGGCCATGCTGGACGGCTGCACGCCCGGCCAGGTCAGCCGCTACATCGTCATCCCTTATATCCGGCCGATCCTGCGGGTCAGCGTGATCTTCGCGGTCACCGGTTCGCTCAAGTCCTTCGACCTGATCTATGTGCTGACCAACGGCGGCCCGAACCATGCCACTGAGGTGCCCAGCACGCTGATGATCAATATGCTGTTCCTGCGCAACCGCTACGGCATGGGCTCCACGATCGCGGTCATGCTGATCGTACTGTGCTTCGTGTTCGCGCTGCTGATTAATCTGGCGTTTAAGGAGGAAAAGGGAAGATGAGCAAGAAGGCTTACCGTGCTCCGGACGCCCCGCGCAAGATCACATGGAGGTCCGTTGTCGCATTCGCGATCCTGGTGATCTGGGCGCTGATCAGTCTGTTCCCGGTGTACTGGATGCTGACCTTCTCCCTGAAGACCAATCCCGAGATCTTCGGCGAGAACGTCATGGGCTTGCCCAAATACTGGGTGTGGGCCAACTACGACCGGGCGCTGAACACCGGCAATATGCCGCGTTATTTCGTGAACAGCCTGATCGTTGCGGTTTCCACGATCCTGATCACGCTGGTCGCATCCGTTATGGCTACCTATGCGATGACGCGCCTCGAATGGAAAAACCGCAAGCGCATGAACGGCTTCTTTATGCTGGGTCTGACCATCCCGATCCACGCGTCCATCGTGCCGCTGTACACGGCCCTGTCCAGAATCCATCTGCTCAACACGCTATGGGCATTGATCATCCCGTACTCCGCTTTTTCCCTGGCGATGGGCATCCTGATTGCCACCGGCTTCATGGGGGATATTCCCTATGACCTGGACGAGGCAGCCTTCCTGGACGGCTGCGGCGTATGGGGCATCTTCTTCCGCGTGATCGCGCCGCTGATGATGCCGGCAGTGGCCACCGTGGGCATTTATACGTTCCTGCAATGCTGGAACGAGCTGATGTTCGCGAATGTATTCGTGACTGCCCCGGAATGGCGTACGCTGCCTGTCGGCGTACAGGCCCTGTCGGGCCAGTATACGACGGAATGGGGCCCCATCGGCGCCGCCCTGGCCATCGCGACCATCCCGACGCTGCTCGTCTACATCTTCCTGAGCCGGCGCATCCAGGACAGCTTCATCGCAGGCGCTGTCAAGGGATAAACGGTTCAAACAGTATTATAGGAGCTGTCGCTTCACAACAGCCATCATAACGCAGAAAAAATGGTTTCAGCAGGCAAGTGCTGGAGCCATTTTTGCTTTGGGCATCGGGGAAAAGGATCAGGTTCTGCAGCAATCAGTATGAAGAAACGCGCGTTTGGCATGGGCGGATTCATCGCTGTGATCATAAAATTTCACGGGCGGAAAGCCCATATATTCTTCGCTGAACGCAGGCGTTTTGGGAGGATGCTTGATAAAATGGTCGAAAATTTTTCCTAAAACGTTTGCGAAAAACTGTTGACAAGGGAAAAAAAGTATGCTATAAATATACCGAAAACGATTTAGATTGCTCGCAGGAGGGATTGTGATGACCGTCACGATTCGCGATCTTGCCGAACATGTAGGACTTTCGATGTCAGCTGTCAGCAAGGCGTTGAACGGTTATTCAGACGTTAGCGAAAGCACCCGCCGCGCCGTCATCAAAGCGGCGCAGGAGCTGAACTATACGCCTAACGTCCATGCCCGGGCCCTCAAATCCAAGCGCAGTTACAATCTTGGCGTTCTTTTTTCCGACGACAGCCAGTCCGGCCTGACGCATCCCTTCTTCTCGGTCGTGCTGGAAAGCTTCAAGAAGGAAGCGGAGCAGCGGGGCTACGACATCACCTTCATCGGCCATCAGATCGGCCACGGCAGCATCACGTATCTGGATCACTGCCGCTCCAGGGAACTGGACGGCGTGTGCATCGCCAACACGGATTTTTCCGCGGAGGAGATCCAGATGCTGGTCCAGTCGGAACTGCCGCTGGTGACTATCGACAATCCCTTCCCGGACCGCGGCTGCGTGCTGGCGGACAACGCGGGGGGCATGGCCCAGCTGGTCGATTACGTGATCGACTGCGGCCACACACGGATCGGCTACATCCACGGCCCCGCCAGTACGGTGACCGACCTGCGCGTCCAGGCGTTCCTGGACACGGCGAAGCAGCGTGGGGTGGATATCCCGCCGGAATACCTGGCCCAGTGCGCGTACAACGATCCGCAGAGCTGCTTCGAGGCGACCGTGCGGATGCTGGAGCTCCCGAACCGGCCGACATGTATCCTCGTGAGTGACGATTTCTCCTCTTCCGGCGCGTTTCGCGCGGCCCGCGCGGCGGCGCTCCGGGTCCCGGACGACTTGTCCGTAGCCGGATACGACGGCATCGGTTTCCTGAAAGATTACTATCCCCGGCTTACGACAGTGGATCAGGACGCGGAAAGCATCGGCCAGTCGGCCGCCTGTATGCTGATCGACCAGATCGAGGGGGCGCACTCCGAAACGCGGACCATTCCGTCCCGGCTCATTTCGGGGGAGACGGTGCGGCTCGTCGGATAACGGGGAGAAGGAATGTGGGAACAAACCCGGCATGAAAATCCGGGTATGACCGCGGAAGCGGTGTTCTAAACGCAACTTACATCGGGGGAGATGGTATCGTGCAAAAGGGTTTCTTCGCAAACGTATGGAAACACAGGGCGCATGTGGTGATGGCGCTGCCGGCATTCCTGGTGCTGTTCTTCATCATGTATGTGCCGATGGTCGGTCTCGTGCTCGCGTTCAAAAAGTATGACTACGCGGCCGGACTCTTTGCCAGCCCCTGGGTAGGCCTGGACAACTTCAAGTTCCTGGTCGCCTCCAAAGGCGAGTTCTTCACGATGACGAAGAACACCCTGCTGTACTATTTCATCTTTACTGCGGTGGGCACGGTGCTGAACGTCGCCATCGCCATCGCCATCGACCAGCTGGCCTTCAAGCGCATGGCGAAGACCATGCAGACCCTGATGATCATCCCGGTCTTCATCTCCTACGCGGCCGTCCAGTTCATCGTCTTCGCGTTCCTGGACCGCAACACCGGCATGATCAACAACGTGTTCGGCACCAACTACCGGTTCTACGCCAAGGCAGGTCTCAACTACTGGCCGCTGATCCTGACGGTGGTCAAGGTCTGGAAGGACACCGGCTACGGCTCCGTGCTGTACATGTCCGTGCTGTCCGGCATCGACACCTCCCTGTATGAGGCGGCCGATATCGACGGCGCCAACAAGTTCCAGCAGATCCGCCATATCACGATTCCCTCCCTGATCCCCATGGTCACGGTCATGCTGCTCCTCTCCGTGGGCAACGTCATGCACTCCGACACCGGTCTGTTCTATCAGGTCACCCGCAACATCGGCCAGCTGTACGACAAGACCGAGGTCATCGATTCCTACGTCCTCAACTCGATCCTGAACAGCGGCAACTTCGGTTACACAGCCGCCGCGTCCCTCTTCCAGTCCGTGGTCGGCCTGCTGCTGATGCTGTTCGCCAACTGGATGGTGCGTAAGATCGAGCCCGAAAACGCGCTGTTCTGAGGAAAGGAGGATATGACTGATGCAAGCTGCTACGAAAAAAACCCAGAAGCTGGTCACCCGCGAACATAAACGGATCGGCCCCGGCCAGATCATCCTGCTGTTCCTGGTTTTCCTCTTCACGGTATTCTGCTTCGCTCCGGTGCTCCTGGTATTCATTTCCGCCTTCACCGATGAAATGTTCATCACCCAGCACGGTTTCACTTTCTTCCCCGGCAGCCACTGGTCCATGAACGGTATGAACTCCGTTCTGCGCTACGGCAGCCAGCTGGCGACGTCCTATGCGATCACCATCGGCATCACGGTCATCGGCACCTTCCTGGGCCTGCTGATCATGAGCATGTACGCCTACTCCATCAGCCGTCCCGGTTTCCGGCTCGCCGGATTCCTCAGCATCTTCGTGCTGATCCCCATGCTGTTCAACGGCGGCCAGCTTTCCGGCTACATCGTGTTCACCAGCTGGTACGGCCTGAAGGACAGCCTGCTGCTGCTGATCCTGCCGCTGTGCGTCACGACGATGAACGTCATCATCCTGCGCACCTACATTGCCAACTCCATTCCCGGCGAGCTGATGGAAGCCGCGACCATCGACGGCGCGGGCGACTACCGCACCTTCTTCCAGATCACGCTCCCGCTGCTCAAGCCCTCGCTGGCGGCTGTCGGCTTCATGATGGCCACCGCGTACTGGAACGACTGGCAGAACGCCCAGCTGTACATCGTGTCCAACAACAAGAAGCCCCTGCAGCTGCTGCTGATCAACATCCAGAAGAGCATCGAATTCCTGCTGAACAACAACAACGTGCCCGCCTCCGTCCGTGCGGCGATGGGCGGCACCATCCCCCAGTACTCCTCCACCATGGCCACCGTGGTCATCGTTATCGCCCCTATCATGGTCGTGTATCCCTTCTTCCAGAAGTACTTCGTCAAGGGCCTGACGGTCGGTTCCGTCAAAGGCTGATCCCATCGGTTTCAAAAGCCCCGTCAAGGGACTTTGAAATAATCATTAATTAGGAGGCTCTATCATGAAGAAGCTCGTATCCCTGGTGCTGGCTCTGTGCATGCTGGCCAGCCTGGCCGTCGTCGCCTATGCGGACGAACCGGTCGAAATCTCCCTGTATCGCTGCTCTTTCAACGTTGCGAACCCTGACAACGCGCAGGTCAAGAAGGTTGAAGACGCGATCAACGCCTACATCGCTGACAAGATCAATGTCAAGATCAAGCTGACGGACATCGGCTCCGGCGAGTACACCGAGAAGGCGAACCTGGCGCTGGCCAATAAGGAGATCAACCTCCTGTGGACGGCTTCCTGGGAAGGCACCATCGGCACCAATGACCTGGTTCCCGCCAATGCCGTGTATGATATCTCCGATCTGCTGCCCGGCACCGCGCTGTACGGCTCCATGGCTGAAGGCCAGTGGGAAGCGACCAAGTACAACGGCAAGAACTACTTCATCCCCGTCTACAAGGACAACGTGGAAGGCTACGACTTCATGTTCCGTCAGGACCTGATCGACCAGTTCGGCTGGGACATCACCAAGGTCGAAAAGCTGGCTGACCTCGAGCCCATGCTGGCTGACGCCGAGGGCGCTGGCCTCAAGTATCCCTTCCTCACCCAGAAGACCGCTATGTTCTATCGCTGGTACATCGACAAGTTCGATTTCTTCACTGCTGACGCCAACACCAACTTCTTCGCTGTTGACCGTGCGACCGGTGAAGTGGTCGACACCATCCTGACCCCCGAATATGCCGAGTTCTGCAAGCTGATGGGCGACTGGGCCGAGAAGGGCTACGTCTCTGACGACGAAGCTGCCAAGGCGACCACCGACACCACCACCCAGACCAAGGATTGGGCCATCTCCTGGTGGACCGATATCCCCGTCAATGCCGAAGCTGACAGCCGCTACAACCAGGATGTGACCATGCAGCCCGCCACCCAGCGCTATGCGCACAGCACCTCCGCTCTGGGCAGCTGCTACTGCATCACCGCCAACAGCACCCCCGAACAGGCCAAGGCCGCGATCGACTTCATGGGCCTGCTCTACACCGATGCCAAGCTGGCTGACATGTACACCTTCGGTATCGAAGGCGAAGACTTCGAATACACCCAGGCTGAAGGCCAGACCATCAAGCACGTGACCCAGCACAGCGACAAGTACAACCACTCCATGTGGGAGTCTGCTTCCGCTACCATCGTGACCCCGCTGGACAACGAGCCCGACAACAAGGCTGACCTGTACATCGACTTCAACGGCGGCGCCAACACCTCCGTGGCCGCTGGCTTCCGTTTCGACAAGGCTCCTGTGGAAGCTGAATACACCGCTTGCCGCAACCTGTTCGAAAAGTATGGCTTCGCCCTCGAAAACGGCGGCGTTGCTCCTGAAGACGTGGATGCCGAAATCGCCAAGTACCAGGCTGACCTGGATGCCGCTGGCTACCAGAAGGTCCTGGCTGAGTTCCAGAATCAGTTCAACACCTGGAAGGCCCAGTAAGCTGACCGGACTGTCGAACGATCGACAACTCAAACCCAAAACGGGAGCTGACGAAAGTCAGCTCCCGCTTTGCTGTACTGCAGACCGTAATAGTATCATTCTCGTCCAATAGACGGAATCATCTGCAGCAATATAATAATGATTACGGTGCTAAATACCTGCGTACGGATCCGGTGTTCAAGAAAGCGTGCGCTTGGTGCAATACTGCGCAAAGGTTTATGCAGCGGCGGCACAGGCGCCGCCGCTGCAATTTTCATTGTTCAGGAATATATTGCCTGGCGTAATACTGGATTTAATCGGGAGAGCAACAGATCATCCTTCCAGTTCATCCACCGCTTCGGCGGCTTCTTCCCAGTCAGCGTAGGCGGCGTCCAGGGCCTGCTTCAGTTCGGTGTAGCGGGCGGTGGTGACGTCGCTGGTCTCTTTGTCCCGGTAGGCCTCCGGGGTCTGCATATAGGCTTCATATTCCTGCAGCGCCGTTTCGGCTTTGTTCACCGCCTGTTCCGCCAGCCGCAGGCGTTTTTTCAGGTCCTGGATGCGGGTCTGCTCGTCGCGGAGCTTCCGCTTTTCCTTGCGCTGTTCGGTCAGGGTCTGGCCGGGAAGCAGGCCGTCCGCTTCGGGGTTCTGTTCCTTTGCCTTGGCCTGGAGATAATCGTCGTAATTGCCGAGATACTCGCGCAGGCCGTCGGCGGTCAGCTCCATCACGCGAGTGGCGAAGCGGTTGATGAAGTAGCGGTCGTGGCTGATGGCCAGGATCGTGCCCTCGAAGCCCTCGAGAGCGCTTTCCAGCACCTCGCGGCTGTTCATGTCCAGGTGGTTGGTGGGCTCGTCCAGCAGCAGCAGGTTGTCCTGCCGGAGCATCAGCTCCGTCAGCGCGACGCGCCCGCGCTCGCCGCCGGACAGGGTCTTGATGGGCGCGAACACGTCCTCGCCGGAGAATAGGAACTGCCCCAGGGCGGACCGGATCTGGGTCTGGTCCATCCGGGGGAAGGTATCCCAGACCTCGTCCAGGATCGTCTTTTCGGGGGATAGCCCGCGCTGATGCTGGTCATAGTAGCCGATGTCCACGTTGGCACCGTAGATGACGGCCCCGCGGTCCGGCGCGGTTTCTCCGGTGATGATGCGGAACAGCGTGGTTTTGCCGATGCCGTTCTGCCCGATCAGCGCCACGCGGTCGCCACGCCGGAGCTCAAATGAAAGCCCATCGAACAGCGTGCGTCCGTCGAAGCCCTTGGTCAGGCCGCGGGCGCTCAGCACGTCGTCGCCAGTGCGGTTCCGCGCCGTGAAGGTGAAAAAGACCTGCTTTTCCTCCTCGGGGCGCTCCAGCAGGGTGATCTTGTCCAGCATCTTTTCCCGGCTCTCGGCGCGCTTGATGGACTTTTCCCGGTTGAAGGATTTCAGGCGGCGGATGACTTCCAGCTGCCGGGCGATCTCCTTCTGCTGGGCGTCGTAGGCGCGCTCGCGGGTGAGCCAGCGCTCGGCCCGGAGATCCAGATACCGGGAGTAATTGCCCGGGTACTGCTCCGTGCGGCCGAAGGCCATTTCCACAATCCCGCTGCAGACCTTGTCCAGGAAGAACCGGTCGTGGCTGACGACGACCACGCTGCCAGGATAGTCCGCCAGATAGCCTTCCAGCCAGTTGAGGGCCGACAGGTCCAGGTGGTTGGTGGGCTCGTCCAGCAGCAGCACGTCGGGCCGGGAAAGCAGCAGCCGCGCCAGGTACAGCCGCGTCTGCTCCCCGCCGGAGAGCAGGCCGGCGTCCTGCTGCTGCATGGCGTCCCCGAAACCGAGGCCCCGCAGCACGCCCTGGATGCGGGAGCGGTAATCGTATCCCCCTGCGTCCTCGAAGGCCTGGTTGAGGCGCGTATACTGCTCGCCAAGGCGCTTGAGCTCCGTTTCGCCGGAGGAAGCCATCTGCTCCTCGAGGGCGCGGAGGCGTTTTTCCATTTCGCGCACCGGCTCGAAAACCGCGTCCATCACCTGATAGACCGTCTGCCCGCTGATGACGGGGCACTGCTGCGCCAGGTATCCCAGGCGGAGCTGTCTGGCCATGCTGATGGTGCCGCCGTCGGCCTGCAGCTCCCCGGTCAGGATCTTGAGAAAGGTGCTCTTGCCGCAGCCGTTGACGCCGACAAGACCGATCCGTTCGCGGTTCTGCAGGGTCAGCGAAGCATCCAGAAGGATATCCGTCCCCCCGAAGGCTTTGGTGACATGCTGGGCTGAGAGTACGATCATGGCTTGGCTCCTTACTCCAGGTTCATTTTTTGAAGATCGGCGATGGATTCCCCGATGTCCTGACGGCTCATGCCGCCGGGCAGCAGGACGTCGTCGGGCAGGACGCGCATATTGTACAGCAGCGCCAGGCCCTGCTGAACGTAATAGTCACGGTGCGCCTTACCGGAGGTCTGCGCGGCGAGGAACACCATGTCCTCTGTGTCGGCGTAGTATCCGCCGTTCAGGAAAAACCGGGCGCAGGCGAGAAAATCGTCCGGCGACATGGCGTCGCGCAGGCGGCAGGCCAGCTCCCTGAGGCGCCCGCTCCGGACGGCGGCCAGTTCATCCTCCCCGTGGAGGGAGGCCAGGAGCCGGAGGGTACGCAGGTCGATCTCCCCGGCACGGTCCGGGTCTTTGCCTTCGGTGAGGCGGGCAAGGATGAACAGCACCTCGGTCAGCAGGAACATCGCCCGGGCGTCCAGCAGGCCGTTCAGCGTCTCGTCCTTCAGCGCCAGCGCCGCTTCTGGAGACATCCCGATCTTTTCCCGGGAGAAGGCCCCGAGGTCCTTCAGCTGTTCCGTAAGTTCCAGCTTTTCCTTCAGCCGCCGGAAAAAGAAGCCAAACTGTTCGATGACCCTCAGGACGTAGTCTTTCTGAAAATACATCAGAGAACCTCGGAATGGTATGAATAAAGGGATATGCGCCTGACATATTCTGTCGGAACATATCCCTTTGCTTGCCCGTTATACGCAGGTCAACGTCAGGCGACGATCATGATCAGGATCGCAAGCACCACGAACACTGCGGCGGAAATCTTGGTCACAAGGGCCAGCTTCCCTTCCAGCGTGGACGTCTGGTTCTTGCCCAGGAAGGTATCGCTGTTGCCGCCGGTCAGAGCGCTGACACCGTCGCTGTCGGACTTCTGCATCATCACGGAGATGATGAGGATGATTGCCACGATAGCAATCAAAATTTGAAGTACTAACATATCCAAACCTCCGTCTGTATGCGTTCTTATCAGAACTTAAGGCTGTTGAGGCGGATGGACGGACCCATGGTGGAGCTCATGTACAGAGAGCGCACATAGGTGCCCTTCGCGGTGGCGGGCTTGGCCTTGATGATCGCTTCCATCAGAACGCGCAGGTTCTCGTTGAGCTGTTCTTCGGTGAAGGAAGCCTTGCCGATGGGGCAGTGGCAGATAGAGGTCTTGTCTACACGATACTCGACCTTACCGGCTTTGATATCATGGACAGCCTTGGTGACGTCCTGAGTGACCGTACCGGACTTCGGGTTCGGCATCAGGCCCTTGGGGCCCAGCAGACGCGCGATGCGGCCGATGACGGGCATCATGTCCGGGGTGGCGACGCAAGCGTCGAAATCGAACCAGTTTTCGCTCTGGATCTTGGCGACCAGGTCGGCGTCACCGACGTAGTCAGCGCCGGCAGCTTCGGCTTCCTTGGCCTTGTCGGCCTTGGCGAACACGAGCACCTTGACCTTTTTGCCGGTACCGTGGGGCAGAACCACCGTGCCGCGGACCTGCTGGTCAGCATGGCGGGGGTCGACGCCCAGACGGATGGACATTTCGATGGTCTCGTCAAACTTCGCCTTGCTCAGCTGTTTGACCAGGGCCACCGCTTCCTCGGGATCATAAAGCTTGGTGGAATCGATCAGCTTTTTCGCGTCCACATATTTCTTACCGTGTTTCATTATATATTCCTCCTCGTGGTAATAGCGGCACTATGTCCTCCCACTTTGTTGTTTATTCCTCAGCGACGGTGACGCCCATGGAGCGGGCGGTGCCCTTGACCATGCTCATAGCGGCTTCGATGCTGCCGGCGTTCAGGTCGGGCATCTTGGTGGTCGCGATCTCGCGAACCTGGGCCTGGGTCAGCTGGCCGACCTTGGTCTTGTTCGGTACGCCGGAGGCCTTGGACAGGTTCAGGGCCTTCTTGATCAGCACGGGGGCAGGCGGCGTCTTGGTAATAAAGGTGAATGAACGATCAGAATACACGGTGATGACGACCGGGATGATCAGGCCTTCCTGATGCGCGGTGCGGGCGTTGAAATCCTTGCAGAATCCGGGGATGTTCACGCCGGCCTGGCCCAGAGCGGGACCAATGGGGGGCGCGGGGGTTGCCTTCGCGGCAGGGACCTGCAGCTTGATGACGGCGGTAATTTTCTTTGCCATGTGATATGGCACCTCCTTCAGACTTGTGGTATTGGCGGCAGGGGCGCAGCCTGCCTCCCACCGGGGGAAAAGCGATAAGCTTCAAACCGGGTTTCCGGCGCGCCTGAAGCTCACTCGTTTGTATCCAGCTTATCGACCTGATCCAGGTCGACTTCAACCTGCATTTCGCGGCCGAGGAACATCTTGACGCGCACGGTCATCTTCTCGCGCACGGTATCGATCTCCTCCACCATGCCGGTGAAGTTTTCGAGAGGACCGGACAGGATGCGCACCTCTTCGCCCACGGAGATCTTGTAATCCACGCGGCTCGCGGGGTTGTTGAGCATCACTTCCAGTTCGGCCGGCGTCAGCGGCACCGGCTTGCTTTCAGGACCGACAAAGCCGGTCACGCCGCGCGTGTTGCGCACCACATACCAGCTTTCGTTGGTGATGATCATGCGCACCAGCACGTAGCCGGGGAACGTCTTGCGCTGGGAGATCTTGCGTTTGCCGTTCTTGATCTCCACGACCTCTTCCACCGGTACGCGTACGTCTTTGATCAGGTCCTGCATACCGTTGTTTTCAACGGCCTTTTCCAGGTTGTCCTTGACCTTGTTTTCGTAGCCGGAATAGGTATGTACCACATACCATTCAAGCGTTCCGGGACGATCGCTCTTGTCTGCCATGATGACGCTCCTCGTCTGTAATGAATCGGGTCAGCCGGCCGGGACGGAGCCCGGCCGACCTGGGGTTTTTCTGATCAGATCCTGATCAGCAGCCTGACCAGCTCGCTCGAGCCGAGGTCCAGCAGGCCGATTACAACACCCATGAACACGATGAAGGCGAGTACGATCAGCGTGTAGTTGATCAGGTCCTTCTTGGAGGGCCAGGTCACCTTCTTGAGCTCATGCCACATGTCACGGAACGGCCGGGCAATGTTTGCCGGCAGGTTCTTGAAGAAGTTGACGAACTTGTTGCCGGTGGCCGGCTTTACGTCCGCTTTCTTCTGTACGTTCTTTTCGTCTGCCATGACTATGTCCTCCCGTTACTTCGTTTCGCGGTGAACGGTATGCTTCCTGCAGAAACGGCAGTACTTCTTCAGCTCGATGCGATCCGGAGAGTTCTTACGGTTCTTCTTGGTGTTGTAATTGCGCTGCTTGCATTCGGTGCACGCCAGCACAATATTGGCGCGGGCTTCTTTCGCTGCCATGGTGATAACACCTCTTTCGTTTGACTGCTCATCCCGGCCGGTTTAAGCCGGCCGGGCGGGGGAGAGGATTATTCCTCGGTGCGGGTAACGGAACCGGCGCCAACGGTGTGGCCGCCTTCGCGGATAGCGAAGCGGAGACCCTTTTCGATGGC
>JBGUIY010000284.1:0-6578 GCA_045113475.1 Christensenellales bacterium | reverse complement strand
TATGAGTCTGAGGACCGCAATCCGAAGGCTGACCTGACGGCGCAGATGGCGCAGATTTTCGGTGTGTCGCCCCATGCCATCTCGGTTCCGGATATTGATTCCTACGTCGGCCTCATGCACACGCTTTTCACCCTGGAGGACCGATATGGCCTGTATGTGGAGGAATCCGAGGGTGATGTCTGCCTGCGGGTGAATCTGAGGGACAGCCAGCAGGCGGCTGAGCTGCACCGGATGCTGTACGAATGGCAGGCAGCGGCCAATGCGCTGCGGAAGGGCGAGATCACCCAGGAAGCCTATGACCAGTGGCGTTATAATTTCCCCGATGGCGATACCTCCCGGCGGTGGGTGAAAGTTCCGTCCCAGGGCCTGATGGATGATCTGGTTGCCGGTCTCCAGGAGAAAACTGACAGCCGTCACGATTAACACCTCCATCCTTCTGAAAATGCATAGAAATAGGGCTAACTGATCTACACAAAATCAGTTAGCCCTTATTTTCAGAATGATGGATTTTTGTTGCCAAATTGTTGCCACGCGGGACTTTGGCCGCCTGGAAGCCCTTATTTCATGCGGGTTTCAGGATTTCAGCCTTTATTCCCACTCGATCGTCCCGACGGGTTTGGGCGTGATGTCGTAAAGGACGCGGTTGACACCGGGAACCTCGTGGGTGATGCGGTCGGTGATACGGGCGAGAAGATCGTAGGGGAGGGGCTCGATGGTGGCGGTCATGGCGTCACGGGTGTTGACCGCGCGCAGGACGCAGGGCCACTCATAGGAGCGCTGGCCGTCGCGGACGCCAGTGGATTTGAAGTCGGGCACGATGGTGAAATACTGCCAGACTTTACCCTGGAGACCGGCGTTGGCGAATTCCTCACGCAGGATCGCGTCGGATTCGCGGACGGCTTCGAGGCGGTCACGGGTGATCGCGCCGACGCAGCGGACGCCCAGGCCGGGGCCGGGGAAGGGCTGGCGTTCGACCATGCCTTCCGGCAGGCCGAGGGCCTTGCCGACCACGCGGACTTCATCTTTGAACAGCAGGCGGATGGGCTCGACGAGCTCAAAGTTGAGTTCGGGGGGCAGGCCGCCCACATTATGGTGGGATTTGACGGGGCCGGATTCCAGGATGTCAGGATAAATGGTGCCCTGGGCCAGGAAACAGATGCCGTTCAGCTTGGAGGCTTCCTCCGCGAAAACGTCGATGAATTCCTTGCCGATGATCTTCCGCTTTTGTTCGGGATCGGCAACGCCCGCCAGCTTGTCCAGGAAGCGGTCCACGGCGTCCACATAGATGAGATTCGCGTTCATCTGGTCGCGGAACACGCGGATGACCTGCTCGGGTTCGCCCTTGCGCAGCAGGCCGTGATTGACGTGCACACAGGTCAGCTGCTGGCCGATCGCCTTGATCAGGAGCGCAGCCACCACGGATGAGTCAACGCCGCCGGAAAGTGCCAACAATACTTTGCCGTCGCCAACCTGTTCCTTGATCAGGGCGATCTGCTGATCGATGAATTCCTGCGCCAGAGCCGCAGTTTCAATGCGCTTCATGTCTGCGGGCCGTACATTGCTTAACATCATCCGTCCTCCTTTGCATGGTCAACCTCTTATCGGGCTGCAGCGTCATTCTATCAATAGATTCATCAAAAGTCAATGCGCAAACAGCCTGATGAAAGGCATGGCACAAAGGAAAAATGAATGCCGGAATTTTTTTTGCCGATTTTTATATTTTGCCGGGGCAAACGAAAAAGCAGAGGCCCGTAAGAGCCTCTGCTGAAAGTGACCGATTGGATTATTTGGCGTTGAAGGTGTCGCACAGAGCCTGCCAGGCGGGCATGCCGGCTTCGATCAGGGAGTCGACATCGTTGTAGGGGAGGCTCCACAGGAGGCTGTTGCCCAGCACGTCGTTGACGGTGCCCAGGTACAGCGACTTGTTGGTGACGGAAGAATGACGGAGCATCGCGTAGGTCTCGTCAACGGCACGGTCGTCCGTCTCGCTGTACATGAGGCCCTGCCAGTTTTCGTCCGCGTCTTCGTAGCCGGGAGTGTCGTTGGTCCACAGGTCATAGATGAAGGTGATCTTCTTGAGGGTCTCTTCGTCATAGACGTTGGGGATCATCCAGAAGTTGTCGCTGGCGATGGTGACATAGTTGCCGCCCTTGGGGGTCGGGAAGGCCACAGCGCCCCACTCGTCGGCCATGCCGTTGAGCTCGGTGTTGGTATCCTGGGCCTTGAATCCGCCGTAGCCCTGATACATATAGAAGGCAGCGCCGCCGGATTTGAAGGCTTCCTTGTACCAGTCCCAGTTGGCGCCTTCGGGCTGCGGCATCCAGTACTTTTCGCGGATTTCCTTCGCCCAGTTGAGGGCCGCTTTGGCTTCGTCGCTGTCGAGCACGGGCTTGAGCAGGCCGTTCTCGTCAAACTCGAAGAAGCTGCCGCCGTTGGTGAAGACGGAAATCATCTGATAGTCTTCGAAGGAGCCTACGATACCGAAGGTGTCGTTCGCGCCGTCGTTGTCAGTGTCGCGGGTGGCCTGAGCCAGCATCTGGGCGAAAGCGTCCCAGGTCCAGGTGTTGTTGGCCTGCATGTCATAGATGGTTTCGGGATCGATGTTCGCTTCCTGCAGGAGGCGCTTGTTGAAATACAGCAGCTGGCGCGGTTCGGTCGCACCAGTGTATACGCCGTAGACCTTGCCGCCCTTGGTCATGAAGTCCAGATCGCCCTTGTTCCACTTTTCGGCGGTCAGGTCAATCAGGTCGTTGTTCCAGGGAGCGGCGATGCTCATGACGGTCGGGGCCTTGCCGGGCTCGATGACGTAGATGACCTTTTCGCCGTTGTTCGCGGTGGCGAAGTTGATCATTTCCTGAGCGCAGGTATCCCAGTCGTTCAGCTGCTCTTCCAGGACCTTAACGTTATAGGTTTTCTGGATCCAGTCTTCGTAATCATAACGGGCCTGCTGCTCTTCCGTGGGCTCCGTGCTGCGGGCATTGGGGCCCCAATAGAGGCGGATGTGCAGGGTTTCACCGCCGAAATCGATTCCGGGCACGACTGCCGGATAGCCCTCGGGGCCTTTGGCGGTCTGCTGGGCCAGCGCTTCAGCAGCTTTCTGGGCTGCTTCCTGGGCAGCCTTGGCAGCTTCTTCGGCAGCCTTCTGGGCAGCTTCTTCGGCCGCCTTCTTTACGGCTTCCAGTTCTTCCGCCGCTGCTTTCGCAGCCGCTTCGGCGTCAGACTTGACAGTGGCCAGATCTTTGTTCAGGCTGTCGACTTTGCTGGTGAGTTCAGTTACCTGCTTCTGCAGGTCGGCCTTCTGCCCGTTGCCGACGATCGCGAAAACAATCGCGGCAATCGCGATGACGGCCAAAACGATGTTCAGAATGTTCCCCTTCTTCACTTTGAGGTCCCTCCTTTTTATCTATCACACCGCATGGCGGTGCGTAGTTCGCAGTACAGAAAACGTTTTAGTAATTATGCCCAATAACAAAATTATTATACCGGATGTACATGAAATTTGCAAGTATTTTTTGTGGATTTCGTCAAATTCACTCTTTGGAGCCGCTCATGGCGATGCTCTGCACGAAGGTCCGCTGGGTGAACACGTAGAGGATGATCAGGGGGATGCAGCAGACCAGCACGCCGATGGAGATCAGCTGCTGCTGGCGGCCGACCGGCACGACGACGGCAGTACCGGCTTCCGTGGAGAAATAGCGCGCCATCTGGGAGACCATGCTCGAGAGTTTGGTGGAAAAGATCGAGTATCCGGACAGGAAGTTGCGGGTATAGAACAGGTCCGTCCACTGCCAGACGTAAGAGAACAGGAAGCAGCTGAGGATGGTGGGCATGGCGTCCGGCAGCATGATGCGCACGAAGGTATGCATCGTGTTGCAGCCGTCCACGTAGGCTGCTTCCTCCAGGGATTTGGGGATCCCGCGGAAGTACTGGCGCAGCATGTAGATGTACAGGCCGTCTTTCAGCCCCATGCAGGTGGCGCTCATCAGGATGTAGGGCGTGATGGAGCCGCGCAGGTTGATCGTCTTGCCCGTGGTCGCCTTGAAAATGCCCAGGATATCGAAGTTGGTGAACATGATGTACAGGGAGCTGGCAAAGGTCTGGGGCGGGATCACGATGAGCGCGACCACACAGGCGAACCAGAACTTTTTGAGCGGGAAATTATACCTTGCGAAGCCGTAGGCGACCAGGGTGCTGGAAATGACCTGGAGCACGGACACCACCAGGGAGGTCCAGGCAGTATTGAGCATGGAGCGGGGAAAATCCGTCAGTTCGAACACGATGCGGTAATTGTCCAGGGTAGGATGACGGGGCAGCAGCACGATGGTGGAATCATACAGATCGCGCTCTTCCATGAAGCCGACGCCCAGGCGCGTCAGGATGGGCTGGATGATCATGAAGCACAGGCCGAACAGCAGCAGTCCGCGGATAACGGAGACCGTCCACTTTTTCAGCTTCGCCTTGTATACATATCCGCCGGATTTTTTGTTGGCCAGCCTTGCGCTGTTCTGCACGGTGAGTGTCCTGGCTTTAGTCTTCATAGTAATGCACCCCCCGCGTAATAATGAGTGAGCTGATGCCGATGAACGCGATCGCGACCAGGAAATAGATCCAGCTCATGGCAGAGCTTTCGCCGAAGAGAAACTTGGAATACATGACGTCGTTGATGTATTCCATGACGCGGTTGTCGTTTTTCATGAAGAAGTCCACGATCGTGTAGATGGTGTTGACCAGCAGCAGCGGGCTGACCATGGGGAAGGTGATCTTCCAGAAGGCCTCCCAGGCGGAGCAGCCTTCCACGTCGGCGGCTTCGTACAGCGAGGGGGAGATGGCCTGCAGTCCCGAGAGGAACACGATGATCTGGATGCCGCTCGCCATGACGATGTCATAGATCGCGTCGATCATCTGGAACAGGATGTCAAACACGCCGCCTGCGACCCCCGATATGGACAGCAGGTTTTCCAGCGCGGCGGAAAGGTTGACGCCGGACGCGCTGGAGACCTCTTCGGAGATGCCCTGCATCATGTTGTAGAACTCGTTCTGGCTTTCGATGCCGGGCAGTACGCCGCTGGCCAGGATGACCGGCAGGAAGAAGATGGCGCGGGCCAGGGTGCGGCCCTTGAATTTCTGGTTGAGGATGACGGCAATGACGAAGGACAGGACGATGGTAGCGATGGCGTTGATCAGCATGCGGCTGATCTCTTCCACGATGTACTGGTTGAAATACGGATCCACCCGCAGGGCGAATCTGTAATTGGCCAGCCCCACGAAGGACTTGTCGTAACCGGCGCCCAGGTTGATCGACACCTTGCAGAAGCTCATGTACAGCGACTCGGCCATGGGCCGCAGCATGAAGAACAGGAAGCCGATGATGAACGGCAGGATGAACAGCACGCCGTGCCGCGCGTTGCGGGAACGCATGGTTTTGTAGATGTCGTTGCCGGGAATGAAGGTCAGGATCGACTCCCTGAAGCCCCAGTGCTCCGGGGTGTATTTCTTGGATTTAGCCATTATTGATCCCCCCTGACGACAAGATAGCTGCGAGCGGGTACGACTGTCTGGCCGGCTGTGCCGTCAGCCGTGTTGTAGTTGACGTAGACCTGCGTGCCGTCATCGTACACGGTCAGGCAGAGGCCCGGGGCCAGTATCCTGTGGTCCGTGATGCGCCGGCTGTTCAGGCCCTCCATGGCACGCTGGTAGTCCGTCAAGATCTGTACGGCCTGCTCCTTCCAGTTTCTGTACGAGGCGCCGTAGTATCCGCTGTACAGGGTGTCCTGCAGCAGCTTTGTATCCTCCTGCATGAAGGTGAACTCAAGGCCCGCGCCGTATTCCGCGCAGTGGAGCAGTTCCTTCTTCCAGTCGCCCGCCAGGTTGAGCGGTTTGCCGGTATAGTCGATCATGCCGTGGACCGCGATCTGGTAAAACGGCACCTCGGCATCGATGATAGAGTATCCGGTGCCTTTCAGGTCCATGTCCGTCACGAGGTCCGCGTAGGGCAGAGCGTAGTCAAAGCCTTCCTTGATGGCGACTGCCTGACCGTTGGCGTGAGCGGACTGCATGGTCTCGATGTTCATCTGTTTGACCTGCTCGCGGGTCACTGTATTCTTGGGGTTGTAGTCCGCACTCAGCAGGGAGCCGATGTCGCGGAAGGAAACGCCGGCAGCCTTCTGATCCTTCAGGTAGGCCAGCATGTTGCCCGCTCCGCGCTTCGCGAAGGAAGGCTGCACCAGGTAGAAGGGATCGGACTCTTTCTGCTGCTGGTAATCGATCATCGAGTAAGGATAGATGACGACCTGCTCGCGGGTAGTGAAGCGTGCGGCGTCGCGGAAGGGGATGAAGCCCTTGAAGAAGCCGCTCTTGTAGGCAAAGGCGCTGATGCAGTCGAAGTACAGCGGCACATCCAGCTGCTTTGCGCTGGCGGTCAGCTGCTTCATGCCGCCGGCGCCGCCCAGAACGCCTTCTGCCCTGACCTTGTTCAGGACGGACTGGTTGAGGCCGCCGTTGGCCCAGCCGCTCATGCGGGCACTCAGGTTTTTGACGCCGCCCTGCTTCAGATCGCCGATGATCTGCTCGGCGTCTTT
>JBGUIY010000283.1:0-6117 GCA_045113475.1 Christensenellales bacterium | reverse complement strand
GCCCGGGCGGCCGGCTATTTTTGCTATTGCATAATTCTGCCGCTGATGTATAATGTTTATGCATTTATGCGGAAGGGGTGAAATGATGCGCAGGGGAACCGAGGCCGCCGTGACCGCCGGGCTGACCGCACTGGATCAGGCAACAAAGTTCGCAGCAGCGCACCGGACTATCGGGCTGATCCCCGGCGTCATCCGCCTGAACTATACCGAAAACCGCGGATTCTCCCTGGGGCTGTTCGACGGCGCCGTTTCCGTGGCCCTCGTCCTGTCCCTGATCGTGTTTGCCGGTCTCCTGGCCGTTCTGATCCGCCTGCCGCGGGACGCGCGGATCCGCCTGCCCCTGCTGTGCATTGCCGCCGGCGCCCTGGGCAACCTGATCGACCGCGTGTTTCTGGGCTATGTACGGGACATGATCGAACTGCTGTTTATCCGTTTCTACATATTCAATTTCGCGGACATTTGCGTGACCCTCGGCGCGGCCTGCTGCGCCGTCATGCTGCTTCTGCCCGGAAGAAAGGAGACGCCATGAGCGAAGAGGCCCTGCACGCCGTATGCGCGCAGAACGGCGAACGGCTGGACGTGTGCGCGGCGCGTGTCTGCGTCTCCCGGGCCCAGGCCGCGCGCCTGATCAGAGAGGGCCGGGTCGCCGTCAACGGGCAGGTCCAGTCCAAGGCGCGCCACGAGCTGCGGGCGGGCGACGAAATCACCGTCCATCTGCCACCCGTACGGGAAACCACGCTCGCCGCCCAGGACATCCCCATCGAGATCCTGTACGAGGACGAATACCTGGCGGTGGTCAACAAGCCGGCCGGGCTGGTGGTGCATCCCGGCGCGGGCAATCCGGACGGCACCCTGGTGAACGCCCTGATGGCGCGGCTCAGCAGCCTCTCCGGCATCGGCGGGGAGCTGCGGCCGGGCATCGTGCACCGGCTGGACAAGGACACCAGCGGGCTCATCCTGATCGCCAAGGACGACCAGACCCACCAGGCGCTGTCCGAACAGCTGGCCAACCGCGAGATGGAAAAGCACTACCATGCCGTGGTGGAGGGCCGCTTCCGGGAAGACAGCGGACGCATCGAAGCCCCCATCGGCCGCAGCACAAAGGACCGGAAGAAAATGGCCATCCGTCCCGACGGCCGGTATGCGCTGACGGAATGGAAGGTGCTGCGTCCGGACTTTAAGCACGGGACCCTGCTGGACGTGCATATCCTGACCGGACGGACCCACCAGATCCGCGTGCACATGGCCTCCATCGGGCATCCGGTGATGGGCGACCCCATCTACGGGCACCCAAACAACGCGCCGAGGCTGATGCTGCACGCCTATTCGCTGCAATTCACCCATCCCGGGACGCAGGAGAGACTCACGCTGACCGCTCCCTGTCCCTTCGAGGAGGACTGACATGGACCTGCTGATGCGTGACACCATCGCCGCCTGCGCCACCGCGCCGGGGGCTGCCGGCATCGCCGTGGTGCGCATGAGCGGCCCGCTGGCGGAGCCGATCCTCATGCGGGTATTCACGCCCCGCGCCGGCGTAAAACAGCTGGAGCACGGGCGGCTGTACCTGGGCACGCTCCACGACGGCGAGCGGCAGCTGGACGAGTGCATGGCGGTCGTCATGCGCGCGCCCAAGAGCTACACGCGGCAGGACGTGGCCGAGATCCAGCTGCACGGCAGCGCCTACAGCGTCACCGCCTGCCTGAACGCCCTGACCGCCGCTGGAGCGCGGCCGGCAGGCCCCGGGGAATTCACCCTCCGCGCCTATCTGAACGGGCGGATCGACCTGAGCCAGGCCGAATCCGTGATGGCGCTGATCCAGGCCAACAACGAGCGGGCCGGGCAGAGCGCCCTGCGGCAGCTGAACGGCGGCGCGAGCCGCTTCATCGGCGAAGCGCAGTCCGACCTGCTTTCCATCCTCGCCCGGGTGGAAGCCGCCATCGACTACCCCGAGGAGGTGGACGATCCCGCAGAGGACGCCGCCCTGGCCCGGGACTGCCGGAACCTGGCGGAGCGCCTGAACGCCGCCGTCCAGGAGCGGGCGGCGCGGCTGGTACGCGACGGGCTGCACGTGGCCCTGCTCGGCCCGCCCAACGCGGGCAAATCCACGCTGCTGAACGCGCTGCTGGGCGAGGACAGGGCCATCGTGACCGATATCCCCGGCACCACGCGGGACGTGCTCAGCGGCGCTTTCACCCTGGACGGATACGCGGTGACCCTCTACGACACCGCCGGCATCCACGAGACGGCAGACCAGATCGAGCGCCTGGGCATCGACCGGACCTACAGGACCGCCGCAGCCGCCGACGCCGTATGGTGGCTGAGCGACGCCGGGGAGCCTCAGGACGCGCCCGAGGCGGTGCTGCAGTCGGGCCTGCCCCTGCTGAAGGTATATACCAAGGCGGACCGGCAGACGCCCGGCGCGCCGGCCCCTGGAGACGGCATCCTGGTGAGCGCCGTCACCGGCGAGGGTCTGGAAGCCCTGCGGACCTGGCTCAGGCGCATGTTCGGCCAGTTGCCAGACACGCCCCTGACCCAGCAGCGGCACATCCTGGCTGCCCGTGAGGCGGCCCAGTCCCTGGAGGAGGCAGCCCGGGCGCTGGACGCACACCTTTCACAGGAGTTCGCCGCCGTCCATCTGCACGCGGCGCTGGACACCCTGGGCGAGATCACCGGCGAACGCACGGACGAACGCCTGCTGGACGAGATATTTGCCAACTTCTGCGTCGGAAAGTGAGAAGAAAGCCATGAAAAACGAACGACAGAGCGCCATACTGGACCTGATCGCCCAGCGGCGGATCGCCACCCAGGACGAGCTGGTTGCCGCCCTGCGCCAGGCCGGCTTCGCCGTGACCCAGGCCACCATCTCCCGCGACATCCGCGAGCTGGGCCTGAGCAAGGAGAGCGACAACCAGGGCTATACGCGCTACATCGCCGCGGGCAAATTCAAGAGCCTCCCGCCCCGCAACGAGCGTGAACGCTTCACGCAGATGTTCGTCAGCTCGGTGCTGGACATCCAGTACGCCAACAATATGATCGTCATCCACACCCTTTCCGGCGCGGCCAACGCCGCCGCGGAAGCGGTGGACGGTCTGCAGTGGCCGGAGATCCTGGGCACGATGGCCGGGGACAACACCATCTTCGCCGTGGTCCGCACGAACGAGGAAACGCCCATGATCGCGCAGCGCCTGCAGCTGCTGCGCCGGGGAGAATGAACCATGCTGACCGAACTGCTGGTGCGCAATATCGCGCTGATCGACGAGGTCCACATCCGTTTTGACGCCGGCCTGCACGCCCTGACCGGCGAAACCGGCGCCGGCAAATCCATCGTGATCGATGCCATCACCCTGCTGCTGGGGGGCCGCGCCAGCCGGGAGCTGATCCGCCACGAGACCGACAGGGCCTACGTGGAGGGCTGCTTCACCCTGGAGGACGCGCCTAACGCCGTGGCTTTCCTGAAGGAAAACGGCTTCGAGCCGGAAGACCAGGTGACCCTCGCCAGGGAGATCACCACCGCCGGCCGCAGCACCTGCCGGGTGGACGGCGTGATGGTGCCGCTGAACCAGTTCAGGCAGCTTTCCGCCTGCCTGATGGACATCCACGGCCAGCACGAGCACCAGTCCCTGATGGACGAGCGCCAGCACCTGCGCTGGCTGGACGCCTTCGGCACCCCGGAGCACCTGGCGCTGCTGGATCAGGTCAGAGCCGCCTACGAGCGCTGGCATGAGGCCCGGCTCCGGCTGGATAAACTGAAAAAGACGCTCATTGAGCAGAGCGAACGTGCAGACATCCTGACCTACCAGAAAAAAGAGCTGGAGAGCGCCAATCTCCGCCCCGGCGAGGAGGACGAACTGGCCCAGGAACGGGACCTTTACCGCAACGCGGAAAAGATCGAATCCCATCTGCGCGGCGCCTACCAGGAGCTGTACGACAACGGGCGGTCCGCCTCCGCCGTGGACGGGCTGCGCCAGGCCCTCTCCCACCTGGAGAAGCTGAGCGGGCTGGACCACTCCTTCGATCCGTCCCTGGAAAGGCTGAACAACCTGTATTACGAAGCCGAAGACCTGGGCATATATCTGCGCGACCGGCTGGACGGCCTGAACTTCGACGAAGACCGGATGGACGAGATCAGCCGCCGGCTGGACCAGCTGCACCGCCTGAGCCGCAAGTACGGGGCCACCAGCGAAGACATGCTGAAAAAGCTGGACGAGATCAACGGCCATCTGCGGCTGTTGGAAAACGCCCAGGACGATACGGACCGGCTGGAAAAGGAAGTCCGCCGCGCCCATGAAGCCTACGCGGCGGCAGCCTCAAAGCTGAGCGAAGCCCGCAAGGCCCTGGCCGGCGGCTTCGAGCAGAAGATGGAGCATCAGCTCCAGGACCTGAACATGAAGGGCACGCGCTTCCGCGTGAATCTCGTCCCCGGGGAAGAGACCGCCGCAGGCGTCGAGCGCTGCGCCTTCCTGATCGCGCCCAACCTGGGCGAGCAGTACCAGCCCCTGGCCCAGACGGCCTCCGGCGGCGAGCTTTCCCGCATCATGCTGGCCATCAAAGCCCTGGCGGGCGAAAAATCGCTGATCCCCTCCATGGTATTCGACGAGATCGACACCGGCATCAGCGGCCGCACCGCCCAGGTGGTGGCAGAAAAGATGGCGGATATCGCCCGCTACCGCCAGGTGCTGTGCGTGACTCATCTGCCGCAGATCGCCGCCATGGCCGACCACCAGTACCTGATCGAGAAGCGCTTCACCGGCGAGCGCACCGTCACCAACGTGACCGAGCTGAACGCCGAAGGCCGCGTGGAGGAACTCAGCCGCATGCTGAGCGGCGCCGAAGGCCAGACCAGGAGCGCCATGGATCACGCGAAAACGATGCTGGACGCGGCGGGGGTGTACAAGGCAAAGCTGTGACATCATGCTTTCGTCTAACTTTATGATAGCATCGCACTATCTTTTCTCTTTATTATATTGTATCATTTCATGCTACAATAGAGTCAAAACTGATTAATGGGTGAGCAGTATGGCAGTTCCGAAGTTTTTTGAGTTTTTTGAGGGCTTTTTACGTGCAGTTCAGGACGAAAAACTACACGCTGCAAACGAAGTGCGCGAGATAATTGCGCAAGAAATGAAAATCTCGGCCTCAGACAGAGCTGAGTTACTGCCGAGCGGTAAACAGAGTACTTTTGATAACCGCGTTGCTTGGGCAAGAACTTATTTGAATAAGGCAGGATTAATTGAAACTCCCATACGCGGCAAGTATAGAATTACAAGTGAAGGAAAAAAGGCGCTTGCATCGGGTGAAGAAATCAACTTAAAGTATCTTGAAAAATCAGAAAAATTCCGCGAATTCCATAATTCAACAATACCCAATACATCTGACGTTTCCGAAAAAGAGAAGGCTGAATCGCCTATGGAGCTTCTTGATACCGCTTATCAGCAAGTAAACAGCGCGCTTTCCAGCCAGCTGATGGATGAGATTATGAAGCTCACTCCCGTCGAGTTTGAAAAGCTGGTGGTCAAATTACTGCTTCACATGGGTTATGGCAATGGAATCGACGATGCAGGGATGGTCACACAGCAATCAAACGATGGTGGGATTGATGGAATTATTAAAGAAGATCAACTTGGATTCAGCCATATCTATATACAAGCAAAGCAATGGGCTCCTGATAAAACAGTAGAAAAACCAGAAATACAGAAGTTTGTTGGAGCGCTTCAAGGACAGCAAGCGCAAAAAGGATTATTCATTACAACTGCTAAGTTCACCAGTGGCGCAGTGAAATATTCAGAAAACTTGTTGGGTACGAAAGTAGTACTTGTGGACGGTAATATGTTGACAAAGCTGATGATTAAGCATAGTGTTGGCGTATCCACAGAACATATTTACGAAATAAAGAGAATAGACAGCGATTTTTTTGCAGAGGAATTGTAATAGTCCAACTGGATTCATGAATGATAAAGAATAGAGCACATAAACTCAAGAATTTGTATTGGTCTCACGACCAGCGATTTATTTGGCTCTCCATCCCATGTCTCGCCCACCGAGTATTGCTTGAAAAAAACACTGTCAGGGCGTATAATAGGATCATAAAGAGCGGGAGATAACCTGAAACACCTAAAG
>JBGUIY010000282.1:0-2057 GCA_045113475.1 Christensenellales bacterium | reverse complement strand
TTGCCGATTGTCTTCTTGATGATGCCGGACTTGATCGGGAACCATTTTACGAGGTTTTTGACCTCAAGCACGTATTCGCTGTTCGCGGCGGGTTCTTTTTTCATCTCTTCCATGTCAGAGCTCCTCCACGTTCACAGATTTCGGATTGCCCAGCACGGTGCCGCTGTCGGTGTAACGGTAGCAGGAGACCACATGGGTATCGCTGATCCGGATCTCCGGGGGGTAGGCGCCGCTGCAGCCTTCGCAGTGCATCTCGCACCGGTCCCGGAAATAGCAGTAGTCCGGCATCTCCACGGGGTTCGGGACGTTGCCGGGGATGTTGTACAGCTCCTCGACCTTCTTCCCGACCACCGGCTTGGAGTTCATCAGGCCGATCGTGTAGGGATGCGACGGATGGTGGAAGATATCCTCGGTCGTACCCTTTTCCACCACGCGCCCCGCATACATGACCACGACGTAATCCGCCATGCCGGCCACCACGCCCAGGTCGTGGGTGATCAGCATGATCGAGGAGTTCAGCTTTTCCTTCAGGTTCTCCAGCAGGTCCAGGATCTGGGCCTGGATCGTCACGTCCAGCGCGGTGGTCGGCTCATCCGCGATGATCAGCTGGGGATTGCATGCCAGCGCGATCGCGATGCAGATGCGCTGCCTCATACCGCCTGACAGCTCATGGGGATACATGTCGTACACGCCTTCCTTATTGGCGATGCCGACAAGCTCCAGCATGTTCAGTACGCGTTCCTTCTTTTCTTCCCTGGTCATCTCGGGATAGTGCAGGTCCAGCACTTCCGTCACCTGTTCGCCGATCCGGAAGACCGGGTTCAGCGCGGTCATGGGTTCCTGAAAGATCATCGAGATGCGGTTTCCGCGGATCTTTTCCATGATCGCGTTTGGCGTATTGACGATGTTGTAGGCCGTGCCGTCCATCCGGTTGAAGCGGATCTCGCCGCCGACCGTCTGCCCGCTCGGCCGCTGGAGCAGCTGCATCAGGCTCAGGCTGGTCACGGACTTGCCGCAGCCGCTCTCGCCGACCACGCCCACCGTCTTGCCGACGGGCACCTCGAAGGTGATGCCGTCCACGGCCTTTACCACCCCGACGTCCGTAAAGAAGTAGGTGCAGACGTTGTCGAACTCCACCACGTTGTTGTTATCCTTCATCCGGGTGATGTAAAGCGCTTCGTCCTTGTTCGCGTCCGCCCGTTCCTTTTCCAGCCTGCGGGTCACCTTCCGGTTGAACCGGGAGATCTTCCGGGACTCCCGTCCGGAGATATAGGAGGATTTTTTCTTTTCTTTCATTTTCTCTTCCTCCTTCCCTCAGCGCTTGGCCTTCGGGTCGTACGCGTCGCGCAGTCCGTCGCCGACAAAGTTGAACGCGATGACCGTCACGCAGATCAGGATGCCGACCGGGATCCAGATAAAGGCATAATGCGCCATGGCGGATGCCGAAGAAACGGAGTTGATGATCGTTCCCCAGGTGGCCAGCGGGTGCTTGACGCCCAGGCCCAGGAAGCTCAGGGTCGATTCCATCAGGATTACACCGCCCATGCCCATCGTTGCCTGGACGATCAGCTGCGGCATGATGTTCGGCACCAGGTGGTGCGCGATCCGGTCCTTGACCCGGATACCGGTCGCCTCCGTCGCCACCATGAATTCCTGGTCGCGCAGCATCAGGATCTGGCCGCGCACCAGGCGCGCGACGCTCGCCCAGCCCATGATGCCCAGGGCGGCCATCATGATGATCAGCCGCAGGTAGGTATCCATCCGCACCGCGTCCATCGCGGCGCCCAGAATGATCATGATCGGCAGGTACGGCAGGCAGTAGAAAATGTCCACCAGCCGCATGATCAGCATATCCACCCAGCCGCCGTAGTAGCCGGCCAGGCCGCCCATCACCACGCCCAGGAAGGTCTCCAGGAATACGACCACGAAGCCGACCATCAGGGAGACCCGGCCGCCGTACATGATCCGGCTCATGACGTCAAATCCGTCGCCGTCCGTGCCGAGGATGTGCTCGGAGGTGGCCGGCGCATACATGTCGATCACGTAGATGATCTGGT
>JBGUIY010000281.1:0-3786 GCA_045113475.1 Christensenellales bacterium | reverse complement strand
CATGCGCTCCAGCTGCATCGCCAGGTTCACGAAGTACTCCTCCGTGTGCACCGGGCTGATGGTGTAGCTCATGGCCACCTCGCAGATGCCGCCGTACTTCTTGGTGGCGGCGATGGCGGTCTGCATGTTGCGCACGTCGTTCAGCGCGTCGAAGATGCGGATGATGTCGATGCCGTTCTTGATGGACAGGCGCACGAACTCGTCAACCACGTCGTCCGCGTAGTGCTTGTAGCCCAGGATGTTCTGGCCGCGGAACAGCATCTGCAGCTTGGTGTTGGGCAGCGCCTTTTTCAGCTGGCGCAGCCGCTCCCAGGGATCCTCGTTCAGGAAGCGCAGGCAGCTGTCGAAGGTCGCGCCGCCCCAGCACTCCAGGGAATAATAACCGACTTTGTCCAGCATTTCACACGCCGGAAGCATTTCGTCCAGGCGCATGCGCGTCGCAGCCTGAGACTGGTGGGCGTCACGCAGGATGGTATCCGTAATGAGTACTTTAGCCATAATTCATATTCCTCCTCAACCGCCGAACATGCTCAACAGTACGCCCGCGGCGATAGCAGAGCCGATAACGCCGGCCACGTTGGGGCCCATGGCGTGCATCAGCAGGAAGTTGCCGGGATTCGCCTTCTGGCCTTCCACCTGGGATACGCGCGCGGCCATAGGCACAGCGGATACACCGGCGGAGCCGATCAGCGGGTTGATAGCGCTGCCGCCTTCGATTTTGTTCATAAGTTTCGCCAGCAGGATGCCGCCCGCAGTGCCGCAGCCGAAGGCCACGACGCCCAGGACGATGATCTCAATGGTCTGCAGGCGCAGGAAGGTGGCCGCAGTCGCAGTCGCGCCGACAGTCAGGCCCAGGAAGATCGTAACGATGTTCATGAGCTCGTTCTGCACCGTCTTGTTCAGGCGCTCCACCACACCGCACTCGCGCATCAGGTTGCCCAGCATCAGGCAGCCCACCAGCGGGGTCGCGCTGGGCAGCAGCAGGGACACCAGAACGGTGACCACGATCGGGAAGACGATCTTCTCGGTCTTGCTGACTTCACGGAGCTGGGACATGACAATGTTCCGCTCGCGCTTGGTGGTCAGCGCATGCATGATCGGGGGCTGAATGACGGGCACCAGCGCCATATAGCTGTAGGCCGCCACAGCGATGGGGCCCAGCAGATGCGGGGCCAGCTTGCCGGTCAGCCAGATGGCCGTGGGGCCGTCCGCACCGCCGATGATGCCGATGGCGCCGGCTTCCGCCGTAGTGAAGCCTATCAGGCGCGCGCCCGTGAAGGTCAGGAAGATACCGAGCTGAGCGGCAGCGCCCAGGAACAGGGTCTTCGGGTTCGCGATCAGGGGACCGAAGTCAGTACCCGCGCCGACGCCGATGAAGATCAGGCACGGATAGATGCCCAGCTTAACGCCCAGGTACAGGTAGTCGAACAGGCCGGGAGAAATGGTCTTTCCTGCAGTGGCCAACAACACGCCGAGGGAGGAATAAACCTTACCATCGGTAATGAAGGCCGCACTGTCCTTAATGATGATCGGCACAGTCTGAGCCAGGACCGTCACACCGTCTTCTGCGATCAGTCGGCCCAGAGCATCCAGCTGTGCGCCAACCGAGAAGGAAGAAGTGATCTGACCTATCACGTTGAATTGTCCGGTGGCTGCATCCTGAATCAGAACAGCTCCCGCGTTATTGACACGTATCAGACCCTGTGCAACCAAATCCGAAAGATTTGCCAGGTCATTGGACTGGATCAGGATCGCGCCGCCGAAAAGGCTCCAGTTGGCATGTCCGCCCGCAAATAGCGCCTCGTGGTACATTTCTGCGCCAAGGAGATTGGTGCAGAGCATGCCGAAGGCAATTGGCAGCAGCAGGAGCGGCTCGAATTTCTTTACGATCGCCAGGTAAAGAAGCACACAGGCAATCGCTACCATCACCAGAGTCAGCGGCTCAGCGATAAACCGGGCGATGCCCGATTCCATGGCCAATGTCTTCAGTGAATTGAGTATGTTTTCCATATGCCCTCTCCTGAAAGATTATCCGAGGACAACCAGAACATCCCCGGTATTGACGCTGGCGCCCTTGACCGCGTTAACCTGGACGACCTTGCCGTCCTGCGGGGCGACGATCTCGTTTTCCATCTTCATGGCTTCCAGCACCAGCAGTACTTCACCCTTCTTGACCTGCGCGCCGTTCTGTGCCTTGACGCTCAGGACGGTGCCGGGCATGGGAGCATTGATCTTGGTGCCGGCCGCGACAGGGGCGGCGGCGGGAGCCGGAGCGGCTTTCTTGGGCGCGGCAGCGGGCTTGGGCTGAACTGCGGCAGGCGCAGGCGCGGCGGAAGGCTGACCGTCCTTCACTTCTTCGACTTCGACTTCGTAGGCGGTGCCGTTGACCGTGATATTGAACTTACGCATATTCTTTATCTCCTTTTAGTCTGTTTGATCAGAAATGGCTGTACATCTGTTCGTCCCGCGCCAGTCTCGCGCTCAGCGGGCTGTTGCTGATGCGGCGTACCCTGCGGACCACAAATCCGCTTTCAGGCTTGTCCCAGACCGCGGCGACAGCGGCTGCGATCACAGCGATCAGTTCACCGTCGTCCTCTTCCGGCTCTTCCTCAACCGGCTGAGCCTCACGGGGAGGCACGACGACCTTTTCCGCTTCAGGGACAGGCGCCTGCTTTTTGGCGGGATTCATCACTTTATGCATCACCGTGATGCATACGATCAGCACCAGCAGGCCGAAGAATACGATCAGCATGCCGATCAGCGTGGTGGAAAGACCGCTTATCAGGTTTGACATGAAGTCATTCATAACGATTCCCCCTTAAAGCGGCATATTGCTGTGTTTCTTGGGCAGAGCCACCTCGTGCTTGGAGCTCAGGATCTCCAGGGCTGTAATCAGGTACTTGCGCGTTTCGTTGGGATCGATCACATCGTCCACGATGCCCTGGCGTGCGGCATATACCGCGTCCACAGAGGCCTCATAAGCTTTTTTCAGCGTGTCGCGGCTCTCGCCGGCATTCAGCTGCTCATCAAAGAGCGTCGCTACCGCAGTGTCGGCAGACAGCGGGGACACCATGGCAGCGGGCCATGCATAGGCGATATCCGCCATGCGGTTCCCGCCCAGCGCGACAAAGGAAGCGCCAACGGCTTTGCCGGTGATGACAGCCGCCTTGGGGGAAGTGGCTTCCGCGTAAGCGAAGGTCAGCTGTCCCAGAGCGCGCATGAGCCATGCCTGCTCGCTTATCCGGCCCACGGTCAGGCCGTTGCTGTCGATCAGCGTCACCACGGGCAGATGGTAGCTGTCGCAGAAGCGCACGAAGCGTGCGGCTTTTTCACAGGAGGCAGCGTCCAGACGGCCCTCCTCTTCGTCAGCGTTGCTGACGATCAGGCCCACGGTATGTCCGCCCAGCTTGCCCAGCCAGGTCTGCAGGCGCTTGCCGTAGCCGGCGGTCAGCTGAAGCGCAGTGTTCTCGTCCAGCAGCTCCGCCGCCAGGCTTTCAGCGTTCAGGCTGTCAGCGCCGTTCAGCACGCGGTTCAGGTCGTCGCTGTCTGTCAGAGGCGCGTCCTCGGTGTTGCTGGCCGGCAGCAGGTTCACCAGAGCCGCGAGCTGCGCCAGGGCTTCATCCTCGGTGCGGACCACGATATGCGCCGCACCCTGCTCGCTGACTGCCTTGACTGTCAGCTTCTCGCCGGTAACGAGCGCGGAATGCAGTTCCAGCTCGCTGACGCCGTCCACAAGGATCACCAGATCGCTCAGCTGTGCGAATACGGCGGCGCTGCCGCGGCAGG
>JBGUIY010000280.1:0-6076 GCA_045113475.1 Christensenellales bacterium | reverse complement strand
GTGGTGCTGGTCAACCTGCAGAAAAAGAAAGCGCCGGACTACGCAAATACTGATACGCCGACCTGGCTGGGCGAGCTGTACGCCTGTGGCGCTGTGGGTGAAATGGTGGCTGATCTGGAGCGTGCGGGAAAGCGGCATGCGGTCATCACCGGCGTGGTCGAGGGCGGCGATCTCCAGGCGGAATACGAGATCGCGGACTGGTGCCGCGCCGCGCAGGTGCGCCGGCGCTTCCGGGATACCAACCTGGCCCAGATCGGCCGGCCCTATCCCGGCATGATGGACCTGTACATCGACGAAACCAACCTCTACCACCGCATGTGGCTCTACACCAAGCAGTTCGACTGGGAAAAGATGTGGGCCATTGCCGATGATATCACGGACGCGGCCGCGATCCGGGCGAAAGCGCAGGAGATCCTGAACACCTTCGACATCGAAGGCGGCGGCACTGTGGAGAAGGTCTGGGACATGGCGAAATACGTGGTCGCCTTTGAGCAGTGGGTGAAGGACGAGAAGATCGGCTTCATCGCGTCCCATTACGACGGCTTTGCCCAGGGCAAGGCGGGCGTGCTGGACTCCATGCTGATCCCGGCCTTCTCCATGCTCATCAAGCAGGGAATCGCCTGCGCTGTGGAGGGCGACATCAAGGTCTCCATGGCCATGAGCATCCTCAAGACCATTTCCGGCATGGGCCAGCTTTCCGAAATGTATTCCATCGACTTCAACGAGGATATCTGCATCATCGGCCATTCCGGCTCCGGCGACGCGGACATCTCCGCGCAGAAGCCCACCATGAAGATCGTGCCTGTGTTCCACGGCAAGACCGGCGGCGGCTACCTGACCCAGTTCTACCCGCACCTGGGCCCGGTGACCTATCTGGGCATCACCCAGGACCGGGACGGCCATTTCAAGTTCGTTGTCGCGGAAGGCGTCAACGAGGACGGCCCCATCTTCACGTTCGGCGACACCAACATGCGCACCCGCTTCGCCTGCGGCGCCAGAGAATTCTGCAACAAGTGGAGCGAGGCGGGCCCCACCCATCACATGGCTGCCGCCAGCGGACGTCACATCGATACCATCCTGAAGGTCGCCAAGATCTTCAACGTCCCGGTGGACGTCATCACAAGATAGGAGCGCGGCATGAGCTGCCCCGGTCAGTCAAGACAATCTGGAGGACAATCTAATGAAAAATATTCTTGAAGCCCCTTTCATGGTCGAAATGATCCTCACGGCGACGAACATGTATGACCACGGCTGGGACGAGCGCAACGGCGGCAACATCTCGCTGATGCTGGACAGCGGCGAAGCAGCGGAATACCTGGATAAAGCCAGTGTCCTGCGCACCATGCCCACGGGCTTCACCGCGCCGGAGCTGGAAGGGAAATGCTTTCTGGTAACGGGAACAGGCAAGTATTTTAAAAACGTTCAGTACGCCCCCCAAGTGAACCTGGGCATCGTCCGGCTCCGGGATCAGGGCCGGCAGGCCGATCTGCTGTGGGGCTTCACCGATGGTGGGCAATTCACCAGCGAGTTCCCGGCCCATATGATGAGCCACGTGGCGCGCCTGAAGGTGGATTCGAAGAACCGCGTGGTGATGCACTGCCATCCCGCCAATCTGCTGGCAATGACCTATGTTCACGATCTGGACGAAAAGGCCTTCACCCGCACCCTGTGGCAGATGTGCACCGAATGCGTGGTTGTCTTCCCGGACGGCGTAAACGTGCTGCCCTGGATGCTCTGCGGCACCAACGAGATCGGCGAGGCCACCGCCGAAAAGATGCTCACGGCCCGCCTGGTGGTCTGGAGCCAGCACGGCATCTACGGCGCGGGCAAAGACCTGGACGAGACCTTCGGCCTGATCGAGACCGCCGAAAAGGCTGCCGAGATCTACATGAAGATCGCCCACCTGCCTCTCAAAAACACCATCACCGACGAGCAGATGCACCAATTGGAAAAGCGTTTCAACATCAAAGCCCGGGAAGGGTATCTGGAATAACGGAAGATTTCTTCGCCCGGAAGGGTTGCTGCGCAATGTTATGCAACATCCCTCATCCGGCCTCACTTTGTTCGGCCACCTTCCCCCGAAATCGGGGGAAGGCTTTTTGCTGACGATATCCTTAAATCATCACAGCACTCTGCAAGTGCAGGTGATTTGGTATACAGGCAAGCGTGGCGGATATGAGGACGTTCATGCATATATGCAGCAGCTTCTTTCGTTGAGGAACAGTTGCGCCGGACCGCCGGTTCCGGTATAATAGCAGATACGGCCGGGAGCACCGGCTGCATCAGAAGCACGGAGGTTACGACATTGGATTATACCGCGATCCTCGCCGAGGAGTTTTCACAGAACCCGCAATATGTGCAGGCGGTCATCGACCTGCTGGACCAGGGCAACACGATTCCCTTCATCGCCCGCTACCGCAAGGAAATGACCGGCGCCATGGACGATCAGCTGCTGCGCGAGCTGAGCGAGCGCCTGGAATACCTGCGCGGCCTGGACAAGCGCCGCGCCGAAATAGAAAAAGCCCTGACCGAACAGGGCGTGCTGACAGAAGAACTGGCCGGGCGGCTGGCGAATGCCCGCACCATGACCGAGCTTGAGGACCTGTACCGTCCCTATCGGCCGAAGCGCCGCACCCGCGCGACGGTCGCCCGGGAGCAGGGCCTCGCCCCGCTGGCGGACCTGATGCTGGCCCAGGAACCCGGCCTGGACATCCAGGCGGAGGCCGAGAAGTACGTCGATCCCGAGAAAGCCGTCAACGACGCGGAAGCCGCCCTCGCCGGCGCCCGGGACATCCTGGCGGAGACCTTCAGCGACGACGCCGAGACCCGGAAGCGCCTGCGCGAGCTGCTCATGCGGGAAGGCGTGGTCCGCAGCGTGAAGGCGAAAGAAGAGGACACCGAAGCCGAAAGTGTATACAGCATGTACTTCGAGTTCAGCGAGCCGGTCGGCGCGCTGCCCGCCCACCGCATCCTGGCCCTCAACCGCGGGGAACGGGAGGAAGCGCTGAAGGTCAGCGTGGACATGCCCGACGACCGCGCCGTCCAGATCATCCGCCGCGCTTTCGTGCGGCCCGACTCTCCTGCCACCCCGCAGGTGGTCATGGCTTGCGAGGACGCCTGGTGCCGGCTGCTGTCGCCTTCCATGGAGCGCGAGATCCGCAATGAGCTGACCGATCGGGCCAACGTGCAGGCCATCAAGGTCTTTTCTGACAATCTCCACCAGCTGCTGATGCAGCCGCCCATCAAGGGCAAGGTCACCCTGGGGGTTGACCCGGGCTTCCGCACCGGCTGCAAACTGGCAGTAATCGATGAGAACGGCAAGGTACTGGACACCGGCGTGGGCCACTTCACCCTGCCGGGGCAGGATAAGGCCAAGGCCGCTGCCGCGCAGATGATCAAAGGCTTCGTCAGGAAATACGGCGTCACCGCCATCGCCATCGGCAACGGCACCGCCTCCCGGGAGAGCGAGCAGTTCATCGTCTCCTTGCTACCGGAGCTGCCCGGCGTCGCCTATATGATCGTCAGCGAGGCCGGCGCCTCGGTATACTCCGCCAGCAAGCTGGCGGCGGAGGAGTTTCCGGACTTCGACGTCACCCAGCGCAGCGCCGTATCCATCGCCCGCCGCATGCAGGATCCCCTGGCCGAGCTGGTCAAGATCGAGCCCAAGGCCATCGGCGTGGGCCAGTACCAGCACGACCTCAAGCAGGCGGAACTGACCCAGGCGCTGGACGGCGTGGTGGAACAGTGCGTGAACCAGGTGGGCGTGGAGGTCTCCACCGCCTCCGCCGCCCTGCTCTCACACGTGGCCGGCATCGGGCCGAAGCTGGCGCAGAACATCGTGGATTACCGGGATGAAAACGGCATTCCCTCCCGCGCGGCCCTGAAAAAGGTACCGAAACTCGGCGCGAAGGCCTTCGAGCAGTGCGCCGGCTTCCTGCGCGTGGCGGACAGCAAAAACCCGCTGGACGCCACCGCCGTGCATCCCGAAAGCTACGACGCGGCCAGGGAGCTGCTGAAGCTGCTGGACTGCCCGCTGACGGCACTCAAAAAAGGCGGCATCGCCAATATCGGCGAAACCGCCCGTGCTTACGGCCTTGAAAAGCTGGCGGATACCCTGGGCATCGGCCTGCCTACCCTGAACGACATCCTGGCTGAGCTGCAGAAGCCCGGCCGCGACCCCCGCGACGAGCTGCCCCAGCCCGTGCTGCGCCGCGACGTGCTGGCCATGGAAGACCTTCAGCCCGGCATGGAACTGACCGGCACCGTGCGCAACGTGATCGATTTCGGCGCCTTCGTGGATATCGGCGTCCATCAGGACGGCCTGGTGCATATTTCCCAGCTTGCCGACCGCTTTGTAAAGCATCCGTCCGATGTGGTCAAGGTCGGCGATGTGGTCAGGGTCTGGGTGCTGAGCGTCGACCTGAAAAAGAAGCGCATCGCACTCACGATGAAGAAGCCCGCCTGACAGTAAGGTACATTCCTCTGCAGGCTTTGAATCGCGGTCCGGGAGTGCTCCCGCTCAGATATGGACCGTCCAGCCGGTATCGATCTTCCGCCGGACTTCTTTCATGGTCTCCGCGTCCAGCTGCGGCCAGTCGACGACCTTTTGCGCCTTTTCCGTGACCATATGCGCTTTCTCCGCGCACAGGGCGAGCGGCGTATCCGCCAGAGAATCCGAATAGAAGTTGTCGATTACCGGAAAACCGTGGTCGATCATATACCGGGCCTTATTCTTCGCGAACATCAGATTGTCCGTAAAAACACCGAATTCGCGGTCATATTCCGTTGCGACGAACCGGACGCCGAGGCGGCGCGCGATCGGCGCGATGACGCATGACGGGGAGGCGCTGATGATCAGGTCATCAGGCCTCTTCTGCTTCAGATACCAGGCCGAGATGTTCTTCTCATGCTTATCCCAGTAACGCTCGATCAGCCTGTCGAAGTCCCTGATCCGCAGGATGCTGAAGAACCTGCGCATCATCGCGGCCCGGGTCATCTTTCCCTTTTTGTACAGGATCAGGTTTCTGAGCGCTTTCGGGAAAAACGTGAACCAGAGGTGCGGATGGCGGTTCATGCAGTAAAACGCAAAACCGACCGAACTGTCAGGACAGCAGATGGTGCCGTCAAAATCATACACGTTCATAGGCCGGTCACTGCTGCTTTCCCTTGTTTTTATCGCCCCTCCACAGGCTGAAGGACATGGACGCACCGATACCGATGGCCCAGATGCCGTTGACGATGCTCCTGAGGCCGTCCGCGTAGGTCGTGCCCTGATAAATGATCATATCCGCAAACGGGAGGATCAGGAACGCCAGGGCGGCTACCACGATACCGAAGATAATGTAAGGTTTCTTTTTCATAATCAGTCTCTCCTGTCACTCATCATACTTTTATCAGTTTCCTGCCGGCTTCCGCCGGTCAGCGCTTCGTTCTGTCACAACCATGGTCATTGCCTCTCTTTCATGATGCTTATGACCAGGTTCCCTATATAATACGAACTGCCTGCATACAATGGCAGCGGTCACGCAGTATTTCGTTGCTTTTTCTGGCTTCTCCGCTGCACCGTGAAAATTACTTTTGTATTTTTCGGAAAAGATATTGACATTGTATAATCTGGCATGTAAAATATGCATTGAAGAATGATTGGAGGGACTTCGCTATGAGTGATTCATTGCTCTTTGTCACATCGGAAAACAATCCCGCGCCGGCCGTACTGGCCGAGGGTAAGCATCAGCCGGACGCGCTGGCCAGCGCCTCAGGCGTATACATCACCGCATCGGGAACCGCCATGCTGGAGACCACCGGATACCACCTGACCGCATCGGAAGACTGGGTCTGGCTGGCCCTGGAAAACGGCATCATCCAGCTGAAGGGGCCGGATACGGACTTCATGCTGAAGGCAGGCGACTGCTGCATGATCCCCGCCTGGACGGAAGGCGTGGAGCTGCAGGTCACTCAGGAAGCGCGCGTGCTGTGGATGATGGTCGGCGGCACGCTGGCCGGCGCTTTCCTGCAGCGCATGGGCGCGCTGCCTCACCGCATCATGAAGCAGGGGGCCCTGCCCAGCCAGCTGAAC
>JBGUIY010000279.1:0-12074 GCA_045113475.1 Christensenellales bacterium | reverse complement strand
GCTGTCCACGGAAGGCTATAACAAGATCTTCGGCAAGGAGATGGGAACCTATTCCGTCAACAGCACAACCGGTATCAGCGATAACGCCAAGACCTACGGCGACCAGCCGCTGAGCTTCTGGCAGGACTGCCTGGTCTTCGAAGATCCGGCGCATGTGCAGAACGTATACTTCGAGGTGTTCGACCAGGTCCAGCAGTGGTGCGCCAGCAAGTGACTTTTGAAGTAAATGCGGAGGGGAAACCTATGAGCGGTACCCTCCGCGTTTCTTTCGGACTGACGAAAGATGATGGTATAAGCTATGAATAAGAGTGATGCAAAAGGGCAAAAACGCATCAGCAACCTGCTCTACGCCATCAAAAGCTATTTCTCGGTGCAGGCCAATGTGCTGATCGTGCTTTTTGCGGTACTCCTGCTCGTGCTGACGGTGTACCCCATGTACTCAGTCATCCGTTCCGCCTTGACAGTTGGCAGGATGGAAGCCATGCGGTACAATACCCTCATGCATACGAAACTGAGTGAAGGCGATCTGACGCTGCTGAATTTCCAGGCGCTGCTCACCAACGAATCAACTTTCTGGAAACCGTTGTGGAACAGCTTGCGGATGTCAGCGTACGCTTCCCTGATCGCGATATTGGTGGGAGGTACGTTCGCTTTCCTGATTACGCGTACGGATATCCACTTTAAAAAATTTTTCTCTTCCACATTCATTTTCCCCTACATCATGCCTTCCTGGACGCTGGCCCTCGTGTGGAAAAACGTGTTTGCCAATTCACGCGTGGGCACTGGTGTGGTCGGCATGTTTGAGAGCCTGACAGGCATCTGTGTGCCCAGCTGGGTCGTGTACGGCATCTTCCCGTGCGCGCTGGTCATGGGCATCCATTACGCGCCGTTTGCCTATATTCTGATTGGCGGTACCCTCAGGAACATGGACGCAAATCTGGAGGAAGCCGCTACGATCCTGCAGGCAAGCCGGGGACGCATCCTCCGGAGGATCACGGTTCCGATCGTCATGCCTGCGCTGTTCTCTACGGTCTTGCTGGTCTTTTCCAGCACCATGGCGTCTTATGCCGTTCCGGTGTTCGTCGGTTCGCCCGGCAATTTCTTTGTGCTGTCCACGCAGCTCTCTTCGCTGTATAATACCATGGCGACCAAAGGCCAGGCCTTCGTCATGACCATCGTCCTGATCCTGTTCGGTGTCATGCTGCTGGGCATCAACCTGTGGTTTACCGGCAAGCGGAAGTCCTTTACCACCGTCACAGGCAAGTCCGGCCAGGTCTCTTATATCAAGCTGGGCAAAGCCAATAATATCGTGGCGGTGCTCCTGGTCATCGTGCTCTTCTTTATCGCCATTTTCCCGATCATTTCTTTCGCTTTGGAATCCATGATAGAGGTACAGGGCGATTATTCCACTCTGACACTTAAGTATTGGCTGAGCCGGGAGGATATCGGCGGATTCGCGGTGAACGCAGGACACGGTATCCTGTTCAACAGCATGATCTGGTCCGCACTGTGGGGCAGCATCAAACTCTCGCTGATTGTGGCTTTCCTCGTGGGTACCTGCGGTATCCTGATCGGCTATGCGGTGGCCAGAAAACGCGGCACCAAACTGGCGGGCTTGGTTTCCGGCCTGGCGTTTTTCCCGTACCTGGTACCGTCCATGGCCTTCGGCGCTATCTTCCTGGCAGTGTCTACGCGTTTGACTTTCCTGCGCGGTACCATGCTGCTGCTGGTTATCGTCGGCGCTATCAAATACCTGCCTTTCGCCTCCCGCAGCGGCACCAACTCCATGATGCAGCTTTCGGGCGAGATTGAGGAAGCAGCGGTCATCGTTGGGGCATCCTGGCCCAAGCGCATGCTCAGGATTCTTTTTCCGATCCAGAAATCCTCGTTCATCAGCGGCTATCTGCTGCCGTTCATCTCCTGTATGCGTGAACTGTCCCTGTTCATTCTGTTGACCACCAGCGGCACGCTGATCACCACACTGCTCTCATACTTCGACGAGAAAGCTGTCACCCAGATGTCCAACGGCATCAACCTGCTCATTGTCATCATTGTTCTCCTTGTCAATTTCACGATCAACAAGCTGACCGGCGCTTCCATTGACAAGGGTGTAGGAGGAAACTGATCATGCCAAAGATCTTACTGAGAAACGTTACCAAGCAGTGGGGAAAATTCATCGGCGTCAACGACCTGAACCTGGAGATCGAGGACGGCTCCTTCATCACCCTGCTGGGCTCTTCCGGCTGCGGCAAGACCACTACGCTGAGAATGATCGCCGGTCTCGAAACTCCTACCAGGGGAGAGATCCTGTTTGACGACAAAATCATGTTCAGCAGCGAAAAGAACATCAACGTTCCGCCCGCCAAGCGCGAGGTAGGCTTCCTGTTCCAGAACTACGCGCTGTGGCCGCATATGACGGTGTACCAGAACATCGCCTTCGGCCTGGAAACACTGAAATGGAAGAAGAACGAGATCAGCCAGCGCGTGTCGGAGATGCTGAAGATCATGCGCATCGAACAGTTCGCGGAGCGCTATCCGGCGGAACTGTCCGGCGGCCAGCAGCAGCGCGTGGCCATCGCCAGGACGCTGGCGCCCAAGCCCCGCGTGCTGTTCATGGACGAGCCGCTGTCCAACCTGGACGCCAAGCTGCGCGGCGAGATGCGCACGGAGCTCAAGCGCCTGCACAAGGATACCGGCTCCACCTTCGTCTACGTGACCCATGACCAGCTGGAGGCCATGACCCTCTCCACCAAGATCTGCCTGATGAACGAAGGCGTGCTGCAGCAGTACGCGCCGCCGCTGGAGGTATACAACCGCCCCGCCAACCTGTTCGTGGCGGATTTCGTGGGCAATCCCTCCATGAATATCATCGACGCCAAAGCGAAGAAGACCGCGCCGGACGCCGCGGAGCTCGATTTCCTCGGGGTCAGGGCGCAGTTCCAGGCCTTGGAAAGCTTCGACCTCGCGTCCGAAAAGGTCTGCGTGGGCATCCGGCCTGAGTTCCTGCCCATCTCTCCCTCGGGGGACATGGAAGGCCTCGCCTATTCCACGCTGCCGGCCGGCATGGAGACGACCGTGAAGATCAAGATCGGCGAAACGATCCTGTCTTCCGTGGTGTTCGGCGCCATCGACTACGAGACGGACGCCCGGATCCGGTTCAGCATCGCCGGCTCGGGCATCCTGCTGTTCGACCGCGAAAGCGGGAAGAACATCGCCATCGGCAGGCTGGCGGTTCAGGGTTAAAGGGGCGGAGCATGAATTACGGCATCCCGACCCTGATGGAATTCTCCGATATCGGCGTCCTGACCCGGTTCTGTGCGGAGCATGGTTTCGGCTTTGTGGAAATGAACATGACCTTTCCCTGGTTCCAGCCGGATCACATTACCGCGGATACGATCCGGGAACTGAAGCACAGATACGGCGTCAATTTCACCGTACACCTGCATGACCAGGTGAACCCATTCGAGTTCTCGCCGGAAATGCGTCGGGGCTGCATCGAGAACGCGGTGTGGGCGATGCGGCTCGCCCGTGAGCTGGATCTTCCCCGGCTCAACATGCACCTGCTGCCCGGCACCTATTCCACGATCAACGGCGTCAAGACCTATCTGTACGCCCACTGCCCGGATATCTACCTGGGCTACGTGCGGGCGTTCAGAGACCTGGCGGAAAAGGAGCTGCAGGGCAGCGGGACGGTGTTCTGCATCGAGAACACCTCCGGCTTCCAGCCCTTCCATAAGCAGGCCATCGAACTCCTGCTTGAGTCCCCGCGCTTCGGCCTGACCTTCGACATCGGCCACAGCTTCCGGGCCGGAGGGAAGGACGAGCGCTTCATCCTGGAGCACCGGGACCGGCTCTGCCACTTCCATATCCATGACTGCGATGCGAAGGCGAACCACCTCGGCTTCGGGGAGGGGAGCCTGGACCTTGTGCGCTACCTGAACATGGCGAAGGACCTGGGCGCCACCGCAGTCGCGGAGGTCAAGGAATCCGGCGCGCTGATCCGCTCCAGGGAGTACCTGGCGGCGAAAGGCCTGTGGTGACAAATCATATTCCATGAAACGGCATGGCTGCAGGCCATGCCGTTTTAATGTCCCGCAGCATGAACTTTTTATGTGGACTTTTCAGACCCCCTATGCTAAAATAGGGGCGTTTCCGGCCAGGGCGGACCGCAGCGCGGCAGGGGAATAATCTTCGTGCCTGAACCGCTTTTGCATGGCGGTGATGCCGGTCGAGATAAGCAGATTGAATATAATTAACTGGAGGTCTGTATATGCAGTATGGTCATTTTGACAGCAAGGCCCGCGAATACGTGATCGACGATCCCCGCACGCCCATGCCCTGGGCCAACTATCTGGGCTCTCCCGAGTACGGCGCCATCATCACCCAGAACGCGGGCGGCTACAGCTTCGTCAAGTCCGGCGCGGCGGGGCGCATCCTGCGCTACATGTTCAACCAGTTCGACGAGCCGGGCCGCTATATCTACCTGCGGGACGACAAAACCGGTGATTTCTGGTCCGCCAGCTGGCGTCCGGTGGAGAAGCCCCTCGACACGTTCAGCACCAGCTGCCGCCACGGCACTGCCTATACGGAAATCAGTTCGGAATATGCGGGCGTCGCCTCCGACGCGCTGTACTATGTGCCCCAGGGCGCGACCCACGAGGTGTGGCGGCTGAAGGTGCGCAACACCGGCAGCGAGCCGCGGGAGATCTCCGTATTCGGCTACTGCGAGCTGACCACGGAAAGCTACTACGAGCAGGACCTGGTGAACATGCAGTACACGCAGTTCATCACCAGCACGGAGTTCCATGAGGATCACATCCTCGAGCGCATCAACCCGAACTGCCACGTGGCGGAAAACGGCGAAAACGGCTCGGAGCGCTTCTTCGGCCTGGCCGGCGCGCCGGTGGCCAGCTATACGGGACGCCGGGAGCGCTTCCTGGGCGGACACCGCTTCAACGCGCCCGCGGGCGTCGCGGCGGGGCAGCTGGACGACAGCTTGAATTTCAACGGCAATCCCTGTGGCGCGCTGCATGCGCGGCTGACCCTGGCCCCCGGCGAGGAGAAGACGGTCGCCTTCATCCTTGCCCAGAAAGGGGAGACGGAAGCCCGGAAGCTGATGGACGCCTACCGCGAGCCTGCCGCGAAGGTCGAGGCGGAGAAGGCCGCCCTGATCGATTACTGGCACGGCAAGCTCAGCCACCTGAACGTACAGACGCCGGACGCGGATTTCAACGAGATGATCAATACCTGGAACGCGTTCCAGTGCTTCACCACCTTCGTCTGGTCCCGCGCTGCGAGCCTCATCTACTGCGGCCAGCGCAATGGCTACGGCTACCGCGACACGGTGCAGGACATCCAGGGCATCATCCACCTGGATCCGGAGATGGCGAAGGAGCGTATCCGCTTCATGCTGAGCGCCCAGGTGCATCACGGCGCGGGCCTGCCGCTGGTGAAGTACAGCCACAATCCCGGCCATGAGGACAAGCCGGAGGACGAATCCTACGTCAAGGCCACCGGCCACCCGCACTACCGGGCGGACGACGCCCTGTGGCTGTTCCCGACGGTGTACAAGTACATCGCCGAGACCGGCGACACCGCCTTCCTGGACGAAGTCATTCCCTTCTCCGACTGGGACGAGGGCACGGTGCTGGAGCACCTCAAGCGGGCCATCGACTTCACCATGCACCACCTGGGCCGCCACGGCATGCCTGCCGGCCTGCACGCGGACTGGAACGACTGCCTGAAGCTCGGCGCCCAGGGCGAGAGCAGCTTCGTGGCATTCCAGTTCTATATGGCGCTGGGCATCCTGGACGAGCTGATGCCCGATACCCCTGAAAACGAGGAGTACCGCGCCTTCCTGCGGAAGACCCGGGAGGAGCAGCTGAAGCTGATCAACGAGCATTTCTGGGAGGACGACCGCTTCCGCCGCGGCTACACGGAGGACGGCGTGATCATCGGCTCCAAGCACGATCCCGAGGCCGCCATGTGGCTGAATCCCCAGAGCTGGTGCGTCATCTCCGGCGCGGCCACCCGTGAGCAGGCGGAAGCGGCCCTGGAGACCACCCACGCGCTGCTCAACACGCCCAACGGTATCGAGCTGATGGCGCCCTGCTACAAGAAGCACGCCTTCGACGGCGCGGCGATGCTGCTGTTCAACCCCACCACCAAGGAAAACGGCGGCATCTTCTGCCAGGCTCAGGGCTGGGCGATCCTGGCGGAAAGCCTGATGGGCCACGGCGGACGCGCTTTCCAGTATTTCAAGGAGAGCTGCCCTGCCGCCTACAACGACCGCGCCGAGATCCGCGAGGTCGAGCCCTATGTGCATTCCCAGTTCATCGAGGGCCACGAAACGCCGCAGCCCGGCCGCGCCCACGTACACTGGCTGACCGGCACCGCCTCCACCGTCATGGTGGGCTGCGTCGAGGGCATCCTGGGCCTGCGCCCGACGCCCGAAGGCCTGCTCATCAGCCCCGCGATCCCCGCTGAGTGGGACGGCTTCACCATGGACAAGCTTTTCCGCGGCAGGCAGCTGCATATCGTGGTGGAGAATCCCGAGCACCGCGAGGGCGGCGTCCGCCAGCTCTTCGTGAACGGCGAGGAGGTCTCGCCCGCCGTCCTGATGGACGATATGCTGACCGAAAAGACGGAGATCAGGGTGGTCATGTAAAGCTTCCGGATCTGTTTGACAAGGACGGATCAGAAAGGCTCATTTTTGCCGGGGTTGTGCGTCAGCCCCGGTTTTATCATTCTTTCATTCTCTGCAGAATAAACTTTATGCCATTCGTGGAAAGCAATGCAACCGGCAGTTGCGCGATCCTCTGAAACAGCGCTTGTGAGTTGGTGGAAGGGCTGTCTGTTTCATGCTAATCTTGTCCCTGCGACGCGGAGCGAAGAACTGTCAGGGGCAACAACGATGGATCTAAAGGGGGAGAAGTATGAGCTTTGGTAAGAATCTTCAGTATCTGAGGCAGCTGAGCGCAAATATGACACAGGAAATGCTGGCGGAGAAACTGAACGTAAGCCGCCAGACGATCTCAAAGTGGGAAATGGATGCGGCAAATCCGGAAATGGACAAAGCGCTTGAAATCTGCAGGGTGTTTAACTGCTCGCTGGATAATCTCTTCAGGGAGGAAATGGATAAGCGCAGCGATGCGTATTCAAATCTCCGCGTTGAGACGGTCGAAGGATTCCGCTATGTGGAGTATACCGTGATCAGTCATGATCCGGAAACGGATGCTATCGGCAGGATGCACAAATGTGCTGAAGAAAACGGGATCGCAAACCCGAGAGTGATCGGCTGGGATTTTCCGAAGCTGACGCAGGAGCAGGTGAATGTGTTCAGCATGCATGGATATACAGCGGCATTGATACTGCCGGAGGGTGTTGCGCCTGAAGGGTTTGAAGTAAAACAACAGCCTGCGCATAAATATGCCGCGATCCATATTGACAGGCCGTTTGATAACCCTTTTGCAACGATACCGGGCGCATATCACACACTGCAGGTTTTCATGAGGACCAATGGACTTGGATTTGCGGAAGATGAAGTGATCCCCTGCTTCGAAACGGATGGGGAGAGCATGGACGTCTATATAGCCTGCAAATGAAGAGACAGGAACCGGACTTTCAGAGTCATTGTCAATTTGCGGTTCATGCATGCCGGGACTTCAGAGGACCGCGGAACGCTTCTGTTTATTATGTGTATTTTCCCGGGGCGGCCCTTGAAAAACAAAGCCGGCGACGCCTATAATAGCAGCGTCGCCGGTGTTTTGTATACCAGATCCGGTGAATATGTATGATCGAGGTAGAGCCCATGCCCAATGATGCTGTGCCGTCCCGCGTCTTTTTTGAGGCGGCGGAGCGTTTCCCGACGCCCTTCCATCTGTATGACGAAGCCGGGATTCGCCGGACTGCCCGCAGCGTGCGGGAGGCGTTTGCGTGGAATCCTGACTTCAGGGAATATTTTGCGGTCAAGGCCCTGCCGAACCCGGTGATCCTGAGCATCCTGAAGGAGGAAGGCCTGGGGGCGGACTGCTCCAGCCTGACGGAACTGATGCTGGCCCAGCGCGTGGGCCTTTCCGGCGATGAGATCATGTTCAGCGCGAACGCCATGCCCCCGGAGGAATTCGATCTGGCGCGGAAGCTCGGCGCGGTCATCAACCTGGACGACATCAGCGATATCGACATTCTGAAGGAGCACGGCGGCATCCCGGAAACCGTGTGCGTGCGCGTGAATACGGGCGGCACTTTCTCCTTCGGCGGCAACCAGATCATGGGCAAGCCCGGGGAAGCCAAGTACGGCTGGATGCCCTCCCAGCTGAAGGAGGGCCTGGAACGGCTGAAAGCCCTGGGTGTCAAACGTTTCGGCATGCACGCCTTCCTGGCCAGCAATATGACCGATCCGGGGTATTATCCCGCCCTGGCCCGCATCCTGTTCGATCTGACCCGTCAGACGGCGGCGGATACGGGACTCGAGGCCGCGTTCGTCAACCTGTCCGGCGGCATCGGCATTCCCTACACCCGGGATGTGCCGCCGGTGGATATCCGCGCGGTGGGTGACGCGGTGCGCAGGGAGTATGAGGCCGTATTCGGGCCGGCCGGCCCGGGCAAACCGGGCATCAAGGCCGAGCTTGGACGCTTCATCACCGGCCCCCACGGCTTTGTGGTGACCCGCGTGGTTCATGAGAAAAAGACCTTCAAGGATTATATCGGGGTGGATGCCTGCGCGGTGCAGCTGATCCGCCCGGCCATGTACAGGGCCTACCACGAGATCTCCGTCGTAGGCCGCGAGCACGAGCCGCCCGCGAAGGTCTATGACATCACCGGCTGCCTGTGCGAGAACAACGACAAGTTTGCCATCGACCGGCCCATGCCGGAGATCCATATCGGCGATCTGCTGATTATCCACGACGCCGGCGCGCATGCTTTCGCCATGGGCTATCAGTACAACGGCCGCCTGAGGACCGCGGAGATCCTGTACCGCGCCGACGGGTCGTACCGGATGATCCGCCGCGCCGAAACGCCTGAGGATTACTTCGCCACGCTGGTATGGCCGGAATAACGGTATATCATCAGCGCTTCTGCCTGCCCCGGAAAACCGGGACAGGTATTTTATTGCCGGAGTAATCCGTCTATCCGGCCGGCTGCTGTGAAGGATAACAGGAGCCTGCGTCGAATACAACACGGGAAAACATGAAAGGAGACACACTGCCATGAAGCTTGCGGAAGCGCTGCAGGAACGCGCGGACCTGAATAAAAAGATCGAAGAGCTCAGAAACCGGATAGAAAACTGTGTCCTGGTCCAGGAGGGGGAGGAAGCCGGGGAGGATCCCGCCGCCCTGCTCGTGGAGCTGGATGACGCGGCCGCGCGGCTGGAGATCCTGATGGCCGCAATCAACCTGACCAACAGTCGGACGAAGGTCAACGGCAAATCCCTGACACAGATCATCGCCCGCAAGGACGCCCTGAACCTTCAGCGGGGCGCCTACCGCAGCATTTACTATGCCGCGGCGCAGAACACCCAGCGCGCCCGGGGAACGGAAATCAGGGTGAAGGCGCTGCTGAAGGCAGCCGATATACAGAAAACGTCGGACCGGCTGGCCAAAGAAGTGCGTGAGCTGGACAACCTGCTGCAGGAAACCAACTGGAAAACGAAACTGATCGGAGTTTGATACAAAGCTGGTAGTTCCGCGGGCGTGCATATCAGGCGGCAGCAGCCTTAAGCTGCAATACAGATTGGAATGCCTGGGCAGCATGGGGTTCGAATTCCCCGAGCATCGTTATGCCCCGATCGCGCATAAGAGTCGCGCATCGTGATATCGCATCGTTAATACCGGATATGGACCGCGGAACGAGGGTGGGAACGGGGAAACATGAGGAAAGCAGAGGCATGCCGGGCCGGATTTGAGGACGGCGCGCTGCTGTGGAAGGACAGGAGGACCAAGTGAAATATCAGGGCATCCGCAAGATACACGAGGGCAGGTTCATCACGCGCTACGACGTGGATTACGTCACCGAGGCGGGAAAGCCGAAGACCTACGAGATCATCAGCCGGAACAGGGACATCCGGACGCTGGAGGAGCTGCAGAACCGCAAAGCGGATTCCGTGGTCCTGATCCTGACGGACGAGGCCGGAGAACGCATCCTCATCAACAGGGAATACCGCATGGCGATGGCGCAGTGGATCTATAACTTTCCCGCAGGGCTGATCGACCCGGGAGAGACGCCGGAGGAAAGTGTGAAGCGTGAACTGTGGGAGGAAACGGGGCTGGATCTGGTACGCATCGACGACATGCTGGACAACAGCTACAGCGCCGTCGGCTTTGCCAATGAGCGGAATATCTGCGTTTTCGGGGCCGCTGCGGGCGAGTTCCGAAAGAGCACCTCGGACGCCGAAGAGATCGCCGCCGGCTGGTATACGAAGGAGGAAGTCCGGAAACTCCTCCGGACGGAGGCCTTCGCAGCCAGGACCCAGGCCTACTGCTATGCGTGGATCAACCAGACGCGCGAAAAGGCAGGGGAATAACAGCCTGCGGGGGATCGCATGGAAACAGCATTGATTCAGGAGGGGCATCCTCTCTGGGAAAAGACGATCGCGTTCGCGCAGTCTTGCTCCTGGAAGGCCGGGCCGCTGCTTGCGAAGCGCATGGCGGAAAACGGCTTTCAGGATTGGGAGCGCGTGATCGTCGCGGCAGATGATGGACGGATCGCCGGATACTGCACCTTCACGGAAAAAGACGAGCTGCCCGACGGCTGCGGCTATGCGCCATTCATCGGCTTTGTCTTCGTGGACGAGCGATATCGCGGGAACCGCCTGTCCGGGCAGATGATCAGCCGCGCGCTTCAGTACGCGAAAGGGATCGGCTTCCGGACGGTATATATCATGAGCGGCGAACACGGCCTGTACGAGAAATACGGTTTCCGGAAGATCGGCGATTTTGAAACCATCTACGGTACGACGGATCAGCTGTTTCAGATCGGCCTGGTCTGAGCATAAGGAAAATGAAAGCACGGAATGTCGGGACAGGCCGCGCCCCTTGCCTGTATACTGTGCGTGCAGTGCAGGGGAGGTGAACGAAGTGCAGAACTGGGTGGAGGGCTTTCAGTGGTCCATCGATTTCATTGAGGAGCATCTGGCCGATGCCCTGGAGATCGAAGACATCGCGCAGCAGGCGGCGCTGTCCCGTTTCTACTATCAGCGCATTTTCGGCGCGCTGTGCGGTATGACGGTCGGCGAATACATCCGCGCCAGGCGCATGACCCTGGCGGCGCAGGAGCTTTCGGGTACGGACGCTAAGGTCATAGACGTGGCGCTGAAATACGGGTACGATTCCCCGGACAGCTTTGCGAAGGCGTTCCAGCGTTTTCACGGCGTCCCGCCGTCCAGAGCCCGCGAGCCCGGCGCGCCGCTTCGTTCTTTCGCTCCCCTGCATATCAAAGTTTCGTTGGAGGGTGGAAAAATGCTGGATTATCGCATCGTTGAGAAAGTGCCGTTTACGGTCATGGGCGTCAAGCGCCGGTTCAGTGACGACACCAGCTATCAGGAGGTCCCGAAATTCTGGGATGAATGGCTGGCGCAGGGCGCGGACCGTCCCGTCATGGGGATGTTCGGGGTCTGTATGGACATGAACGGGAAGGAGTTCGACTACTGGATCGCGGACAATTACATGCCGTGGCAGGAGATCCCGGAGGGCTGCGGGTGGACGGTGATCCCCGGCGGCCTGTGGGCCGAGTTCAGGTGCAAAGGCCCCCTGCCGGACAGCCTGCAGAGCGTGAACACGCAGATCTGGTCGGAGTGGCTGCCCGCGCTGAAGGGCTACAGGCTGGCAGGCAATTACTCCATAGAGGCGTACGGCCCGCCCGCCGAAAAACCGGAGGATAACGTAAATTATATCTGGATTCCGCTGATAAAGGAATAAGCCGGATCAGCTAAACGGAAGCGGGAACCGGAACGGGGTGAAAAACGCGCTTTGCCTGACGGCAGAGCGCTTTTATTACTCCGGCAATTAAATGTTGCCAAGAAGATACGCCGGACAAAGGGCTGGATTGCGCGGAAGAGGAAGGAGGCGATGCCGGAG
>JBGUIY010000278.1:0-3242 GCA_045113475.1 Christensenellales bacterium | reverse complement strand
TTCATCAGTTTCCGCTTGATGATGTATTCCGGTGTCCGGTGGCCCTTGGCGTCCTCGACCACGAAATGGCCGTCATGCCAGTAGCAGAAATCCGCCACATAGACCACAGAGCGCTCGGTGGATCCGTTGGTGAGCAGCTGGGCCGGGATCAGTTCAAACGGCACCTGGCGCTCCAGGCCGCTGATCTCTCCGGCCCGCTCCATCAGCCGGAGCTCGGCATAGCGGGCAGCCTCCCGTCCGCTGTCGAAGGTGATCCCGTCCACGGCGGTTTTCCGGTTCCCGTATTTCGCACGCGGCCGGGACGCGCCGCGGATGTCGTCCATATGCAGCATATCGTCACATCCTGTAGAGGGTGAACGTTTCGCCGCCGACCTCCACGGTCACGCGCTCGCGGCCGCAGCCGCCGTTCACCGGATTCTCCGGATCATAGGCCCGCAGATCCACGGGCACCGGCGCGTCGTGGCGGTACATGGCGTAATTCCGCCGCGCCCTGTTCCTGGGCACCCAGCTCCAGCGGCGGATGATATAATCCAGATACAGCGCCAGCAGGATCACGGCGATCACGGCCAGCGCCAGCAGGCACAGCTCGTTTCCCAGCACAGTATCCACGGCATATTTCACAGTATTCATTGCACAGCCTCCTCAAGCCATTTTTCAGCCTCTCGCTCGTCCTTGTCCGGCATCCGGTTCCAGGCCCGCCATGAGATCCGATATTGAGATCTGTCCAGGTATACCCTGTCCGGCGCCGTCGATACCACGAACACCAGATAGTCCCTGTCCCGGAATTTGTACAGGGCCACGCTGGGCCGGTACCCTTTCACTCGCATCTCGATCCACACCGCCCGTTTCCCGTAGGTTCCGGGCAATTCGTCCGGTGATAAAACTCTTGACAACATAACGCACTCCGCAAAATTCCCGATGGATGTGATCCGTATCCCTGGCCAGCACCTTCCGGTCAGCCCCAGGCGCGTGCCCATCGTAATAGTATCCGGCGGCGCGGGCCTCCGCCTCGTCGTCAAACACCTCCAGCAGCGGCACCCGGCCGAATATGGCCGTGTCCACCATGTCGCCCGGCCTCATGCCGGCAGGCCCTCGGTGCCCTGGACGTATTCCCGCATCATGGCGGCCAGATCCCGCGCCAGCGGCCCCTCCTGGATCCTGGCCCGCTCCTGGCTGCCGGCGTCCTCCCGCCGGATGTACAGCGGCACCGCCTCCAGCGGCTCGCCGGTCACCGGATCCCTGAGCGACGTCACGCCGATCTGGATGAAATCAGACATTGTCAGCCTCCCGCCCGTATTGCTCGACCATCATTTTGTTCAGCGTCTGCACCACGCTCTTCAGCGTCACGCTTCTCATCCACTCCGGCAGCGCTTCGATCCAGCGCAGGATCGACGCGATGTACGCGGCGCCGGTATTCGTGATCGTCCCGTATACGCACTGTATTGACGGATCGTCGCCGCTGAGCACGGTCAAAACGAAGGCGTCGGTTTCATCCATCTGCTCCCTAACCATCTCGCAGAGGGCTCTGCTCATGTTCACGATCTCCTCCGAAATCATCGTTCAGCCTCCGTTCTTGCTTTCCTGGTCTTTTTCCCGCCCTTCCGGAACGCCTCCGGATTGTTACAGGTGGCGAAGTGGGACGTGTACCCGATGCCGGTGGCCTGATCCTCCGGGCACAGGTATCCGCGCCGCGTGGAGCCGTCCGTCATCACGTACAGCTCCGGCCCGTTTTCCGCCTCCCTGAAATGGAGCGGCTTCACGTCCACCGGCGTGGTTTTTCCGGCCACGGTTTTGATAAAAAAGATCGGTTTCCCGCAGGCGCGGCACAGCGTTTCTCGGTTCATGACGCCTGCTCCTCTCTGTATAGCTCGTTCGGCTCTACCTCCAGCGCTCTACAAAAGTCCGGCACCATGTCGGCCTTGATGCCGCTCCGCTCCGAAAGGTAATTGCTCAATACCGTCTCTGAAATGCCGACTTTTTCAGCGACAAACTTCTGCTTCAGCCCCTTTTCGCGGATAACTCGGTTGATGTTGTATGCCAGGATGCTCATATGCGGTTTCCCTCCTTTTCTTCAAGTTTCTTGAACCTCCCCTATAATAACTCAAGAAAATGGAGATGTCAACAGAAAAGTTCAAGAAAAGTAAATAAAATTTATTAAAGGCGTAACAACTGCCCGCTATAATAAAAATGGAGGTGATAATATGTCGATGGGTAGCCGCTTACGGATGGCTCGAAAAGCTGCCGGTTATACGCAAAAAAAGCTGGCTGAGCTGGCCGATATCAGCCCCTCATCTATTGCCAATTATGAAACCGGTGTTTCCGCACCAAACGAAGATATACTGATACGCCTGATGCGCGTATTGGAAATTGACGCCAATTTTCTATATGCGGATGATATTATCCGACAGCGCGGGATGACGTTTCTATCGCCGGAAGAGGAACGCATGATTTCCCTGTTCCGCGCTCTCAACGCGTCCGGCCAGCAGATGGCCCTGACCTCGCTCGAATCCTTCGCCGCCAATCCGGCCTTGACAGAAGAGGCACAGACTGGGGTATCATAATCAAATTTCCATCAAAATAGGAGGTATTATCATGAAAAAGATCATCAGTATCTTATCTATTGTTGTGATTATAGCTGTTCTACCTGTATTATCATTCGCAGAAGAAAAAGATCCTGTTATTGGCGTATGGTATGCAAATCTTCCAATAACAGAAGACATTCCTAATTATTCAGAAATTAAAGATTTCAGCCGGCTTCTCATTGTAGTTACAATGCACGATAATGGCGATATTTCGTATTTTGAATTTGATCAACATTCCGATGGTAAATTCGATATCACTCAGCCGTCTTATATTGGAAAATGGAAAATAGAAGGTTATTCAAGATATACAACAAATTATAACGTCAAAGTCCTTGGATACGGTGAATCAAAAGCTTATACAAAAGAAGGAAAACTCCATATCAAGCTGTTTTCTACAGATACATATTTCGTTTTCAATAAAATGATCGATGGCGATTGGTACACTGATTTACACGGTTAATATGATCAACGCAGTCATATACGCCCGCTATTCCAGCCACGGCCAGACGGAGCAGTCCATCGAGGGCCAGCTCCACGACGGCCACGCCTGGGCGGATAAAAACGATTATAAAGTCATCGGCGAATACATCGACCGCGCCCTGACCGGCACCAAAGACGCCCGGCCCGATTTCCAGCGCATGATCCGCGACGCGGAAAAGC
>JBGUIY010000277.1:0-2910 GCA_045113475.1 Christensenellales bacterium | reverse complement strand
TCTGCTCCAAAAGCTTTGCAGTATGTTTCTGCTGCTTCAAAACTGTTTTTTACATATACCTGTGTATAATTCTTCATCGCAACCTCCACTGATTCCGATTTGCCGGTTCGTTACAGCTTCAGAACCGCAATGATCTCATCGTCGTCCATTTCACCGTTTTCCACGAACCCGAAGGAAGCGTACAGCTTCTTTGCCACCTCGTTTTTGGGATTATGGGAGGTCACGCAGGCCTCCGCTTTCCCGCGAGGCCAGGTCCTGACAAATTCCAGCGCAAGGCGCACGGCCTCCCGGCCAAAGCCCTGCTTCTGATAGCGCTTGTCGATCATCAGACGCCAGAGGCTGTAGTTGTTTCTCAGGGACGCGGGTGCGTCAGGGCCTTCCAGCGCGGCCTCGTTGTATCCCAGCATCAGAAAGCCCACCAGCGTATCGTCGTCATAGATGGCAAACGGATATGCCCAGGCCTCGTCCGACGTGATGGCAACATAAGCGTCCGCGAGACTTTCCACATTGTCCGCGACAAAGGGATACTGCGATTCGAATATATCCAGCCTGATGACGTCCAATTCGTTTGTTGCAAGTAACCTTCTCCAGATGTATCATTGTGTGTTCCTCCTGCTTCACTTTTCAATCGCTGTTTTTACGGGCTTCTTTTGTCCCGACGGCTGAAAAAAGCATAATAATACCGCAGCGAAGCAGCTCCCTTCTGTGGCTGCGTCCTGCGGTTCCCACTGTCAGAAGTTACTCATGAGCGGTACATCAAACAAGAGGGCTGTGTTTCACCCCTTATGCTATGCACCTGTATTCAGTTTATCAGCGGATATCCTTCATATTGTTCATTGGTTCACGGTCCTTTCCCAAATTCCTGTATCAGTATACATGAAGACGGTCCAAATATCAAGTCTCAGTTTCGACGGGGATCGGAACTGAAAACCGTCTGTCCGTGCGGAGAAAAAGGTGAAAGCTTATGGCTGAAACCCTGCGCGGGCTTGCAGCCGTGCCCTGACCCTGTCCAGGATGAGAAGATAGATATACCCGACGGCAATCAGGAACAGGAAAATGACGAGGATCCACCAGACGCAGCCCATGAACGGCAGTTCTTTCGTAAACCCGAACGCGCCGGCGGGGCTGCCCCAGTTCAGAAAGAAATAGGGATAGTTGGCTCCGTCGGAAAACTGCCATCCGGCGATATACCCGATCGCGGCATAAATGGCGTAGGCCGCCGGCGGTATCGTGACCAGGAAAACGCTGCGCCGGGGGATGCTGCCGCCCGCTCCCGTCACAAAGAGATCCAGGATCGCCGCAAGCGGTACGACGACGTGGGTGAGTACATTATTCAGGCGCCATGCGGCATCCCCGAGCAGCGGTGCCAGCATGGTGCAGTACACCACGCCCGTCAGCGTGATCGCCACCGTACCGACGAATTTGACTGTATACCACCGGTTCGGGACCGGACGCCCGCGCATCATCAGGACGGCGCCGATCAGGCAAACGGCCGCGATGGCGATGTTCGACTGGATCGTATAGTACATGAACACCCGGCTGCCGCCCATGAAGGCCCGCCGCCCCGCGCCTGAGCTCAGGAAGATGCCAACGGCTGCCGAGATGACGACGACGGCTTTGAGGATACAGGATACAAGCTTGCTTTTTGCCGGCAGCTCCGGGTGCCCTGTGTTTTTCATTCTCTCCTCCGGAATCAGGAACATTGTAATAACGCCTTCGTATTATATCACAAAAACAGCATGACCGGAAGGGGCGGAAGCGCCGCAAATACAATACCTTGACAGTCCGGACCAAATCGGCTAAACTACCCGTGAAATCAACGGACGGGAAGGGAGGTAAGTGCTTGCTTTTTTCAAGCCTGACCTTCCTTTTTTATTTTCTGCCCGTCGTTGTGTTGATCCACCGGTTCCTGCCGGAAAAATGGCAGAATCCCTTCCTGTTCGCCGCGAGCCTGGTTTTTTACGCCTGGGGCGAGATCCGGTATGTGCCGCTGTTCTTCGCGCTGCTCATCGCGGATTACGGGCTGGGGCTGCTGCTGGACTGTACGAAGGGCCCGGCGGTGCGGCGCTGGCTGCTGGCGGCGGGGGTGGCGCTGGATATCGGCGCACTGCTGTACTACAAGTACAGCGGCTTCCTGCTGGACAACCTGGGGCTCCGGGGGCGGTTCAGTGTGCCGGCTTCCCTGCCGCTGGGCATCAGCTTTTTCACCTTCCAGGCGGTGGGGTACCTGATCGACGTTTTCTGCCGCCGGACGGAGGCGGAGCGGGATATCTTCGCTTTCGGTGCTTTCCTGTTCCTGTTCCCGCAGCTCATTGCCGGGCCCATCGTGCGCTACGGCGACCTGAAGGCGGCGCTGCATACGCGCCGGAAGCCGGATGGGGATGCTCTGGACAGGGGCATGGCGCTGTTCATCGCCGGCCTCGCCTCCAAGGTGCTGCTGGCGAACCAGCTGGGTGCGCTGTCCAACGAGCTGCACGCCGTCACGGGGGACTGCGCCTGCCAGTGGGCGCACCTGACAGCCTATACCCTGCACATCTACTTCGATTTCTGGGGTTACTCGGTGATGACGCTGGGCATGGGCCGGATGCTGGGCTTCCGCTTTCCCCACAACTTCAACCATCCCTATGCCGCGGCCTCCATCACGGATTTCTGGCGGCGCTGGCACATGACCCTGGGCGGCTGGTTCCGGGACTATGTGTACATCCCCCTGGGCGGCAGCCGGAAAGGCACGGCCCGGACCCTGCTGAACATGCTGGTCGTATGGGCGCTGTCGGGCTTCTGGCACGGCGCGGGCTGGACCTTCATCCTGTGGGGACTGTGGTTTTACCTGGCGATCGTATTTGACAAATATGTGCTCGTCCGGTTTGGCGCGCCCGGCATCCTGCGCCGCCTGTACGCGGTCTTCTGCGT
>JBGUIY010000276.1:0-2809 GCA_045113475.1 Christensenellales bacterium | reverse complement strand
CATGAGTGTGGTAACATTATAGATAGCCTCGTTGGCGGTAGGATCCGGATATGATCCTCTCTCGTTCCATGAATCATGATTCCTCTTCTTTTTGCCGGGGCGCGGAACAGGCTTTTTGAAAGCGGATTGCAATATGCGCAAGGATGAATTATAATTCAGGTGGTGAGCCAATCTACAATTTTACATTAAGGGAGGATCCATCGATGAAGAAACTGTTAACGATCCTGCTGTCCGTGCTTCTGGTGATGAGCCTTGTCCTTCCGGCCATGGCGTCAACGCCCATGATAACCGGTCAGATCGTCACGGTCAAAACCGCTCAGCCGGACCTGACCGGAAAGACCGTCGTTCTGCATACGAACGACGTGCACGGCGCGCTGGCGGGCTATGCCTACATTCCCGCGCTGAGAGCTGCCTACGAGACGGCCGGAGCGGAAGTGATCGTTGTCGACGCGGGCGACTTTACCCAGGGCAATCCTTACGTCAGCCTCTCCAAGGGACATTCCGCCATCGAGATGATGAACGCGGCGGGCTACGACGTGGTCACGCTGGGCAACCATGAGTTCGACTTCGGCTATGAGCAGCTGATGGAGAATCTGAAGGACGCCAACTTCAAGACCGTCTGCGCCAACGTGTATCACAAGGGAACAACCGATTTGATTCTGGATCCTTCCGTGATCGTCGAGACAGCCTCCGGTCTGAAGGTTGGCTTCTTCGGCCTGGAGACCCCGGAAACCGCCACCAAGGTCAACCCGGCCCTGATCACAAAAATCGATTTTTCCACCTTTGACCAGCTCTATACCGCCGCGCAGGCTGCGGTGGACGGCCTTGCCGACGCGGATGTGGTGATCGGCCTGTGCCATCTGGGCATTGACAAAGAATCCGCCGCCAACGGCTACCGTTCCACGGATCTGCTGGCGCACGTGAACGGCGTGGACTTCGTGATCGACGGGCATTCCCACACTACGATGACTATCGGCGAGAACGGCGAACCCATCCAGTCCACCGGCACCCAGTTCGCCTATATCGGCGCCATCGTAATCGACAACGCGACGAAGACCATTGTGGACAATTACCTGCATCCTGTTTCCTGTCTCAGCGAGGATGAAGCCGTGGCGGAGCAGGCCGCGGGCATTATGGCCGGCGTGGACGAAGCTTACGGCGCTCCCTTTGCCACTTCCGAAATCCTCCTGAACGGCGAACGCGACCCAGGCAACCGTACCGAGGAAACCAACCTGGGCGATCTGATCACCGACGCGATGGTCTGGTGTGTGGCCCGTGAAGGCGGCATCGAACAGGTCGAGCCTTCCCACATTGTCGGCATCACCAACGGCGGCGGCATCCGCGCCACCATCAATCCCGGCGAAATCTCCATGAAGGATATCAACACCGTGCTGCCCTTCGGCAATACCGTGGCCGTGGTCTATGTGACCGGCGCGGAGCTCCTGGAGGCGCTGGAGGCATCCACCTTCTGCACGCCCAAGGCCATCGGCGGCTATCCGCAGACCAGCGGCATCCAGTGGACCATTGACACCACGAAGGAATACGACCAGGGCGATGTGTACATCACCATTTCCGGCGGCGAGTCCTCCTATTTCGGACCGAAATCCATCCAGCGCGTGACCATCGAGTCCGTGAACGGCGAACCCTTCGATCCCGAAGCCACCTACGCCGTCGTGACCAACAACTTCTGCACGGTGGGCGGCGATACCTACAACGTGTTCAAGAACTCCTATCTCGCCGGCGCGACCTTCGACACCGGCATCCCGATGGATGAAGCGGTCATGGAGTACATCACCAGTGTTCTCGGCGGCGTCATCTCCGCGGAAACCTACGCCGAGCCCCAGGGCCGCACGACTCAGATCCTCGAGTAATTCAAAGACCGGCAGCAAAAGCCCCGGGACTGAATGACGAAGAAAGCAGAGATGAGTTATGACACTTTCTGAGAAGCTCGACAAGATCCTGATCCAGGGCGGATCGTGGAAGACGATCCTGGACGGCCTGTGGGTTACGATTCAGATTTCGGCGCTGGCGCTGGTGCTGGGCACCGTCCTTGGCGCTCTGATCTGCCTGCTGCGCACGCGGAAAAATCCAATCGTCCGGGGGATCGGGTCTGCCTACATTGCCATCCTGCGGGGCACTCCGGTGCTGATGCTGCTGCTCCTGCTGTATTACGGCGTACTGGCCAGAGCAGGCATTGCGCCGGTGATGGTGGCTGTGTTCACCTTTGCTCTGAACGTATCCGCCCATGTGGCGGAACTGCTTCGCTCCGCGCTGGAGGCCGCCGACAGAGGCCAGGCCGAGGCTGCCCGAACGCTGGGCTTTTCCGCGTGGGATACCTTCCGGCTGATCACGCTGCCCCAGGTGCTGCGGATCGCCAAGCCCGTCTACCAGTCCACCATCGTGAACCTGATCCAGTGGACCAGTGTGGTGGGCTATGTGACGATCACCGATCTGACCCGCGTGATTAACAACACCGCATCCCGGACCATGCAGCCGCTGCTGACGATCATCATCGGTATGCTGATCTACCTGGCGCTGAGCTACATCGTGTTCGGACTGTTTGCGCTCTCTGACAAAATCAGGATGAGAAAGCGGGGCGCAGCGGTATGAACCTGATTGAAGTGAAAGGACTGAAGAAATCCTTCGGCTCGCTGGAGGTCTTGAAGGGCGTGGACCTGTCTGTGGTGCAGGGCGAACGCATCGCCATTATCGGCGGCTCCGGCTGCGGCAAGAGCGTCTTTCTGCGTTCCCTGGCGCTGCTGGAAAAGCCGGACGCGGGACAAATCATCATCGACGGCCGGGATATTAC
>JBGUIY010000275.1:0-2646 GCA_045113475.1 Christensenellales bacterium | reverse complement strand
GACAAGATTCCCGGATGCGTCTGTGAGCTTGAAGTGGGCGCCTGCCAGAGCGGCTCCGGTCACGGAGTCGGTCTTGAGGATGGAGACGCTGCCGGTACTGTGAGAGTTGGTGATCGTCTTGGTGATGAGATCACCGTTCTGGGTCAGATCGATCTGTATCGGCGTATCGTCAAGCTCATAACCTGCAGGAGCAGAGGTCTCCTTGAGGAAATATGTCCCAAGCGGAAGAGAGGCAAAGAGCACCTTGCCGTCCTTGTCGGTGTCGCCCTCGTTTACTTTTGTCCCGTCCGCATCCGTGAGAATGAAATGTACGCCGGGGAGCGGAACGCCGTACTCATCGGTCTTGATGACACGGATATGCGCATAGGCGGTGTGGTTCGTGAAAGTAATCTCTTCAACAGCGCCCGCGTACCCGACCCTGGCTGACATGAGAGAGTGGAAGGGGATATAACCGGGAAGTTCCGAGGTCTCAGCGTAGAAATAGTTGCCGACAGGGAGATTTTCAAAAAGAACGACGCCGTTTTCATCCGTTGTGCCGGTGCGAAGCTCGTTCTTGTTTTCATCGTAGAGCGTGAAAACGACCCCGCTGAGGACTTCGCCTTTGTCGTTCTGCTTGGTGATCTTGATGGAACCGCGTGCCGGTTTGTTCAGAGCCGTTCTGGTAACAACCTGCCCATTTGCGGAAAAGAGGATCTGCTCGGCGCTCCCGGTGGGAACATATCCGTCAGGGGCTTTTGTCTCCTGGTAGTTGTAGTATCCGAGCGGGAGGCCGGGGAAAACGACCATGCCGCTTTCGTCAGTCGTACCTTTGGCGACCTCGTGGAAGGACATGTCATAGACTGTGAACTCAGCGCCCTTCAGCGGCGTGTTGGTCTCGGAATCGACTTTGAGGATCTTCAAAGTGCCGGCGGATTTGTAGTTGACGACCGTCTTGGAGACGACCTGACCGTTCTCGGTGATTTGAATAGGGTACTTCGTATCGTCGGCGGCATAGCCGGGGATGGTAAAGCCCTCGGCGTAGTAATAGGTGCCGAGCGCCAGATCGTCAAAGACCAGGATGCCGTCATCGTCCGTATACCCAAACGTGAGCCTCTCCTGATTGCTGTCATAGAGGTTGAAGCCCACACCCTTGAGCGGCGTGCCGTTTTCATCGGTCTTCAAAAGACGCAGACTGCCGCGGCCGCCATGGTTCACCACGGTCTTGGTCACGGTCTGCCCGCCGGTCGTGATGGACACCGGGATCAGCGTTGTATCCAGGATGAAGCCGGGAAGGGTCTCGGTCTCCTGAATATAGTAGTCGCCCAGTGAGAGCACCGGGAAGAACATCTCGCCGTTATCGTCGGTGATGCCGTTGCCGCAGACGCCTTGGGAGCTGTCCAGCAAGTTGAAGCTGACGCCCTTGAGGGGGTTACCGTTTTCATCGGTCTTGACGATCTTTAGGCTGCCCTGGCCCATGCTGTTGGTCATGGTCTTCTGTACCGTCTGCCCGGCAGAGGAAATGGACACGGGATAGAGCGTCGAATCCTGCACATAACCGGGAAGAGCGGACGTTTCGGCGTAATAGTAGCTGCCGAGCTCGAGGCCACTAAATATCACGACACCGGATCCGTTGGTCGTTTTCGCGGTGATCGCCTGCTTGCTGCTGTCATACAGCGTGAAGCCGACACCGGACAGAGGATTGCCATTGGTGTCAGTCTTGGTGATCTGCAGAGATCCCTCCTGAGGCTGGACGACTGCGCCCGGGGTATTTACCTTCAGAAAACCGCGAACAAAGGTCTTTTCCATGTCATCAAGGACATAGGTCACGATCCTCTGCTGATTTGCGGAAGACGGCGCCCAGAAAAACAGCCTTGCGGCGGGTGTTTCATCAAAGCCGTATGCGCACAGTGTATAGCTGCTGTTCGGGTAGCTGATCGGGATCTGTATGGTCAGGTTTTCACTCTGCACCCCAGTGTGGCCGGTGATGATCTTGCCGTCCGGCATATCGTCCATCAGACTGTACTCGCCGGAAATGTTCTTGGTCAGATAAGTGGTGCCGGTAAAGTACTGGCCATCCTGGATAAGGTTTATTTCCGAAGGGCTGAAGGTAAGGCTGCCGTCGCTCATGGCGATGGACTGAGAGCGCGCAAGCTCAAGCAGCCAGAGGGACCAGTCAAAGAGATCCTCACAGCCGGACTTCCCGCGTATCCACTGACCGTTGACCGTCAGGTTCAAATACTGCGGAACCCCGTCCGCATGGCATTCGGCCAGCCAGAATCTGATGGCGTTGGCGGTTGCGTATCTCGCGGGCTGGTCGCCGAAACCGCCGTCATCGGCAGGATAGCCGTGGGTCAGAATCGCACGAAGACCCGCGAGTACATAATCGTCGTAGACCAGTTCGCCGTCTATACTGGTGTAGGCGGCGTTATACGGATTGTCCTTGCTGGTCTGGAGACAGTACGCCACTTCGCCGGTACTCGTGATCCAGTGTGCCGGGGTCTGTAGATCGACCCAGGTTCCGGAAGTGTTGTAGGTCTGAAAGTATGAATACATCGTGGTGGTCGAGATGACCGCGTTATCTGCATATACAGCCGGAGCAAGCAGGGAACAGAATAAACGGACAGCGCAGAAGAGAGAGAACACTCTTCTGCGCAAAGGTGTTTTCAT
>JBGUIY010000274.1:0-8791 GCA_045113475.1 Christensenellales bacterium | reverse complement strand
CGCACGCGCTTGAGCTCGTCGATGATCTTTTCCGCGTATTCGGGCCGCAGGATGAGCTGGTTTTTGTAGGCGTTGCGGATGGAGGTCAGTATCCGGTCCGTGGCGTCTGTCTTGATGATATAGTCGATCACGCCGGCGCAGTAGGCCTGGAACAGCAGGTCATCGTCCTCCAGGATTGTCAGGATGATCACTTTGGTCTGGGGCAGTTCGGCGATGATCTGGCGGGAGGCGGTGATGCCGGCGGTGCGGGTTTCCATCTGGATGTCCATGAGCACGATGTCCGGCCTGAGCTCCCTCGCCATTTTGACGGCGGCAGCCCCGGAACTGACGCACCCGGCCCACTCCATGTCCGGTTCGCGGGCGATGATGCCGTTAAAGTAGCTGCAGATCTCCGCGTTGTCGTCCGCCATCAGGATACGGATACGATTCATGGCGCGGTCCTCCTTTCACGGGGCAGCAGGATATCCACTTCGGTAAACTGGCGGCCCGGCTGCTCGGAGCTGTGGATGCGCATCTGGCCCATCTGGGCGTTGATGACGCGGAAGGCGTAGGGCAGGCCGATGCCCCAGTTGCTGTTTTTGGACTTGCTGGATACGAAGGGCAGCATCACGTGCCTGAGCTCCTGCCGGGGGATGCCGGGGCCGTTGTCGCGGATGGACAGGCTGACCCAGGCCTTGCTGGCATCCAGGAAAACGGCGATCGCCTTGTCCTCCCGGTCGGAGAGCGCCAGGGCCTCAGCGGCGTTCTGGATCAGGTTTTTGAGGGCGCTGCCGGTGTGGTACTCGTCGATCAGGCAGCGCGCCGGGAAACCGCAGTAGTGCTTCTCGCAGCGCACGCCCTCGGGCAGCGGCAGTTCCGAAAGCGCCTGATCCACCAGCTTGCGCATGTCCACGGGCACAGGATGCAGGTGCAGCTCGCGGATGCGGTTCAGCGAGGAGGTGATGGTCTCCATCCGCCCCTTGGCCAGTTTGGACAGCTGATCCAGCTTTTCGAGCCCATCCGGCGCACCGTAGGCCTCCCGGGCTTCGTTGGCCAGGATCAGGATGCTGAACATGAGGTTCTTTTCGGAGTGGAACACGTCTTTCATGTTCCGGTTCAGCTCCTCGATGCTGTTCTTGACCGCGCGCTTGCGGGAAAGCAGCACCAGCTCGCCGTTGAAAATGTGGTTGGCCGCGCCGACGATGAAGATGGGGATCAGGATCGAAAAGACGAATACGATGAGGGTGATGGACACGGGCACCCGGGAGACGTTGCTGAAATACCAGAAGCCGCTGCGGAACGCCGCGTCCGGGCTCAGGGCGAAGGAGCCTGTGAAAAAGACCGTGTAGCAGATCGCGTCGAACAGGAGCAGGATGCCCATCAGCAGGATGAAGCTGTCGGCGAAATAAGTGGTGTTCCGCCTGAGATAATTCACGGTCAGCAGCGCCAGCGGCAGGGCGATATAGACGAGCACGCAGCCGCGCATGAACAGGTCGGCGCGGCTGACCCAGGTCCGCAGGGCAGCCCGGGCGGCTTCGGGCAGGGCATAATACCTGAGGTAGAGTGCGTAGGCTGTCTGCGGTGAGTAAAACAGGGTGAACAGGGCCATGAACAGCGCCGAGCCGGCGCAGAACAGCACGGCGGTCCGCCGGTGGCGGCGGCTCTCCTTCAGGTTGCGGCCCACCAGGGCCAGCATGGCCAGGACGCCGCCGAAAAAGAGCAGGCATCCCGCCAGGCGGATGCCCTGCGCCCTGGCGGCGGGGACGTGGAAACCGCCGATGTACCGGTACAGCCGCAGATCCAGCGCCCTGAAGGGCAGATAGCCGGGCGGCATATACATGGAGGAGTTATAGCTCTGCAGCAGCACGGCGGCAGAGAGCACGCACATGCCGAAGGTCATCAGGAACAGGGGCAGCCCGTACCGGCTGCGCAGCGCGAAGCCGAACAGCAGCACGGCGGCAAATAACAGAATGACGATGCTCAGCGCCACGGCGGCCTGCCTCCCTGTTTCCATATTTTTATTCATCATATTCAAAACGGGCGTCAAAGTCAAGCGGAACAGGGGATGGATATATAAAATTTCATACTGTTCAGCTGGATGATCCGGTTATATAATAGCCATAACAAATAAGCGCTGAGCGCTTAATAACAGTATCAAGGAGGTTCAAGTATGAACAGCAGATGGCTGGCCGCACTGGTGGCCCTGATCATGATTCTGGCATGCGTCCCGGTATTCGCGGGGGCGGACTCCGCGCAGGTGGAGCACATCGTGGTATGGAGCGACAATGCCCACGAGCAGTCCGTGCGTGAAAAGCAGATCGAAGAGTTCAATGCCACGATCGGCAAGGAACTGGGCATCGTGATCGACTACACCGTATTCGGTACCGACTATTCCGACGTCATCAAGCTGGCGATGGACAACGAGGACGGCCCCGACCTGTTCCGCCCGTCCACCAACACCATCGCTTCCTTCGTCCAGGCCGGCAAGGCGGTCCCGATTTCCGACCTTGAGGGCAGTGAGCACCTGCTTTCGCTGTACAACATCGACGACCTGATCGTCGGCGACCAGGTGTTTGACGGCAAGGTCTATACCCTGCCCTACAGCCTGCAGACCTATAAGATGATCATCAACCAGGATCTGTTTGACCTGGCCGGCATCAAAGAGCCCCCGAAGACCTGGGACGAAGTCCGCGAGGACGCCCGCCTGATCACCGAAGCCTCCAACGGCAGCGCTTACGGCTACTTCCTGGCGCTGAAGAGCGGCTGGTGCCAGGATCACTATATCTACAGCGTTTCCGCGGCTGACATGGGCCACTTCGGCTTCGACTCCGTCAGGGGCGAGTACCGCTATTCCGACGGCCTGCCGATCATCAAGAACCTGTTGGGCATGATCGAAGACGGCAGCATGTTCCCCGGCTTCGAGACCCTGGACGCGGATACGGCGCGCGCGCAGTTCTCCGCCGGCCGCGTGGGCATCGTGATGGCCGCGAGCTTTGACGTGGCCGTGTACACCGATCAGTTCCCCGCTGTCTGCAAGTGGGTCGTGTGCGATCCGCCGGCCTTCAGCCCGGACGGCTACGAGTACAAGGAAATGGGCGCCGCCACCACGCTGCTGGGCGTGACCAAGATGGCGCTCAAGAAGGATACCGCGAAGGTCGCCAAGGTCCTGGAGTGGTTCTACGCGGACGAAAACCTGGTCGAAATGTATGAGCAGGGCATGTATATCCCGTACCGCAGCCAGGTCGTCAGCATGGCCAACGAATCCCAGGTCTACGGCTGGAAGGAATTCTCCAGCTTCAAGGACGACCAGTTCGCCATCCGTATGGCAGACCCGAAGGGCATGCTGAAGTATGAAGGCCTCTCCGCCCGCGAGACCCTGGGCAAGCTGCTCTCCGGCGGCTATACCGAAGACGCGGAAACCGTGCTCAAGGATCTGGATCAGCGGCTGAACGACGCCTTCAAGGCGCTGGCGCCCGAAGTCCAGGCTGCTTACATCGCGCAGCCCGGCTACTCGGTCAAACGCGACAAGTAATCATCACACCTATAAGGCGCGCCGGTCCAGGATTGGCCCGGCGCGCCTTTGCAAAAGCACCGGGAGGTCAGCATGAAAACCCAGACGCCGGCAGTGCGGAACAAGGGAATGCGGCAGGACAATCTGCAGGCTTTTTTGATGATCCTGCCGTTCCTGATCGGCTTTATCCTGTTCAGCTATGTGCCGATCGTGTACATCCTGCGGTACGCTTTCACGGATTTTGACGGCTATTCCGTGGCTAACTGGACCGGGCTGCACAACTTTCAGCGCGTGTTTACCAAGGATCCGGATTTCTGGACTTCGCTGGTGAACACGGTCTCCCTTTCGTTCTTCAAGCTGCTGGCGGAGATCCCGCTGGCGCTGCTGCTGGCGGTGCTGCTCAATCAGAAGCTCAGGGGCATCGGCTTTTTCAGGGTAACGCTGTTCCTGCCGGCGGTCATTTCGGCCGCCATCATCGGCCTGATCTTTTCGCTGCTGTTCGCCGCGTTCAACGGGATGGTCAACAGCATCCTGCAGACCCTCGGCCTGATCGGCAGGCCCATCAACTGGTTCAGCACCAAGGGCAACGCCATGCTGGTGCTGGGCATCGCCTCCGTCTGGCAGAATTACGGCATTAACATGATGTTTTTCCTGATGGCGCTGCAGAGCATCCCGGAGGAGATCTATGAGTGCGCCGAGCTGGACGGCGCGACGGGGCTGCGAAAGTTCTTCAGCATAACCCTGCCGATGATCGCTCCGATCTTCGAATCGGTGCTGCTGATGGCCATTATCGGCAGCCTCAAGGTCTGCGACCTGGTCATTTCCCTGACGGACGGGCAGCCGGGCGGCCAGACCGAGGTGGTCATGACATATATTTACAAGTTCTTCTTCGGCAGATCCGGCAGGAACGTCCAGATCGGCTACGCCTCCGCCATGTCCATGATCACCGCCGTATTCCTGGGCCTGGTGACTATCGTCTATGTCCAGGGCACCAAGCGGCTGAACGGGGGTGTCAAAGGATGAAACTGCGGAAAGCGGCAAGGAAACTGCCAATCTACCTTTTCCTGGCGGTATTCTTCGTGATCTCCTTTTTCCCGGTGCTGTTCACCTTCATGTCCTCCTTCAAGAGCAACATGGAGATCCTGACCACCGCCAACAGCATCTTCCCGAAGCAGTTCGTGCTGGAGAATTACGTCAAGGCCTGGCAGATGGCCGACTTCTCCACCTACACGAAAAACAGCGTGTTCCTGTCCTTCTTCTGCGTCATCGGCGCGATCCTGTCCAGCACCTGCTGCGGCTACGCCTTTTCCCGCGGCAAGTTCCGCGGCAAGGAGTTTTTCTACTACCTGATGATCTCCTCCATGTTCGTCTCCCTGGGCACGCTGACGCTGTACCCGCTGCTGATGATCATGAAGGTCATCCACCTGAACAAGAGCCTGTGGGGCGTCATCATCATCCGCGTGTTCGGCATGAACGTGACCAACCTGTTCATCGCCCGCGGCTATATTACCACGATCCCCACGGAGATCGACGAGGCGGCCAAGATCGACGGCTGCTCCTTCTTCCGCATCTACTACAACATCATTTTCCCGCTGTGCAAGCCGCTGATCGCCACTGTGGCGATCCTGGCCTTCCGCAGCAGCTGGAACGACTATATGCTGCCCATGGTCTTCACTATGACCGACCCCAGGCGCATGCCGCTGGTGGTGGGCATCATGCGCCTGAAATCCTCCGGCGCGGCGGCCTCCTCCTGGAACCTGATGCTCGCAGGCACCGCGATATCCCTGATCCCCATGATGCTGATCTACCTGATCTTCAACCGCTATTTCGTGGCCGGCATGACCAACGGCGCGGTCAAGGGGTAAGGGCCAAGAGTGAAATTTGGAGAGTGGAGAGGAGTTATGAGCAGCGAGGAATGAGGAGTGAAGAGTGAGGCGTTAATGCTTGATGGCAGATAATCGTGATCTTGCATAATGAATAAGGCATAAAGCAGTGTGATGGCTGGTGTACGTGCCGCCACGTCTGCTTTATGCCTTGTTTGTTATGCGCTGCTCCGGGTTTCAGCCGTTGCCGCCGGGGGTGAAGTCCGCGTCCCCGTAGTAATCGTCGATGGGCTCGCCCCGCAGGGTGCCGTCCATGTTGACGAGCACCTGGATCTCCTCTGCATTGCCGGGTTTCCGGTTGATGTAGCGGACGGTCCAGAAGATGCGCTCCTCCGGGTCGTTTTCATCGAACTTTCCATAGTTGTAATAGCTGGCGAAGGTTTCAAAAGACGTTTTCACCATGTTCAGCTTTTCAGCACCGAAGGCTTCTTCGATCGCGCCCAGGGCGATCGCCCGGACCTCTTCTTCCGTCTTCCAGCCCTCCTGCAATGGCGGGCAGTGTTCCGGATCGCAGGCCGTGCGCACAGCGGCGGGCCAGGTATATTCCGCTTCGCCGTACAGCACGTTGAGGGCGATGCTGTAATAGGCGCTGTGCTGTTTGGGATCATCCCGGAAGGGGGTGATGTCCATCAGTTCACCGGCGCGGGTCAGGCGGATGTTCTGCCGGTCCATGTCGGTATGGGTGGCCCAGGCGCGGAGCAGCCAGTGGGGCGCTTCATCTTTGCCTGCGGTATAGGTGAAGTAGGCCTGCCACGCGTAGTATGGGATGCCCAGTTCGTCCACGCTGCCGTCGTCGTGAATCAGCTGCCTGCCGATGGCGATCGCCTCTTCCGCACTGATGTCGCCTTCCTGCGGCAGGGTGAAGGCGGTGTCGCCGGGCTGCAGCAGGCCGTAATCGCGCTGCATGTCCGTCATGACGGCTTTGAGCTCGTTGCTCCAGAAATCATAGCTGCCGTAACGGTTTTCCATTTCGCCGAACCAGGCGAAGTACTGATCGTAGTAATTGCCGTATCCCAGCCGCCAGCTGTCGAAGCCGTACATCCACCCGGGATTCAGGCGGACGGTGACCTCATCGCTCAGCGTCAGCTTATCGGCCTCTATATAGCCGGTTTTTCCACTGATCCGAATCTGCGCCCAGCCGGGCTGCCAGCTGATCAGCTCTGCTTCGCGGCCGGACTCTGCCGTATAGAAAGGCGTCTTGTCCGTAATGCGCGAGTAAACGGGAATGTAGTTTTCACCTTCGTTCGCTTTCAGCGTTCCGCGGGGGATCTCTTCAGCGGCGGCATCGCTTTTGCCAACGGTGACGAAGGTTTGCGGGATCCAGACGCTTGTCAGTGTCTCCCCGTCCAGGGCGTTTGCCTGCAGCCAGACCATGCCGCCGTCGCCCGTGACGCCGGGAATGTGCTCAGACCGCCATTTCTGGCCGGTGATCTCGAAGGCCGTACCGGGGGCATAGAAGGCTGCGGGATACTGCGGATCGTCGGAATAATTGTAGGCGGGGGTGTATTCGCGCACCGCGAAGGCCTGATAAGGAGCAGGAAACTCAATCAGTTCTTCCGACTCGCGGTCATAGCCGTCCGGGAAGGGCGGCAGCCCGACAGCTTCGTCTGCCGTGCTGAAGGAGAGCAGGCTGCCCGCCAGCACCGTCATGCACAGCAGGACGGCCACCGCCGCGATGCCCAGGCGGCGAGTATGTGTGTCCATGATACAAAGTATCCTCCGTTTCATTCGTTTCAGGCCGCCCCGGAACGCGGTGCAGAGGACGGTGGGCGTCCGGCTGCCCGCGCGGATGGCGGCGATCATTGTTTCGGAATAACGGGTGCGTTCGGTCAGACCTGAGCCCTTCATCACCCGCTCGTCACAGCTCGTCTCGCAGTACTGGGCCAGTGCCCTCCGGAGCAGCCACACTGCCGGATTTGGCCAGTGAAGGGCGCAGACGGTCAGCGCCAGCCATTTGACGGGCAGGTCCCTTTGCCGAATATGCGTCAGCTCGTGCCGCAGGATCAGGCTCATATCATCCGTCACAACGCTGCTCTCCGGAAGGTATACCGCCGGACGCAGCAGCCCGCAGACCATAGGGCCGGGAATGCACGGCGCGATCCAGAGCTCCGGAACGCGACGAAGCCCGGCGGCCTTGGCTTCCTGCGTCAGCAGCTGCGTGAGCCCGCTGTCCGGCGCTTTCCGCCAGCGTTTCAGCAGCCGGCCAAACCGGTCATACCGGAACAGCTCCCAGCTGAGTACGGTCAGTATTCCCGCCGCCCAGAGGATCGCAAGGATGAGCGGGATATCGGCGAAGGGCCGGGAAGGCAGCGTCTGCCGGCTCTGCGCAGCGGCCGGCCGGCTGTGGGTGATTTCACTGTCCGCGGGCAGTGCGGGACTTTCCGGCTGACGCTGAAGCGGACGTATCCGCGCGGCGGCAGGCACTTCCACCGTGACGGCGGCCTTGGACGTGACCAGGGGCCGCCAGGGAATCAGAAAGCCCAGCAGACAGAGGATCAGCAGCCCGTACAGTGTGCTCTGCCGGTAGCGCCTGGACAGCAGCGGCAGCGCCGCCAGCAGGAGCAGGGTCAGGACCGACATGCCTGCCGCGCCGCTGATCAGGGGAGTCAACCATGCTTCCATGGCTCAGGCCCCTCCCTTTTTGAGCCGATCGAACCAGGCCTGCAGCTCGTTCATGTCCTGTTCGCTCAGTCTTTCGCGGTTCAGCGCCGCCAGCAGGGAGCCGACGGAACGCCCGTGCACCTCGTCCATGAAAGCGCTGGTTTCCCGGGCCAGGTATTCCTCACGGCTGACGAGGCAGGCAAACAGCTTTTCCCGCCCTTTTCCGGGCTGCGCTTCTATGAACCCGCGCTCCGTCAGCCGGGACAGCAGCGTGAGCAGCGTCTGTGGTTTCCAGCCCCGCTCCCTGCCTACTTCTTCCATGATCCGGGCTGAAGTGACCGGTCCGTCCGCTGACCAGACCACTTTCATTACAGCAAACTCCGCCTCCGGAAGGCGATGCTCTTTCATAACGTGTCCTCCTTGAATAACATAATAAGACAGCCTGTCGAATATGATTCTACACCGTGTTGTACATTATGTCAAGACAATTTGTAGAATTGAATTGTAACAAAAAAGCCCCCGAAGGGGGGAAAGTGAAGAGTGAGGAGTGACAAGTGAGGAGTGAGGAGCTGCGGCCGAAACTGCGCGGAGCGCAGTTTCAATTCATTCTGTATCGCGCGAAATGCCGCAGCAATCAGCCGGCTTCTGAGACAGAGCCGAAGAAACCGTACCTGAACCCCTCACTTCCTGTCAGCCGTCCATCTTCAGCACGGCCATGAACGCTTCGCCGGTCAGCTGCACGGTGCCGAACTGGCGCATACGCTTTTTGCCTTCCTTCTGCTTTTCCAGCAGCTTCTTTTTGCGGGTGATGTCGCCG
>JBGUIY010000273.1:0-5556 GCA_045113475.1 Christensenellales bacterium | reverse complement strand
AGGCCCGCATGGCGGAAAAACAGCCGGCCCAGACCCCGGGCGTGCACGGATTCGGCTTGGTGAACGTGAACCTGCGGATACGGCTGTACTACAACCAGCCGGAGGGCCTGCGCATCCAGTCTGGGCCGGATGGGACGACGGTCAGCTTCTGTGTTCCCTGCCGGACAGGGGAGGAGATCGAGCATGAACAGAGTATTTCTGGTTGACGATGAAATCGCCATCCGGGAGGGGATCCGCAATTCCTTTCCGTGGCAGGATACGGATTATCAGCTGGTGGGCGAGGCGCCGGACGGGGAGATCGCGCTGACGATGATCCGCGATACCCGGCCGGATATCCTGATCACCGATATCCGCATGCCCTTCATGGACGGGCTGGAGCTGTGCCGCCTGGTGCGCAGCCAGATGCCCTGGATCGGCATCATCATCCTCAGCGGATACGATGAATTCGAATATGCCCGCCAGGCGATCCAGCTGGGGGTCAAGGAGTATCTGCTGAAGCCGCTGACCGCGCGGGAACTGCGGCAGGCCCTGGACAGGGTCAGCGAGCTGCTCCGGGAGGAGCAGAGGATCCGCGAGCGCAGCGAGAGGCTGCGGGCGCGCATCGAAAACGATAACCTGTTCGTGCGGGAGAAGCTGCTCAGCACGCTGTATTCGGACGACGCGGCGGAATCCGACGCCGCCAATGTGATCAGCCAGCTGCGGGGCATGGGTGTGCTCCTCACGGCGAACAGGTATACCGTGATCGACTTCGCCTTTGAGCCGGGAAACCGCGGGCTGGAGGCTTTGCGGGAACTGGCGGAGAGCAGCGGCGGCATCGCGCATGTGACCGGCAGCCGCACCGGAGGCCGCGTGCTGATGCTGGGGGACAGCGACAGCGATGCGGAGGAACGGGCCTATACGTTCGCTTATTCCGCCGTCATGGAGCTGGAGCGCATCGGCTGCGTCCATATCCGCGTCAGCATCGGGGAAACGGTGGCTGCCCCTGAACAGATCATCCGGAGCATGAAGAGCGCCGCGCACATCCGCCACGTGCTGGCGGATCAGGAGACGGGACAGAGCCTGATCGTGGGCGTGCGGGACTTCGAAGACGCGGGAGACGGCGGAAACGCCGCCACCATCGCTGCCAGGGCGAAGATCTATATGGCGGAGCATTTCGCGGATTCAAGCCTGATGCTCAAGGACGTCGCTGGCGCCGTGGGCATGAGCGAGAGCCGGTTTTCCACGGTGTTCGCGCAGGTGAGCGGCAAGACCTTTACCGAATACCTGACCTGGCTGCGGCTGGAAAGGGCCAAGGAACTGCTGGCCGGCACGGACCGCCGGAATACGCAGATCGCACAGGACGTGGGATACAACGACGCGCACTATTTCAGCTACCTGTTCAAGAAAAACGTGGGGATCACCCCGGGCGAATACCGGACGCAGAATCAAAACGAACCGAAATAGAATCAAATTGAACCTTATATGCGGTTCACAGGGGAAAAATGCAAAAAATCCCACCTTCCGGAGGGGTATTTTGCATTTTTCTTTTGTTCGTTTTGGTGTATATTTTACCTAAAGAGAGGCTGGATAAAGCCTCGCAATATTGAAGGAGGAATGTTCCATGAAAAAGCTGCTCGCATTGGTGATCGCGCTGGTTATGTGCATGGGCCTGGTGGCCGTCGCTTCCGCGGATGAGGCGATCAAGGTCGGTATCATCAACCTGGATCCCGCTGAGTCCGGCTACCGTGAAGCCAACGTCAACGATCTGTATTCCGTGTTCACCGCCGAAAACGGCTATGACGCCAAGTTCGTCACCGCTCCGACGGCTGACAAGCAGCTGGAAGCTGCCAACACCTTCATCACCGACGGCGTGGACTACATCCTGGTTTCCGCCGCTGAGACCACCGGCTGGGACGAGACCCTGGCTGCCGCTCAGGAAGCCGGCATCGGCGTGTTCCTGTTCGACCGCATGATCGACTGCGACCCGAGCCTCTACACTGCTGCTGTCGTTTCCGACATGCGCAATGAGGGCGTCACCGCTGTAGCCTGGCTGGAAAGCCTGAACCTCGACGCTTACAACGTGCTGCATATCCAAGGCCAGTTGGGCAGCGCCGCTCAGATCGGCCGCTCCGAGCCCCTGCAGGAAAAGTGCGCTGCTGACGACAAGTGGACCATGGTGCGCGAAGGCACCGGCGGCGACAGCTGGGATCCCAACGAAGCCCGCAAGATCGCCGAGGCTGCCATCAACGCCGGCGAGAAGTTCAACATCGTCTACGCAGAGAACGACGGCATGGCGCAGGGCGTCGTGGCTGCGCTGGATGCCAACGGCATCACCCACGGTGTCAACGGCGACGTTATCGTGATGGGCTTTGACTGCAACAAGTGGGCGCTCCGCGAACTGCTTTCCGGCAGCTGGAACTATGATGGCCAGTGCAGCCCCTTCCAGGCGGCCCTCATCGACGGCATGATCAAGACCCTGGCCGCCGGCGGCGAGATCGAAGGCCTGAATGAGCTCAAGCAGATCATCAACGAAGAAAAGGGCTTCGACGCCCGCACCATCACCGAGGAAGATATCGCGACCTACGGCCTCGGCGAGTAATGAACGCTTAGTTTCATGGCGCGGTATGAATGCTGCAAGGCGTTCATACTGCGCTTCTTTCATACTGCGTGCGGCCTTCGGGCGGCAGGGCTCCGAAGCGCGGAGCCGGTCATTGAAGGGATGGAAGGAGCAAACGTAGATGCAGAGCGATGCTGTATTGACCATGCGCGGGATCTGCAAGCAGTTCCCGGGCACCAAAGCGCTCAGCAATGTGGATTTCACCCTGCGCCGGGGAGAGATCCATGCCCTGATGGGCGAAAACGGCGCCGGCAAATCCACGCTGATCAAGGTGCTGACAGGCGTCTATGAAAAGGACGGCGGCACCATCCATGTGGACGGGATCGAAGGGGAGGCGCATATCCATTCGCCTCAGGACGCGCAGAATGCCGGCATCAGCACTGTATACCAGGAGATCACGCTGTGCTCCAACCTGACAGTGGCGGAAAACATGTTCATCGGCCGGACGGAGGGCGCCCTGGTCAATTGGAAAGACTATGAGAAGCGGGCCGCCGCCATCCTGAAGAATCTCGGCATCCCCGCCAGGCCCAAGCAGGAACTGTCCAGCTGTTCCCTGGCGGTGCAGCAGATGGTGGCCATCGCCCGCGCGGTGGATATGAACTGCAAGGTCCTGATCCTGGACGAGCCTACCTCCTCTCTGGACGAAAAGGAAGTCGAAATGCTGTTCAGCCTCATGCGGGATCTGAAGAACCGCGGCGTCGGCATCATCTTCGTTACCCATTTCCTGGAGCAGGTCTATGCCGTCAGCGACCGCATCACCGTGCTGCGCAACGGGGAGCTGGTGGGGGAATACCTGGTCAGCGAATTGCCCCAGGTGGAGCTGGTCGCCAAGATGATGGGCAAGAGCCTGGACGACGTGGCCGTGCTGGAGCAGTTCGGGCAGAAGAGCGAGCCCAGGGATGAAGTGGTTTTCCAGGCGGATCAGCTGGTGAGTTCGGATACCAGGCCCTTCGATTTCTACATCCGCAAGGGGGAGGTCAATGGTTTTGTGGGCCTGCTGGGTTCCGGCCGCAGCGAAAGCGTGCGCGCGATTTTCGGCGCCGACCGCGTGACAGGCGGCAAGGTCAGCGTCAAAGGCAGGCAGGTGCGCATCACCAAGCCGCATGACGCCATGAAGAACGGCATCGGCTACCTGCCGGAGGACCGGAAGCGGGACGGCATCATCGCAGAGCTGAGTGTCCGGGACAATATCATCCTGGCGCTGCAGGTCATGAAAGGCTTCTTCCATCCCATGAGCAGCAGCGAGATGGAGGATTTCGCAGACGAATACGTGAAGGCGCTGAGCATCAAGACCGCCGACAATGATACGCCGGTCGGCAGCCTGTCCGGAGGCAACCAGCAGAAGGTCATCCTGGCCCGCTGGCTGCTCACCCATCCGGATTACCTGATCCTGGACGAGCCCACACGCGGCATCGACGTGGGCACCAAGATCGAGATCCAGCGCCTCGTGCTGCAGCTGGCGCAGGAGGACATGAGCGTCACCTTCATCTCCTCCGAAGTCGAGGAGATGCTGCGTACCTGCTCGAGGCTGATCGTCATGCGCGACCGGAACATCGTGGGCGAGCTGACCGGCAGCAGCATCACGCAGGCGCAGGTCATGAAAACCATCGCGGGAGGTGAGCAGAAATGAATGCCGGACGTAGAGTGATCCGCAGGAACAGCGGCCTGGGCCAGCTGGTCATCCCGCTGGTGGCGCTGGGCATCCTGCTTTTGTTCAACCTGCTGCGCGACCCCAAATTTTTCGCCATCGGGCTTTCCGTAAACAACAGCGGCAACCAGGTGCTGACTGGCAACGTCATCAGCATCATTGACAGCGCCAGCGAGCTGGCTATCATCGCCATGGGCATGACGCTGGTAACGGCGGCCTGCGGCGGCCAGGATATCAGCGTCGGAGCCGTGGGCACCATTTCGGGCAGCATTTTTGTCGTCACCCTCAAGAGCTTCCCGGAAATCACCTTCGGCACAGTGCTGCTGGCGATTTTCTGCTGCTGCCTGGTCACCGTCCTGTTCACGTCCTTCAACGGCGCGCTGGTATCCGTGTTCAAGATCCAGCCCATGATCGCCACCCTGATCCTGTTCTCCTGCGGCAGGTCCATCGCTTACTGGATCGTGGGCAGTGCGACGCCGCAGGTCAACAGCCCCATTATCAGCGCCATGGGCATGACCATCCCGGGCATCCCGATCCCAACGCCGGTTTTCGGTGTGATCATCGTGGGCCTGATCCTGATGGCGATATTCAGGTTCACGACCCTGCGGCTGTATACCGAATCGGTGGGCGTGAACCAGGGCGCCGCGAGGCTGAACGGCATCGACCCCGTGGCGATCAAGATGCTTTCCTTCGTCATCCTGGGTATCTGTGTGTCCGTGGCCGGCATCATCGGCACCAGCCGCATGGGTCAGGTGAGCCACAAGACCCTGCTGATCGATATCGAGATGGACGCCATCCTGGCAGTGGCCATCGGCGGCAACGCCCTGGGCGGCGGCCGGTTCCGGATGAGCGGCAGCATCCTCGGCGCGTATATCATCCAGATGCTGACGACCACCCTGCTGGCCATGCGGGTCGATCCGGTCAACATCAAGGCTTATAAGGCCATCGTGATCATCATCATCGTCATCGCCGGTTCGCCCGTGATCAAGCAGAAGCTCACGCACTGGTGGAACGTGGTACGTCTCCGGATCGCCGGCGGACAGAAGGCAAGGGGGTGAGCGGAATGACTGTAAGACAGCAGATTGTCGACAGGACGCGCCGGGAGCCCTTGACGGACACCCAGCTGCTGATGACCATCACCATCGGCATATTTGTGACGATGTACGCTTGCGCCATGATCTTCATGGGCGGCGGCTTTCTGAAGGTTCAGCAGATCTTCGACCTGCTCAACGACAACGCGGCCCTGATCATCGTGTCCTGCAGCCTGACCATCGTGATGATCGGCGGCGGCATCAACATCAGCGTGGGCGGC
>JBGUIY010000272.1:0-2271 GCA_045113475.1 Christensenellales bacterium | reverse complement strand
TTCGATGGCGTGGTAATCGCAGCCCGTATTCAGGATCGGGTCAGTCGCCTGGCCTGTGCCCGGCCCGAGCTCCAGCACGGTTTTGTCCGGACCGATGTTCGCATATCCGATCAGCGCCGAGAACAGTTCCCCGCAGTAGCGGGGCCTGTAGCGATCAAACTGCTCCGGGATGGTATCGAAGATCTTTCTGAATTCCTGTTCCATGTTTTCTTACCCTCGCGATCACCGGTGCCGGTTCCTTCTCCGTTTCTGCTGGGGCTTGTCGGCCGGTTTGTCGCCGCGCAGGGCGAAGAGCTCGTCGCGCAGCTTGGCGGCCTTCTCGAAGTCCAGCTCGCCGGCGGCAGCCAGCATTTTGTCCTCCAGTTCCTGGATCATCTGCTGCTTCTCCTCGTCGGTCAGCTCGCCGGGCAGGCCGTCGGACACCTTGTCGGTGATCTCCAGTAGGGCCTTGACCGCCGTGTGCACGCTCTCCGGGGTGATACCGTGCTCCTCGTTGTAGGCTTCCTGGATGGCGCGGCGGCGGTTGGTCTCGGCGATGGCGTTGACCAAGCTGTCGGTCATCGTATCGGCATAGAGGATGACCCTGCCGTCCACGTTGCGGGCGGCGCGGCCGATGGTCTGGATCATGCTGGTCTGGCTGCGGAGGAAGCCCTCCTTGTCCGCGTCCAGGATAGCCACCAGGCCAACCTCGGGCATGTCCAGGCCCTCGCGCAGCAGGTTGATGCCCACCAGCACGTCGAAAGCGCCTGTGCGCAGATCGCGGATCAGTTTGCTGCGCTCCATGGTCTGGATGTCGGAGTGCAGGTAGCGCACGCGGATATCCAGGCCGTGAAGATAATCGGTCAGGCTTTCCGCGTTCTTTTTGGTCAGGGTGGTGGCCAGTACGCGGTAGCCCTTGGCGATGGTGGCGTTGATCTCGCCCACCAGGTCGTCCACCTGGCCGGTGGCCGGCCGGACGACCAGCTTGGGGTCCAGCAGGCCGGTGGGGCGGATGATCTGCTCCACGATCTGGGTGGCCTGCTGGCGCTCGTAGTCGGCGGGCGTGGCCGAAACGTATATGATCTGGCCGATCCGTTCGTCGAACTCCTCGAAGCGCAGGGGCCGGTTGTCGAAGGCGGAGGGGAGACGGAAGCCGTAATTGACCAGCGACTCCTTGCGCGCGCGGTCGCCGGCGTACATGCCCCGGATCTGGGGCACCGTGACGTGGCTTTCGTCAATCATGGTCAGGAAACCCTTGGGAAAGTAGTCCAGCAGGGTATAAGGCGCGTCCCCGGGGCGGCGGCCGTCGAAGTAACGGCTGTAGTTTTCGATACCGGAGCACATGCCGACCTCGCGCAGCATCTCGATATCGTATTTGGTGCGCTGCTCGATGCGCTGGGCCTCGATCAGCTGGTTGGCGGCTTTGAACTCGCTGACGCGCTGCTCCATGTCGTGCTCGATCTGCCGGAGGGCGTCATCACGTCCGATGATGCTGGTGGCGTAGTGGGTGGCGGGGAAGATGCCTTTGTGCTGCACCGTGTGCAGGGCATGGCCGGTGGTGGCGGCAAACTCGGTGATGCGGTCGATTTCGTCCCCGAAGAACTCCACGCGCACGCCGTTTTCAAATTCGGCAGCAGGCATGATCTCCACCGTATCTCCCCGCACGCGGAAATCGCCGCGGGAGAAGCCGATGTCGTTGCGGGTATACTGGATCTCCACCAGCTTGCGCAGCAGGGCGTCCCGGTCCAGTTTCATGCCGGGACGCAGGGAAATCATCTGTCCCTCATATTCGGAGGGATCGCCCATGGAGTAGATGCAGGACACGGACGCGACGATGATCACGTCCTTCCGCTCCTTCAGCGCGGCGGTGGCGCTGTGGCGCAGGCGGTCGATCTCCTCGTTGATGGAGGAGTCCTTTTCGATATAGGTGTCGCTGGAGGCGATATAGGCCTCCGGCTGGTAGTAATCGTAGTAGCTGACGAAGTATTCCACCGCGCTGTCGGGAAAGAAGGCTTTGAACTCGCTGCACAGCTGGGCGGCCAGCGTCTTGTTGTGGGCGATGACCAGCGTCGGGCGCTGCACGCGCTCGATCACGGAGGCCATGGTAAAGGTCTTGCCCGAACCGGTGACGCCCAGCAGCACCTGCGAGCGGTCGCCGCGCAGCACGCCCTCGGCCAGGGCGTCGATGGCCTGGGGCTGGTCGCCTGCGGGCTTATAGGGGGCTTTTAAAACAAATTTGTCCATACATCCTCACCGGGGGTCGATACGGTCGTAATAACTGAGCAGGTTTTT
>JBGUIY010000271.1:0-2786 GCA_045113475.1 Christensenellales bacterium | reverse complement strand
AAAGACGGCATCCTGGTGGGTTACATGAACAACCGAGAAAGCGCGGAGCGCTTCGGCATGGCGCCGGGCGGCAACGCGCGGGCCTGGCTCTTCTCCGACGAGCCGCTGATCCGCATGCGCAATACCGCCGTGCACCCCGGCAAGGACAAGCTGGAGGATATGATCGCCTCCGTGGACGACGGCTATTACCTGATCGATTCCGGCAACGGCCAGGCGGACACCACCGGCGAGTTCATGTTCGGCGTGACCATGGGCTATGAGATCAAAAAGGGCAGGCTGGGCAAGGCCCTGCTGGATACCACCATCTCCGGCGTCGCCTTCGATATGCTCAAAACCGTGGACATGGTCAGCGACGACGTGGTGTGGGCCAGTTCCGGCTTCTGCGGGAAAAAGCAGCCCATGCCCGTGGGAATGGGCGGGCCGGCCCTGCGCTGCCAGGTCATGATAGGAGGTCGCTGAGATGTACGATCTGAAAGATATCGCCCGCCGCATCGTGGAAGAAGCGAAAGCCCTGGGGGCTGAGCATGTCCAGTGTTTCGTACGGGAAAACAAAAAAGAAGAATTCAACGTGGACGGCGGCAAATTCTCGCTGATGCGCACGCTGTTCGATCGCGACGTGTCGGTCACCGTGCTGAAGCAGCAGCGCAAGGGCGCCGTGAAGATCAACCGCTTCGACGAAGCGGCGGTCAGCAAGGCCGTGCGCCAGTGCGTGGCCGCCAGCGAGAGCGCGGAGCCGGATCCGGCCTGGGAATTCGCCGCAGGGCCTGCAGAGGCGGCCTATGAGGACGGCGCACCCGTCTGCGACCGGGAAAAGCTGTTCGAGCGCACCCGGGAGCTGCTGAAGGACGTGAACGAGCGGCACCCGAAGATCATGATGGAGCAGATGATCACCGACCATACGACCATCCGGACGGTGTATCTGAACAGCAACGGCGTCAGTTATGACCGGCTGTCCGGCTCCTACAGCTTCAGCCTGATGTACTCCGCCCACGAGGGGGAGAAGGGCTCGTCCTTCTTCGGCAGCGACGTGACGCTGACGGCCCTGGACAGGCCGGTGATCGAGTGCGGCGCCATCGAGCGCGAACTGGCGGCGGTGGAGCGTCAGATCGACACGGAGCCCCTGGAGGGCAAGTTCGTCGGTACTGCGGTGCTGGCACCATCGGCTCTGGGCGAGGTGGTCGTTTCCACGATCCTGGACAATTTCGTCTCCGATTCGAACCTCATCGACGGCACCAGCATCTGGAAGGATAAGCTGGGCGAACAGGTGGCGGACGGGCGGCTCAGCATTTCGTTCAGGCCACGGGCGGATTTCGCAGCGGTAGGCCAGCGCTTCACCTCCGAGGGATATGAAGCAAAGGACTTCGACCTGATCCGCGACGGCCGGCTGGCCAGCTTCCGCCTCTCCCAGTACGGCGCGAACAAGACCGGCGGCACCCGTGCGGGCAACGAGAGCTGGAACCTGGAGATCCCGGCGGGGCAGAAAACCCTGGAGGAGATCATTGCCGGCATTGACAGGGGCATCTTCGTGATGCGTTTCTCCGGCGGCCAGCCCGCGTCCAGCGGCGAATTCTCCGGCGTGGCCAAGAACAGCTTCATGATCGAGAACGGCAAAATCACCTGCGCCCTCAAGGAGACCATGATCAGTGGCTGCGTGCCGGACATGCTGAACAATATCCGCGAAATCAGCAGCGACGTCCTGCGGGACGGCACTGTGAGCGTGCCTTATATTGCCTTTGACGGCATCACCATCTCGGGCAAATAACGGCGGACAGGATGTGTCACAAAAGACAGCTGTTCGGGGCCGCGCTGCTGCTGTGCCTGGTGCTGGCAGCGGCGGCCGCGTGCGCTGAAACGAAAGTATTTGTCCGCGTGGATTATACCGGCACCGTGCAGGGGGACGCGCCTGAAGCGCGCGTCTGCCTTGCCGCGCCGCTGGAGAAGAACGAACCCTACAGGGAATACGGCACCAGATACGACCTGTCGTGGCTGACGTTCGCCAGCGAAAACACGGTATACAAATACGGGCGGATGGGATCTTCCGTCGTGTGGATGCTGCCGGTCAGCGCCCGGAACGGCGACGTGGCGCTGTATCTGGACCTGTCGGAAGTTTCCGGCCTGCGCTCGGCCTATCTGAACGGCCAGCCGCTATCCCACGATCAGCCGGTCAGCGCGAAGCTTTCGGACATCCTTGTATTCAAGTTCGCCAGCGGCGCCCGACGCAGTACCGTGCGGCTGGTATTCACCACGCTGCCGGTGGTGTCCGTCACCGCGAAGCGCAGTATCGGCGTGGATAGCAATACGAAGATGAGACTGCAGGTGACCGACCCGGATTACCGGTCGAACGGCTGGAAGAGCCCGACCCTGAATTCCGACGGCGTCATTTCCAAACGCGGAAAAACCGCCGCGCGGTACAGCGACAAGCATCCGTACTCTTTCTCCATCATGAAGGATGGCAAAAAGAGCGACGTCCGTCTGGCCGGCCTGAGGCAGGATAGCGACTGGATCCTCGACAGCGCCTATAACGACGCCTCGCGCTTCCGCAACCGGGTCGCCATGGACCTGTGGGACGCGATGTACCGCCTGCCCTGGAAAGCCAGGCGCTCCGGCGCGGTCGCCGGCACGCCTGTCGAGGTGTATATCAACGACCGGTACCGGGGCGTATTCATCCTCAACGAAAAGCAGGACCGGAAGCAGACCGGCCTGAAGAAGGCGGAGGACGGCGGCACGGGCCAGATCATCAAAACCCAGGAGGAGAACGACGACGATAACAGCCCGGCGGGCTTCGT
>JBGUIY010000270.1:0-3772 GCA_045113475.1 Christensenellales bacterium | reverse complement strand
TCACTGCAGGGGCTGAAATATAATGCTTTTGCCGGCAATTGATGTTGATGCACCGGCGGCGCCTGCGCCGCCATTGAAAATAAATCTTTGATCAGACAAACGGTGAGCCGAAAAGCTGTTCATTGCGTTTTCGCGCAGCGGACGTACCGGCGGGGATGCCGCCCCCGCTTCGCTATATAATGATTCTTCATTGCGTGCTCCCTGTTTTTGTCGTATAATCGTTTTATCGTTTCAGGATGTTTTCGGCGGAAGGAGGGAAAGCGCATGGCTGAGGACCGGCTGACGGGGGTCGTCCGGAACACCGTGTTCCGCAACGACGAAAACGGCTATACCGTGCTTTCCGTCTTCGCCGACGGGGACGAGACCGCCGTGGTGGGCGTCCTGCCGCCGCTGGGGGACGGGGAGCGCGTCACCTTCTACGGCGGATGGGTGGAGCACCGGGAATACGGCCGTCAGTGGAAGGCCAACGGCTGCGAGGTGGAGGAACCCACCTCCCTGACCGATATATACAATTACCTGGCTTCCGGCCAGATCAAGGGCATCCGCGAGGCGACCGCCGAGCTGCTGGTGAAAACCTATAAGGAAAAGACCTTCGACGTGCTGCTGAATGTGCAGGAACTGCTGAAGGTCAAGGGCATCGGCCCTGCCCGGGCGAAAATGATCGCCGAGAGCTTCGCGGAGCAGTACGGCGAGCGCCGGCAGATGATGTTCCTGCAGCGCAACGGCGTCCCGCCCGCCCTGGCGGCGCGCATCGCCAAGGCATACGGCCCCGAAACGGAGACCGTCATGCGCACCAATCCCTACCGGCTCATCGACGACGTGGACAAGGTGGGCTTCCTGACCGCGGACCAGATCGCCCTCAGGATGGGCCTGGCCCAGGACAGCGAACACCGCATGCAGTACGGCCTGCGCTATGTGCTGGAGGATGCCGCCGCTTCCGCCGGTCATACCTGCCTGCCGGTGCTGGAGCTGCTGAACCGGGCTTCCGAGGTGCTGCGCTGTACGCCCCAGGCCCTGGAGCGGCACCTGCAGGCGCTGCTGCTGCGGCGGGACCTGGTGATGTCCGAGTGCGACGGCCGCTCCTACGTATACCTGAGCGGCATGTACTATGCCGAGGTGGAAACGGCCATGCGGCTCATCAAGCTGCAGCTGACCGCGCCGGTGATGCCCGACAGCGTGACCGCGGAGCATATCGCCGCCTTCGAGCGTTCCCACGGCATCATCCTGTCCGATCAGCAGAAGCGGGCGGTGGCCGGCGCGGTGGAGCACGGCGTGTTCGTGATCACCGGCGGGCCCGGTACCGGCAAGACCACCATTATCCAGTGCATCCTGTACCTGCTGGGGCAGGACTACAAGACCGTCCTGACCGCCCCCACCGGCCGCGCGGCCAAACGCATGGCCGAGGCGACCCGCCACCATGCCATGACCATCCATCGCACCCTGGTGTTCGACGCCGAAACGGGCGCTTTCCAGCACGATGAGGACGACCCGCTGAAGTGCGACTGCGTGATCGTGGACGAGATGTCCATGGTGGATATATTCCTGATCCGCAGCCTGCTGCGGGCGCTGCGGGACGGCACGCGGCTGATCATGGTGGGCGACCAGGACCAGCTGCCCAGCGTGGGGGCCGGCAACGTGCTCAAGGACATCCTGCAGTCCGGCGTCCTGCCCTTCGCCCGCCTGACGGACATTTACCGCCAGGAGGAGCACAGCATGATCGCCATCAACGCCCACCGCATCAACGAGGGGGAAATGCCCATCCTCAACCGGCGGGATTCGGATTTTTTCCTGGACCGGCAGGACGGCCCCGCCAACGCCGCCCGGACCGTGGTGCGCCTGTGCACCGAGCGTCTGCCCGGCTTCCTGAAGCTGGAGGACGGCTGCCGGGACATCCAGGTGCTGTCCCCGCAGAAGAAGGGCCCCGCCGGCGTGATCCAGCTGAACAGGATGCTGCAGCAGGCCTGTAACCCGCCCGCGGCGGGCAAGCCCCAGATCGAGTTCGGGGAGCTCGTGTTCCGCCGTGGCGACAAGGTGATGCACATCCACAACGACTATCAGCTGCACTGGGAGACGGAGGACGGCGAGGACGGCGACGGCGTGTTCAACGGCGACCTGGGCTTTATCCGGGACGTGAACCCGGATCAGGACGAGCTGAACGTGCTCTTTGACGACGGCCGGCTGGTGACCTACGGCCGCGCCGAAATGGAGGAGCTGGACCTGGCCTACTGCACCTCCGTGCACAAGAGTCAGGGCAGCGAGTTCCCCGTGGTGGTGATGCCCGTCATCCGCGGGCCGCACCTGCTGATGACCCGCAACCTGCTGTATACCGCGCTGACCCGGGCACGGCGTTTCGTGGTGCTGGTGGGCACGGAGGACGCCATCCGCACCATGGTGGACAACGATTACATCACCACCCGCTACACCGGCCTGTGCCGCCGGCTGCAGGACCAGTCCACGCCCGCGCCGCCGCAGCCGGGCTTTGACTGAACATGCTGCCGCATCTGCTGAGCCCGCTGGCTTCCCACTGCGCCGCCTGCGGACAGGCGGCCGATATCATGGACGGTCTGCCCCTGTGCCCGGACTGCCTGAAACAGCTGCTCCGCGCCCGTTATACCGCCGATACCCTGTGCCCGCGCTGCCTGAGTGCGCTCAGCCCGGGAAAGCCCTGCCCGGTCTGCCGCCGGGACCCGCAGCGCCTAATCAGCCGGACCTTCGCGCCGTACAGGTACCGCGGTGCCGTGCGCGGGCTGATCCTGCGGCTCAAGTTTTACGGCGAGACCCAGGCGGCGGCCCTGCTGGCTCCGCCCATGGCGGAAGCCGCTGCCGGGGCGGAGGCGGACCTGCTGGTGCCGGTGCCCCTGGGCAGGCAGCGCCAGCTGGAACGGGGCTACAACCAGTCCTTTCTGCTGGCCATGCTGGCAGGGCGGATGCGTTCCCTGCCGGTGGGGGAGTGCCTTGTCCGCACGCGGGAAACGAAGCGCCAGTCCGGCCTGCGCAGCATCCGGGAAAGGCAGCAGAACCTGTGCGGCGCCTTTGCCCTGAAGCCCGGCGCCGATATCAGCGGCCGGCGGATCCTGCTGGTGGACGACGTGCGCACCAGCGGCGCGACGGCCCTCGCCTGCGCAGAGGTCCTGCGCCGGGGCGGGGCGGCGGACGTGCAGCTGCTGTGCGCAGCCATCGCGCCCGGCGCAGGAAGATATTTCACCGCGGCCGGCAGAACGCGGAAGCTGTTCCGGCGAAAGGAGTAGAAGGGGATGCCTTATATCACGACCCAGGCCATCGTGCTGCACACGGCCGACTACCGCGACAACGACCGCATGCTGAGCCTGCTGACCCCTGAGCACGGACAGCTGGACGCCCTCTGCCGGGGGTGCAAGAAGCCCCAGAGCCCGCTGATGTCCGCGGCGCAGGCCTTTTCCTACGGCGAGTACGTGCTCTATCAGGCCAAGGGCCGGATGACGGTGACCTCCTTCGAGCTGATCGACAGCTTTTACGCCCTGCGGGAGGACTACGAGAAGCTGCGTTACGCCGCCTGTATGCTGGAAGTCATGCAGACCCAGGCAACACCGGGGGAGGGGAATACCAGACTGTTCCTGCTCCTGGCCCGCAGCCTGAAGCGCCTGTGCTATCTGCCCCTGGATCCCCGGGCGGTGACCGCCGCTTTTTTCCTGATGGACGCCGCCCTCTCCGGCTGGCGGCCCCGGCTGGACGCCTGCGTGCACTGCGGGCGTCCGCTGCCGGCGGGCGTGCCGGTGTTCCTGGATATCGACGG
>JBGUIY010000269.1:0-6821 GCA_045113475.1 Christensenellales bacterium | reverse complement strand
CCAGTTGGTCAACGGCTTGCTTCAGAATGACGCCTGGGGGAAATGCTGCGGAACGGCCGTCGATGGAGACAGTGATCATCAGGCTTCTCCTTTCTCCTGTGACGCCAGCTTCTGCTGCCACTGGAGCAGCTTGGTGCTGACATAGGCGGGGCTCTGCTCGTCGGTAAGGATGGTCATCCGTTCCAGATAGCGCTTTTTGTCCGGATGGGTGATCACGTTCATTTTCACATAGAAGAGGCCATGGTTTTCACAGATGGAAAGCGCGGTATAACGCTGCGAGCTGTACCGGTAATAACCGGCGGCAAGAGGCTTCAGGTGGTTGCATACCGGGCATGGGACCTGAGCGCCGTATTTGGTTTTCAGTATGGTCGGGATGCCGCGGCTCAGCCTGTGCACCGAAACAGTCTGCCTGCGCTTTCTGTCCTGATGGACCAGCTGTCTGGCTTTCAGCCGGTACTGCATGAGCTTGTCTGTCGACTGGATGCGCGCATATACGAGGGCGGTGTAATATGCGTCGTTGACCGCGTTATGGAATTCTTTATCCTCTGTCGGTTCGATCTCCAGGACTTCCATGGCCCCTTTCAGGGATTTGCGTTCATTCGGCGTACCCTGCTCGTCGCTGAATAGCTTCTGGATATCGCAGATCGGGGGAAGAGGCTCCGGGCAGTCGAAGTAGCGCACGTTCTGCTCAAACACGGAGATGTCGTCGCAGCCCCAGGTGAGCAGCACGCAATCGTTTCCGCACCACTGGATAAAAGCGTCATAGGCGTCCTGGAACAGAGGCGCGCTGTCCACCTGCTCCTGGGTGATATGCGTGATCTTCTGAACATGCGGGTTCAGGCGGCGGTAGCAGGTCGGCTGGATCAGCTGGTTGAAGGTATCCACGATCTCGCGCGATTCGTTCAGCTTGACAGCGCCGATCTGGATCATCTCAAACAGCAGCTGGCCGCCGGATTCCCGGTAACCCCCGCTGCGGAAATTGGTGGGCTGATTCCATTCGAGATCCAATACGATCGCTTGCATGTGAGAAGGCTCCTTTATTCGGTCAGGGATGCTGTTGCTTTGAGTGCTGCATGATGCCCGGCGAGGGCGCCGGTGGAAAAGGCGATCTGCAGGTTATACCCGCCGGTATGCGCGTCCACGTCGATCACTTCGCCGCAGAAGAACAGGTCGTCCTGTTTCCTGACGGCCATGGTCGCGGGATTGAGCGCTCTGGTGTCCACCCCGCCGCGGGTGATTACCGCTTCAGCGATGGGATGCGTGCCTGATACAGTCACGGGAAATGCTTTCAGAAGGTGGCATATCGCGTCTCTCTCAGCTGCTGTCAGCTGATTGGCCCGGATGTCCCTGCCGATCCCTGCCAGGTCCAGCAGGAGCAGTGCCATCCGCTGAGGAAGCAGTGTTTCCACAACATACTTCAGTGTTTTTTTGCCGGAGGACAGGATCTCCCGCTGAAGGCGGGCCTGCAGCTGTTCCGCAGTCAGCCCGGGCTTCAGGTCGATGGTTACGCTCAGGTCCTGCGGCAGCTGAGCGGGCAGATGGCAGCTCAGTTCAAGGGCGAGGGGTCCAGAGATGCCGTCATGGGTAAACAGCATCTCGCCGATTTCGGTGTAGAGCGTCTTTTTGCCTCTTGAGGCAGTCAGACGGACGTTTTTCAGGGACAGGCCCTGCAGCTCGCCCGTCCAGCTGTCTGAAGTGAGCAGCGGAATGAGCGACGGGGAACAGGCCAGGACGGGAATGGAGAGTTTTTCGGCGAAAGCGTATCCGTCTCCCGTAGACCCGGTAGACGGGTAGGAAAGCCCGCCTGTCGCAATAACCAGGCAGCGCGTGTGTACGATGCCCGTGGTGGTCTCGAGACGGTAGCCGCCTTCATCTTCGGGGGTGACAGCGAGGACGCACGTGTTCAGCCGGATCTGGCAGCCGACTTCGGAAAGCGCCCGCTGCCAGGCCTTTGTTACGTCGGAGGCTTTGTCGCTGACGGGGAATACGCGGCGTCCGCGTTCTGTTTTAACGGGGCAGCCATGGTCCTCGACCAGTTTCATCGTGTCCTGGGGTGAGAGAAAAGAAAGAGCGCTGTACAGGAATTTCGGGTTTCGGGGCACTTCTTTCAAAAAGACTTCGAAATCGGCGTCGTTGGTCAGGTTGCAGCGTCCCTTGCCGGTAATGTACATCTTCCGGCCCAGTTTCTCGTTTTTTTCGAGAATGACGGTAGCAGCGCCGGCCCTGGCGCTGAACAGTCCTGCCGCAATCCCTGCCGCGCCGCCGCCGATCACGGCAACATCAGTATACATCGTACTCATTTTTTCAGATAAACGCTGTTTCGCGACCAGATCTCTTCCAGCCTGTTCAGGTGATGATGCAGCTCGTCACGCTTCTTGAGGCTGAGCGCCACGATCAGTGCGTTGATCAGCGACAGCGGCGCTGCCAGAGAGTCCACAAACGAAGGCATGTTGGTGGAAGCGGTCAGGCAAAGATCCGCTTCGTTGTTCAGGGGGCTGTGAACGCTGTCGGTAATGGCGATCACGCGGGCACCTGTGCTGTGGGCAAAACGCATGGCTTCGACAGTTCGCGTGGAATACCGGGGGAAACTGATGCCGATCAGCACATCCTCCGGCTGTATGCGCAGCAGGCCCTCAAAAACGTCAGCAAGCCCAGTGGATACCTGAGCGACGTTCTCGAAGATAAAATTCAGATAATAGGTCATGAACTGGGCCAGCGGCGCGGCTGAACGAAGGCCGAGGATATAAATGTGCCGGGCGTTGAGGATCGCGTCCACGGTCTGGGAGAAGGCTTCCCGGTCGATATGGTCCACGGTCTGGCGGATATTGCGCATATCTTCCTTCAATACTGTCGTAAGAACGTTTTCCTGGGACAGTTCGGAGCCGAGGGAAAAGCGCTCGTCCGTGGTCAGCCGCTTGCGCACCTGATACTGCAGTGCCTTTTGCAGCGTCGGGTAGCCTTCGTAGCCAAGGGCATTGGCAAAACGAACCACCGTGCTCTCAGAGACGCCCACTTCACGGGCGAGAGCGGTAGCCGTCATGGCGGGCACGCGGTCATAGTGTTCTTCGATGAAAGACGCGATGGCCCGGTAGCTTTTGCTGAGCCGGCACCCGCGGATGTTCAGTTCGCTGATCAGGCCAAGTGTTTCAGCGGGCATAACCGTTCTCCCGGTCGTTCAGGTGCAGATAATGATCCGCCTGTTGATTCAGATCGGCGAAGCCGCCGATCACGCTGACGGTCATATATCCACGCCGTAGGAAGTAATAATCGCTGTCCGGCTCCGGTTCTTCCATGGGCAGGCCGTTTTTTACCCAGTAGTAGTCCTGTCCACGCGGGCTCTGGCGGCGTTCGTATGTGTCGTGATAGAACGCCTGGGACAAGGTGCAGTACCTGATCCCCTTCCAGTCTTTTGCTATCGTAGCGGGCGCATTGATGTTGACTACGGACAGGCGCGGGAACTGACCGATGGAACTGTTCTCGGCGATCGTCAGGCTTTTTTCCGCCAAGGTCTCCAACGCGTCAGCGTCCGCTCCGGGCAGGACAGATACGGCGAAAGCGGGGGTGTAATGCATGGTCGCTTCACGCGCCGCTGCGACTGTTCCGCTGTAGAATACGGCACAGCCGGCGTTTTCGCCGTCATTGATGCCGGAAATGCAGATGTCTGGCTGTCTGTCGCTCAGCTCGTATGCGATACGGACACAGTCGGCCGGCGTTCCTGAGATCGCCCAGGCTTCTGTATTGCCGAATTCGTAGGAGCGCCTGACCATGATCGGCGTATTCAGCTGAATGCGCTGAGATGCGGCGCTTTGCTGCTCAGACGGGGCGCATACCAGGACTTCATGCCCCCGGCGTACCGCGGCGTTGACGAGCGCACGCAGGCCGGCGGATTCGATTCCATCGTCGTTGGTCAATAGAATGTACATGACTTTTACCTTATCAGAACAGGGCGTTGATGAATTCCTTGGCGTCGAATGCCTGAAGATCATCGATGCCTTCACCGACGCCGATATACCATACGGGGATGTTCAGCTCGCGGCGGATAGCGATGGCGATGCCGCCCTTGGCAGTGCCGTCGAGCTTGGTCAGGATGATGCCGCCGATATCGGTCGCTTCCTTGAACTGCTTGGCCTGGCTGATGCCGTTCTGTCCGGTAGTGGCGTCCAGGACCAGCATGCAGCGCATGGTGGCTTCCGGGTACTCCCGGTCGATGACACGGCGCATCTTGCTCAGCTCGTCCATCAGGTTCTTTTTATTGTGCAGACGGCCGGCGGTGTCCACGATCAGCAGGTCGATCTTTTTCGCCTTGGCGGACTGCACGGCGTCGTATACGACGGAAGCGGGATCGGCGCCGGCCGAGGAACGGATGATCGGCACGTTCGCGCGTTCCGCCCAAATGGCCAGCTGCTCGTCCGCCGCAGCGCGGTAGGTGTCCGCTGCTGCCAGCATGACCGTGCGATCCACTTCCTGGAAGCGCAGCGCAAGCTTGCCAATGGTGGTCGTCTTGCCAACGCCGTTGACGCCGACCACAAACATGACCATGGGCCAGTGCAGCGCGGGGCGGGGGATATTCATCTCGTCGATCAGCAGATCCTTCAGGATCTCGCGCGCGGCGTTGGCGTCCTTGATCTTCTTTACTTCCACTTCGTGGCGAAGACGGTCGATTACGTCCTGGGTCGCGGGAAGCCCGACGTCAGCCAGAATCAGGATGTCAGTCAGATCCTCGTAAAAATCGTCGTCGATGACCGGGGTGTTCTCTACCAGCGTGTCGACATCCTTGGTGAATTTGTCGCGGGTCTTTTTCAGGCCATCCTTCAGCCGGGCAAAAAATCCTGCCATATTGCGCCTCCGTATCAGTTGGGATAATCCGCGAGGTTGACGGAAACCATTCGAGACACGCCTTTTTCTTCCATGGCTACGCCATAGAGGGTGTCGCAGCTTTCCATCGTGCCCTTGCGGTGGGTAACGACCACGAACTGGGTCGTCTGTGCGTATTCGCTCAGATATTCCGCGAAGTTGGAAATGTTGGAATCGTCCAGCGCCGCTTCGATCTCGTCCAGGATGCAGAAGGGGGTGGGCTTCAGCTTGAGCATGGCGAACAGGATGGCGATCGCGGTCAGCGCGCGCTCGCCGCCTGAAAGCAGCGAGAGGAGCTGAAGCTTTTTCCCCGGCGGCTGGGCAGTGATCTCAATGCCGCAGTTGAGCGGATCGTCCGCTTCCGTCAGTTTGAGTTCCGCCTGTCCGCCGCCGAACAGCCGGACGAAGGTTTCCTTGAAATATGTCCCGAGCTTTTCGAACTCGACCGTAAAAATGCCTTCCATCTGCTTGAGCAGACGCTTGATGAGCCCTTCAAGGTCGTCGCGGGCTTTCAGCAGGTCGTCGCGCTGGGCGGTCAGTTCTTTGTACCTCGCCATTTCGGTCTCATAGGCTTCGATGGCCGAAGTGTTGACTGTGCCCATCTCACGGATACGTGAGCGCAGGGAGGCAACTTCCTGGTCGGCCTTGCCGAGCTCGATCGGCGTTTCGGAGCGGTAGTTCTGGGCGTCCGCGTAGCTCAGGTCATAAGCGTTGAGCAGGTGATCCGTCATCTGTGTCAGATCGTTCTGGGCCTTGCTGAGAGACAGCTCTGTTTTATGCAGCTGGAGGCTGTCTGTTTCGGACTGGGCATGGGCTTCTTCCAGTTCCTGATTCAGCTTCCGCTGCTCAGCCAGCTTGTCCGAACGCAGGTGCTCCAGCTCTTCCACGATCTGTAGCGAACTCTCATGTTTCTCTCTCAGCGAAACGACATGTGCGGCGGCCTCCTGAACGGATACGTTCAGCCGGGTGATGTTTTCAGACAATTCGTCCAGATGCGATTCGCCTTCCGCGATGCGGTGGGAGATTTCGTCTCGCCGTCTCTCGGACTCGGTGATCTGCCTGCCGAGCGTATCCAGCTGGTGCGTCAGTCCGCTGAGCGCCAGCTGACTTTCAGTCAATTGCGTGCGCGCCTGATCGGCTTTTTCGCGCAGCTGAAGCATGACGCGCTGCAACTCGGCGGTGCGCTGCTCGAGTTCCTGGCTGTTGCTGGTTTCGGTGGACACCGCCGCACTGGCTGCTTCCATATCGCGGTCAATCTCTTCGATGGAGGCGGTCAGCTGTGACCTGGCGTTTTCGGTATCGGCGATGCGCCTGTTGAAATCGGCGCTGTCCTGTTCGTCAGACTGGATACGTTCTTTCAGTCTTGCCTGAAGAACTTCAAATTCGTGAAGCTGATTCGCGCACTCTGTTTCTTCGTCCCTGGCTTTCTGGCGCTTTTCGTTGATCTCGACCAGCCGGACGTTCAGCCGCTCAAGATCGGCTTTCTGCGTCTCAATGCGCTCGCGGAGGTCCTTGATCTCACGCTCGCGCCCGAGCAGGGAAACGGTTCTGCTCTGCGTGGTGCCGCCGGTCATGGAACCGCCGGAATGCATGACGTCGCCGTTCAGCGTGACGAGGCGGAAGGCCTGGCGGCCTGCCCGCATGATCGGGATGCCGTGGTCGAGATTATCCGCGATAACGGTCCTTCCCAGCAGGCTCTCCACGATCCCGCGGAATTGTTCGTCGAATTGGATCAGTTCGCTGGCAACGCCCAGGCAGCCGGGCATCGACAGCAGGCGGCGTTCCTCCTGATTGAGCGTACGGCTGCGTATGCTCGTGATGGGCAGGAAGGTGGCACGGCCGAGCCGGTTGACGCGCAGGTAGTCGATGATGCGCTTGGCGGTGTTCTCGTTGTCGGTCACGATGTTCTGCAGCGCGCCGCCGAGCGCCATGTCGACGGCCGTCTCAAGCCGGGCCGGAACCTCGAT
>JBGUIY010000268.1:0-4578 GCA_045113475.1 Christensenellales bacterium | reverse complement strand
CTGACCCCAGGCCGCCGCGTCCACGCCGCAGAGACCGCGCGCATGCAAAATAGAAGGTACACGAACGCCCCGTTCCAAAGGGCTATGTTTCGTGTACCTTCTTTTTATTTTGACCTTTTCCGCGCCGGTATGCTACTCCGCCGCTTCTTCCTCCGGCGCTTCTTCCGCTGCGTTCCGCGCCTGCTGCGACTTGAATGCGGCAAAAATGTAAATGACAGGCAGGATGGCGCAAATTGCAAGGCTCGCGCCGCTCAGCAGGTCGAATTTCCGACCGATCATGACCAGGCTGAGGATCGTCAGACCCAGGCAGAGCACACCGAATACGATGCAGACCGTTTCGCTTGCTCCGTTCTTGGCGCACCTTGCGCCAAGAATCCCGGTGATCAGCTCCAGCAAAGCGGCTGCCAGAAAGGCCGCCGCGCCGATGATCTCTCCGGTGCCGGAAAACAGGCTCACCGTTGCGCTGTTCGCTACGATCAGGCCGCCCGTGAGGACGATGAAAACGACCGTCTCCAACGCGCCGAAGACGCTCATGACGATCCCGGTCCCGCGCAGGAGGCGTTCACTGAGGTTCATGTTCTGTTTCATACGCTCTTTCTCCCTTCGTCGTTCGCTTCGCTCCCGTTGAAATACGCGCACCACGCCGCCAGCGAGCAGCGCTCGCAGGCCGGCTTCCGCGCCGTGCATACCGCCCGTCCGTGCAGGACGATCCGGTGGCAGAAATCCGAGCTTTCCTCCGGCGGAAGGACGGCGCGGGGCTGGGTCTCGCATTTCGCCGGATCCTTGGTTCCGTCGGTCAGCCCCAGCTTCCCGCAGATGCGGATGCAGTGCGTGTCGCAGACCACCGAGCCCGGCACGCCGTAAAGGTCGCCCAGCAGGAGGTTCGCCGTCTTCCGGCCCACGCCGGGGAGCTTCAGAAGCTCCTCCATGCTGTCCGGGACCCGGCCGCCGTAGTCGCGCAGGAGGGTCTGACAGGCCAGCACGATGTCCCGCGCCTTGTGCTTGTAGAAGCCGCAGGAGTGGACCATCTCCTCCACCTCGGCCACGTCCGCCGAAGCAAAGGCCTCCAGCGAGTCAAACCGTGCAAACAGGGCAGGCGTGACCAGATTCACACGCTCGTCCGTGCATTGGGCGGACAGCCGGACAGCGATCATCAGCTCGTAGTCCTTCCGGCTGTTCAGGGCGCAGAGTGCTTCCGGATAGTCCGCCTTCAGCGCCTCGATCACGCGCAGCGCGCGTTCTTTTTTTTCCATGTGCGATTCCTCTCAATCACGCCCGTCCGGGCGAATTGCTTTCTCGTCCGCGCCGGGCTCCAACCGGAGCAGACGCGCGATCGCCGCGCCGTGCGGCAGCAGCTCACAGTCCTCCCGCGTGACGGCCCGCAGAACGAAGATCAGTCCCGCATAGACCGCAGCCGCAGCAGGCAGGGAGAGCAGGATCGTTCCGCTCAAACGCTGGACCGCCCAGGTAATGACGCCCATGCCCAGGCTGGCGGCGGCCGGTCGCCAGAGCTGCCGGAGCAAACGCGGCGCCTCGGCCCGCCCGCGCCGGATGGCGAGGAGATTCAGGCCGGGGATCAGCAGGCTGTAGCTCGCCGTGGCCAGGGCCGCGCCGTAGATGTGCAGCGAGGAGATCGGCACCAGCACCTTGCAGAGCAGCAGATAGACCGCCCCGCCGATCAGCGTGTGGTAGAAGGGGGCCATGACCTGCCCGCGCGCCTGGAGCAGAGCGTTCGTTACCACCAGGAAGCAGTAGAGGATCGAGGCAGGCCCCAGGATCCGCAGCAGGGTCGCGGCAGCGTTGAGCATCGAGCCCTCGTAGCCAAAGAGCAGCGCCGGGATCGGCCTTGCCAGCACAGCCAGACCCACGCCGCAGGGCATGGCGATCAGCGCCGTCATTCGCAGGGCGGATTCCTCCAGTCGCCGCCGACCGGCGTCGTCGCCCACTGTGATGCGCTCGGTGACGCCTGCAACCAGGCTGACGCCAAGCGGCTGCACGACGGTGCCGGGCATCTGGAACAGGCTGACCGCCAGGGAATAGACGCCGAAGAGCTCCACCGCCGCGGCCTGATTCAGACCGATCGGACCCTGGAGCTGGCGCAGGATCTCCTTCGTGCCGAAGAGCTTGAAGATCTGGAGGCCCGCCGCGCCGAGCGTGATCGGCACGGCTACCCGGAACAGGCGCGCAAGCGTCTGCCCCCGGCTCAAAACCGGCCCGTCCGCCGCACCTGGGCGCAGCACCACCCGGTTTCTCCGGTAGACCAGGATCAAATAAGCGCAGCTCAGCCCCGCGCCAGCAGAGACGCCCATCACCGCGCAGGCCGCCGAGGCCCCCGGCCCAAGGCCCATGCGGATCGCGACCAGCACCGCGCCGAGGCCGACGCCCAGCTTGCAAAACGCCTCCACGATCTGACTGACCGAGGTGGGCATCATGTATTGCTGGCCTTGATAGTAGCCGCGGAAGGCGCAGAACAGACAGAAGAAAAAGATCGCCGGAGCCAGCATTTTCAGAGCCGCGTCGGCTGCGGTGTCGTTCATCCGCGCTGCGATCTGTCTTGAGAACAGGAGCAGCCCGGCCCCGCCGACCAGACCGATGGTCAGGAAGACCACCAGGCTGACGCGGAAAATGCGTTGCATCTGCCTGCGCTCGCCCCGTGCGGCGGCCTCCGAGATCAGGCGGCTCAGCGCCACGGGCAGCCCGGCGGCGGCAATCACCATCATCAGCTCATAGATATTGTAGGCAACCGAAAAATGCCCCACGGCCTCCTTGCCGATCAGCCTCGTAAGCGGCAGCTTGTAGACCGCGGAAATGATTTTGTTGAGCAGGATACCGACCGTCAGGATTCCGGCCCCCTGCAGGAATTTCTGCTTTTGAACGGATGCTTTCATAAGCACGTCCCTTTTTTTTAATGAAATCGCAGGATCGTTCCATCATTATAGCACATTCCGCCGCAAATGGAAAGAAACAAGTTGCGTTTTTCGCTTTTTTTTAGTAAAATACAGAAAGAGTTTCCATTCGGGGGTGAACCCATGTATCAGCCACTGGCGGACGAGCTTCGCCCGCGCGATCTCAGCGAGGTCTACGGGCAGGATCACATTTTGGGCGAAGGCGCGATCCTGCGCCGGATCATCGAATCCGGCGTCGTGCCGAACCTGATTTTCTACGGCCCCTCCGGGACCGGTAAGACCACCGTTGCCAACATCATTGCGGAAAAGACCAATCGCCGCCTGTTCAATCTCAACGCGACCACGGCCTCCACCGCCGACGTGAAAAAGATCGTCTCGGAATTGGACACGATGCTCACGCCGAACGGCGTCCTGCTCTACCTTGACGAGATCCAGTCCTTCAACAAAAAGCAGCAGCAGACCCTCCTGGAGTTCATCGAAAACGGAAAGATCACCCTGATCGCCTCCACAACGGAGAATCCGTATTTCTACGTCTTCAACGCGATTTTGAGCCGTTCCACGATCTTTGAGTTCAAGAGCCTGACGCCCGAGGCCTGCCAGCAGGCCGTAGAGCGCGCCATGCGTTATATGGAACGCAAGCTGAACGTGACGGTCCGGGCCGAGGACGGCGTCAGCCGCTTCCTTGCCACGGCCTGCGGCGGCGACGTCCGCAAGGCGATCAACGCCGTGGAGGTCCTGTTCACCGCCTGCGCCGCAGACGACGGCGTGGTTCATATCTCGCTTGCCGACGCCGAGGCCGTCTCCCAGCGTTCCTCCATGCACTACGACCGCGAGGGCGACAGCCACTTTGACAGCGTATCCGCCCTGATGAAGTCCCTGCGCGGCTCCGACCCCGACGCTGCCCTGCACTATTTGGCCCGCCTTCTGGAGGCCGGCGATCTGCCCGGCGCCTGCCGCCGCATCCTCTGTTCGGCCAGCGAGGATATCGGACTGGCCTATCCGCAGGCGGTCTCCATCGTTAAGGCCTGTGTGGATTCCGCGCTGCAGCTCGGCCTGCCGGAGGCCAGACTTCCGCTGGCTCAGGCCGTCATCCTGCTGGCGACCGCGCCGAAGTCCAATTCCGTGGTCATGGCCATCGACGCGGCAATCTCTGACGTCAAAAAGGGCAAGGCCGGACCCATCCCGCGCGAGCTGCAAAACGTCCACGCCGACGGCGCTGGCTTCGAGCGGGAGCAGGGCTATCTCTATCCGCACGACTATCCCGGCCATTGGGTCAAGCAGCAGTATCTGCCCGACGAGCTCGTAGGAACGGTCTACTACCGGCCCGGCGACAACAAGTTCGAGCAGAGCTGCAAAACCTACTGGGACCGGATCAAAGGGGAGTGAATCGCAATGCCGATGGATATCCGCGTCGGCGACCTGCTGACCATGAAAAAGCCCCATCCCTGCGGGGCGCGGGAATGGCTCGTCCTGCGCGCGGGGATGGATTTCCGCCTGCGCTGCCAGGGCTGCGGCCGGGAGGTCCTGACCCCGCGCGCCAAGGCCGAAAAAGGGATCAAATCCGTGACCCGCGAGACGGCGGAGCTGCCGCCGTCAGATCGGCCGTGAAAAGAAGGGTAACGCACCCTCGTTGTGAATCGCAGCAGCCAGCGGGCAGTCTCCGGCATCGGAG
>JBGUIY010000267.1:0-2759 GCA_045113475.1 Christensenellales bacterium | reverse complement strand
TGCCGCTCGGTATGGGTATTCAGGTGCGAGCAGACGGGAAGCGAAACGTCCTGGACCGCCGCAACGTAGGCTGAGCTGTAATAGGGATCGTCAAAATAGCAGATGCCGATCCAGGTTCCGCCGTCGCCGGACGACAGCGTGTGGTTCCAGCACCAGGTGTCGCCGTTGCTGTCCGATTCGAGGAAGAAATTGTCGGAGGAGCGATCGAAGCGCTTGATCCCCTTCCAGGTCTCCCCCGCCGGGACGACCTGGTAGACGTCCGCTTTTGTGGTGTTGCTCACGTAGCGCCAGAGGCGGAACACGACCGGGGTATCGACCTTCGGGTTTGTGGGCTGGATCGTCAGGTGGCCGGTATAGGACCAGGAGACGTAGGGAATCGTGATCTCCTGAAGCGCGCCGTTGGGAACGAGGAACTGCGGCGGGAGGTCGGCGGGGTCAACGGAGCTTTTCCAGCATGCATTCGCCCGGTCCAGAACCCAGGGCGAGGCAATCTGCACCAGCGCAGAATAGCCGGCCTCATTCGTGAGTTTCATCTCCTGCGGGAGGATGGCGGCGATCTGCGCCAGACGATCGGCGTTGTTTTCCGTATCGGCAACCGTGACCTGGGTCCAGCCGCCGGGGGCGGTCACCGTCTTCACGGCGCTGGGGGTATAGGAAGTGACGTCGAAGAAGTTGACGACGTAAGTGATCGAGGCCGCCTTGCCGGTCGCAACGTCCTTGAGGCCGGTCATCACCACGCGATAGCTTGAACCTGGCGCATAGCAGGTCCCGGAGGCGGCGGGCTGGACGAAGCAGATCGTGCCGCGATCGTAGATATAGGGATCGACCCGGAGCTTGCCGTTGCCGGAGGTGCAGGTATACGAGCTGCCGCCGGACAGATCCGTGACGGTCACGGTCAGATCGGCGACCTTGTCATAGGTCAGCTTGCCGGAATTCAGCTCCACGGTCCAGGCGCTTTGTTTGCTGTTGATCTGGCTGCTGGGCATCCAGCCGGGGGCGGGATAGGCGGCAAAGGCGTTGCTGCCCCAGGTCATCGTGCCGTTTTGCAGATAGCGGCCGATGCCGACGCTGCCGCAGTAGCCGAAGTCCATCCCGGAGTGAGCGTTGGCCAGCAGGCACCAGCGGTGACCGATGGTGTCCCACTGCGCGCTGGAGGCGTTGTAGCCCTCCGCGAGCCAGGCCTCGATGGCGTTTCGCGGCTTAGCGCCCATCACGATGATGTCGTGCGCGACGTTCGCACCTTCGTTCCAGAGGCTCAGATCCATATCGTCAGGTTTCTTGCTGACGTCAACGTCGTGGCCGAAATCCCAGTTGCGGATCAAGCGCCCTTTTGCAGGTCGTCATGGTTTCCGCTCAAGCCGGTCATCGCCTGGGCGCCGACCAGCCAGCGGTAGTAATTCGTCATGGCGTTCATTTCGTCCGCCGCCGCCTGGGAGAGCTTGCCCTGGTCGTAGGGCGCGCTCAGGGAAGGCATTCTGTCATACCAGGTCGGCCTGTCGCCGTAGGCGGGATTTGCGTTGAGGGCGTCTGCGTATTTCTGGCCGATCTCCTCGCGGGTGCGATTCTGGAAGGGCGCCATTGCGTTTCCGTCATAGACGACGGCTGCATCGGCGGGAAATTCATGGATTGCCCGGACTTGTCCCGGCAGGATGCCGACCAGGAGGATCAGGGCAAGCAGAAGGCCTGTGATTCGTTTCATACAGGGCTCCTTTCTGTCTGTTTCGTTTGGAGAAGTATGCTTACGGTTTCACCATATCACAGGGCCGAAAAAATGTCAATTTCCAGATTGCACAAGCTTTCCCCGCCCGATTTGTATTTTTTTACAACGCCATGCATGGACGAATCCTGTCTTGCATTTTCCCGCGCTTCTGATATAATAGAAGAAAAGAACCCATACCGGAGGAATATCCATGAACGAAGAAGAAGCCCGGAAAGCCCGGGCCGCCGGGAAAATCGCCCGCTGGGACGCCGCGCGCCGCTGGTTCCTGGTCCTTGCAACGATCCTGATGATCGTGGGCTACATGACCTCGCTGCGCCTGCTGCTGGCCTCCAGCGCGATACCGCTGGCATTGGTGCTGATCGCCACGCTCCGCATCAAGCGTCTGGAGGGACCCAAGCAATGAGCGGCCTCAATCTGACCCTTTCCCCGGAGGCGCTCAAATCCGTCTCCGAGCTTGCGCTGGCCCACGTGGGCGACGCAGTCTTCGAGCTGCTGGTCCGCCAGGAGCTCTGCTGCGTGAAGGCGGCGCCGATGCGCGATCTGCACCGGATGACGGTCGCCCGCGTGAACGCGCCGGCCCAGGCCGCCCGGATGGAAAAGCTCCTGCCCCTGCTGACGCCGGAGGAGCTGACCGTCTACAAGCGCGGGCGCAACGCCCATACCCACCAGGCGCCGAAATCCGCCAGCCCGGGCCAGTATGCCCGCGCCACGGGACTGGAGGCCCTGTTCGGCTGGCTGTGGCTGACCGGACAGATCGACCGCATTGCCGTCCTGTTTGCCGCCGGAAAGGAGGACGCCGATGCCACTTGACGCGATCTTTCTCACCGCCCTGACCGCGGAGCTGAACGAGACCCTGCCGGGCAGCCGGATCGACAAGATCCAGCAGCCGGACCGGGAGACCGTCCTGCTGAGCCTTCGAACCCAGGGGGCCGGAAACCGCCGCCTTCTGCTCTCGGCCTCCCCGAACCACCCGCGCATCCACTACACGGCGGAAAAATTTGAGCAGCCCGCTCAGCCGCCGACGTTCTGCATGCTGCTG
>JBGUIY010000266.1:0-16592 GCA_045113475.1 Christensenellales bacterium | reverse complement strand
ACTCCACTCTCCACTCTCCAAACTCCACTCTTAACACTGAATTATCGATTTGACGAACAAACACATAACAAGTTGGAGGTGCAGCATATGAAGGTCATACTGCTGGCTGACGTCAAGGGTACCGGTAAAAAGGACGAGATCGTCAACGTAAGCGACGGATACGCGAGGAATTTCCTGTTCCCGCGTGGCGCGGCGGTAGAAGCGACGCCGGGCGCATCCAGGGAGATCGAAAAGAAGCGCGCGGCTGAGCGCGCCCGCGAGGCGGAACGCAGGGCGACCGCCGAAAAGCAGGCGAAGGACCTGAAGGACAAGGTTGTCCGCGTGGAGGCGAAGTGCGGCGAGAAGGGCCGCCTGTACGGCCGCGTGACCTCCCAGGAGATCGCCGATGCCCTGGAAAAGCAGCATAACGTCAAGGTGGACAAGCGCCGCATCGACCTGAAGGAGCCCATCCGCGAGGCGGGAGACGTGAAGGTGGAGGTCTGGCTGTATCCGAATATCACCACCCGTATCGTCGTGCGCGTCGTGGGCGTGAATCAGTAAGCGATGGACGCTCAGAATCTGGAATACAGCGCGGTTCCGCCGCAGAACCCGGAAGCGGAGCGCAGTGTGCTCGGCGCGCTGCTGCAGGACCAGAACGCCGTGATCACCGCCATGGAGACGCTGAAGGCGCAGGACTTTTATGACCCGCGCCATCAGGTCATTTTTGAGGCGGTCTGCCAGGTGAACAGACTTGGCCGCGCGGTGGACCTGGTCACGGTGGACGACGAGCTGCGCCGCGCCGGACAGATCGACGGGATCGGCGGCACGGAATACCTGATCTCGCTGATCCAGAGCGTGCCCAGCACGGTCAACTGGACGCATTACGCGGACATCGTGCGGGAAAAGGCGGTGCTCCGGCGGCTCATCGGCGCGTCCAACGAGATCTCGCGCATGAGCTACCAGCAGCAGGACCTGCTGCCCGATATCCTGAACCACAGTGAAAAGCTGATCTTCGATATCGTGATGCACCAGGGGATCGGTGCGGACCTGGAAGGCGCGCGGTCGATCCTGACGCGCACTTACGACGAGATCGGCCGCCTGGCGAAGCTGAAGGGCGGCGTATCCGGCGTGACCACGGGCCTCAGGGACCTGGACAAGTGCCTGACCGGCATGCACGGCGGCGAGCTGATCCTGATCGGCGCGCGCCCCTCCATGGGCAAGACCACGCTGGCCATCAACATCGCTTCCAACGCGGCCCGCAGCGGCAAGACCGTGGCGGTGTTCTCCCTGGAAATGCCGCGGGAGCAGATCATGATGCGCGTGCTCTGTTCCGAGGCCCGGGTGGATATGCAGGCGGTGCGCAGCGGCACCCTGAAGGATAAGGACTGGGACAGGTTATGCCTGGCGCTGCCGGTCATCGCCAAGATGCCCATGTACGTGGACGATACAGCCGGCATCTCCCCGGCGCAGCTGCGCTCGCGCTGCCGCCGGCTGACCATGGAAAAGGGCCTGGACCTGATCGTGATCGACTATCTGCAGCTGATGGCGGCGGACGGCAGGAACGAAAACCGCCAGCTGGAGGTCAGCGAGATCTCCCGCAGCCTGAAGGCCATCGCGCTGGAGCTCAAGGTGCCCCTGATCGCCTGCGCGCAGCTTTCCCGCGCCAATACCCAGCGCTCGGACAAGCGGCCCATGCTGTCCGACCTGCGCGATTCCGGCTCTATCGAGCAGGACGCCGACGTGGTCATGTTCCTGCACAGGCCCGGATACTATGATGAAACGGCGGACAAGAACTCCGCCGAGCTGATCGTGGCCAAGCAGAGGAACGGCCCGCTGGATACCATCAAGCTGTCCTGGCTGCCGGAGTGCACGATGTTTACCGATCTGAAGATCGCGAAATAAGGAGTTTATACAGTGAACCAGCCTACAGTAGCGGCATTGCGAAAGGACGATCGTTTTCTGGGCTTCCTGCTGGTGCGCATGGCGGAGCAGCGGCAGTCCTCCAAGGGTGATAAATATCTGGATATGACGCTGGGCGACGCCACGGGCGACCTGAACGCCAAGGTGTGGGACGGGAAAGCCGTTCCGCCGGCGGTGGGCACCGTGGTCAAGGTACAGGCGACGGTGCAGGAATACAACGGCCGTCTTCAGCTTCGCGTGGAGCGCCTGAGGGCGATGACGCCGCAGGACGAAGTGGATATGTCCCAGCTGACGCTCTGCGCCCCGGAGACCCCCGAAGCGATGCTGGCCGAGATCCATGCCGCGATCGACGGGATGAGCAACGAGGATCTGAAGAAGATCGTGCGGGAGATGCTGAACGCCTGCGGCGACAAGCTCGTCTACTATCCCGCCGCGCAGCGGCTGCACCATGCGGAGCGCAGCGGCCTGCTGCACCACACGGTGTCCATGCTGCGCACGGCCCGGGCGATCCTGCCCCTGTATCCCTTTCTGGACGGGGACCTGCTTCAGGCGGGCGTCATCGTCCACGACCTGAGCAAGACAGCCGAAATGCAGAGCGACCAGATGGGGAACGTGAAGGACTATTCCACCGAAGGCCTGCTGCTGGGCCACCTGGTGCGCGGCGTGACGGAAGTCCGCCTGGCGGCCGACCGTGCCGGCGTGACCGGCGAATACGTGCTCCTGCTGCAGCACATGGTCATTTCCCACCACGCGGAGCCGGAATTCGGCAGCCCCCGCCCGCCCATGTTCCCGGAGGCGGAAGCCCTGCACATGATCGACGACCTCGACGCGAAGATGAACGAGATGGAGGGCGTGATGAAGCGGACGCCCCGCGGCGCCTTCAGCGAGAAGATCTGGTCCCTGGACCGGCGCATGTACCATCCGAACTACCTGAACGACGCGTCTGAGACGGATACCGCCCCCGAAGCCTTTGATCCGCCCGCCCCGGAAAAAGCGCCCGTGCCTGAACGCAAGGACGCGAAAAGAGCCTACGACGGGTTATTGTAACAATATTTTAAAAAATCTTGACGAAATGATTAAGAATTGTTACAATTACAGGAACTTGAGACTGAACGCCCTGTCAGCCGAGCCGGCAGGGCGACTGTGAACGAGGAGGCAAGGATCATGTGGAAGAAACAGGCAGCGCTGGCGCTGCTGATTTGCCTGACGGTCGTTCTGCTGTGCGGCTGCGCGCAGGAGCAGACAACCTATCCGGAAGCGGGCACGGCCCCGACCCGGCAGCCGGTGCGGCAGGCGGATGTGCTTTCTCAGCCTACCGAAGCGCCGCAGGTAGTGGTAAGTTTCCCGGAAGACTATGATTCCGAAGAAGATGCGGAAGACGACGAAGGGGAAGACCTGGACGAAAGCGCCGCAGTGCCCGGTTTCTCTTCCCGTGCCGTGGTGCCCAACAGCCGGTACGCCGGCGCGACCCCGATCCCGCTGGATCCGGTGGACATGCCTACCCCGACTCCCCGTCCGGACATAGAATTCGAGTATGAGAAGATGGATACGGCGCTGGGCTACAGCATGGAAGTACCGGTGGGCTGGCTGGTGGAGCAGAATGACAAAAACATGTTCGTCATCCGCGATCCCGAGATGCGCGACAACGTATACGCCACCTTTACGATGACCACCAAGAGCGTGTCGTCCTCCTACCGCGCCAGCGACCTGAAGGCAGAGCTCAGCGAGCAGCTGTCCCAGATCCAGCGCAACTATGTAGGCTGGAAGATCTGGCAGGCGGACAGCCGTCCCCTGCTGAAGTCCGACGGCGTGTACAACGCATACCGCGGCGTCACCTACGACGACACGGTGGTCCGCGGCCTGGTGCACGTGGCCCTGGTGAACCGGAACGTGGTGACCCTTTCCTTCTCCGCGCCGGGCTATTACAACACCAGCTATCAGCGGGTGTACAACAAGATGCGCAATACCATCGAATAACGCTTACCCGGTTTTCGCGCGCCATTCAAGGCCGTCTGACGGTATCCTGAATGGCGTTTTGCCTGTTCGGGCCGGAAAACGGCGCGGACATGGATCAGGGGGGACGCGTGCCGCCCCCCTGATGTATTTATTGAAGTCTTTTTCTGGAGGCGCTCTGTGAACCGGACGTTCAGAATTATATGCGCTTTGACGCTGCTCCTGTGCATGGCCGCGCCCGCGGCTTTGGCGGAGCGCGAACCGCTGCCGGAACTGCTTGTTTTCAGGCAGCGCTCGGTGGAAGACACCAAGAGCCGCAGAAAACTCAAAACCAACCGTGCCTATCCCGAGACAGCCAACGAGGCGGTCAACCGGGAGATCGCGGCGATCGTCGACCGCCTGGGCGCGGAGGCGGATCAGCGCGTGCCCAAACGCATCAAAGAGACCTGCGTGGCGGATACCGGCGCGACGGTACGCGTGACCGGCACGAAAACGGCGTCTTTCCTGGTGCTTTCCCATGTGGCGGCCGACCATGAGCAGATCTGGTCCGCCTTCGAGACGGCCGTATACGACCTGGAATCGGGGAAACGCCTGACGCTGGACGACGTGTTCGCGGCCTCTGCGGACGCGGCGCTCGGGGAAGCCGTACGCGAACAGCTGACCGCTTATTTCCCGGCACTGCAGCCTGACGCGGAAACCCTCGACAGACTCTGCGCCTCGGTGCGGGAGACGCCGTTCACGCTTTCGCCCGCGTACCTGGAGTTTCACTATCAGGCGTCCGTGCTCTACCCGGGGAAAACGACCCTCATGCACGTGCGGATCCCGTACCGCCTTCTGATCGGATACATGACCGATTACGGACTGCAGGAACTGGACAACAGCCGGTACCTGCTGGCGGCCATGACCTTCGATGACGGCCCGGGGCGGGGCGTGACTGCGGGCGTTCTGGAAACGCTGCGGGAATGGTGTGCCGTGGGGACCTTCTTCAACTGCGGCCGCCCCATGCGCAGCGCCCACGATTACGTGGCCTGGGAGCACGACGCGGGGCACGCGGTGCAGAGCCACACCTTCACCCATACGGACAGGCAGACGAATAAAGAGGTCATGTTCACGGAGAAGGAGCGCTTCGCCGCCGAACAGACCGAAATCATCGGCATCCCGCCCGCCTATATGCGCGCGCCGGGCGGTAACGACAAGCTCTACGCCCGGTATGAGATCGGCATGCCCATCGTGCGCTGGACCACCCTGAGCGGCGACGCCGGCAGCGGGAAGATCGACTATGTGGGGAATATGATGCATACCCTGAAGGAAACCTCGATCATCCTGATGCACAATACCAAATGGCCGAGCGTCAGGGGCGCGGGCAGCATCCTGGAACGCCTGAACAAGCTCGGATTCATGTGCGTCACGGTGGACGAACTGTTCGAGATCAGGGGCATGCCCATGCAGGACAATACAGTATATTTCGGCGATGAGGCCGATCAGCGGGAGTAAACGAATGCAGCAGTACAACGCGGACAGTATCAAAGTATTGGAAGGCCTGGAGGCGGTGCGCGTGCGCCCCGGCATGTATATCGCTTCCACAGGCAGCCGGGGTTTGCACCATCTGCTCTGGGAAATCGTGGACAATGCCGTGGACGAGGCCATGGGCGGCTTTGCCTCAGAGGTCAGCGTGACCCTGCACCAGGACGGCTCCGCCTCCGTCTGGGACGACGGGCGCGGCATGCCCGTGGATATCAACCAGGCCACGGGGATCTCCGGCGTGGAGCTGATCTTTACCCGCCTGCACGCGGGCGGCAAATTCGGCAACGACAACTACACCTATTCCGGCGGCCTGCACGGCGTGGGCGCTTCCGTGGTCAACGCGCTCTCCCGCTGGGTGACGGTGGACGTCTACCGTGATTTTTCCCACTGGCAGATCAAGTTCGCCTCCGAGGGCGACGACGAGCACGTAACGGCCGGGGAGGTCGTGAGCCCCCTGACCCGCGTGGGCAATACCCGCAAGCGGGGCACTTTGGTGCGCTTCCTGCCGGACGACCGGATCTTCGATACGACGGATTTCCAGTACGAGACCGTGCGCCGACGCATCGAGGAACTGGCCTACCTGAACAAGGGCATCCGCATGAAGCTGACGGACGAGCGCCGCAGGGAGATCGACGGCCGGACGGTGGAATACTGCTATGAAGGCGGCATCTCGGACTATGTGCGCTTCCTCAACAGCGACAAGACGGTCATGCACGACGAGCCCATCGTGCTGGAAGGCGCGCAGAACGATATCCGCGTCTATATGGCCATGCAGTATTCCGACAGCTACACCGAATCCTTCTTCAGCTATGTGAACAATATCCCCACGGCGGAGGGCGGCACCCACGAGCAGGGCGCGAAGGCGGCCATGACCCGCGCGATGAACGAATACGCGCGCCGCGTCGGCCTCCTCAAGGACAAGGACCCGAACCTGAACGGCGAAGACTTCCGCGAGGGGCTCACCTGCGTGCTGCTGGCCATGGTGCGCAATCCCCAGTTCGAGGGCCAGACGAAGGGCCGCCTGGGCAACACCGAGGTGAGGCCCGCGGTGGAAGCCGTCGTATACAACCAGATGACCCTGTACCTGGAAAACCTGAAACACCAGGAGCTGGGACAGAAGATCGTAGAGAAGGCCATGAAGTCCGCCAAGGTGCGCGAGGCGGCTCGGAAGGCCCGGGACATCGCCCGCACGAAGAACGAGCTGGAAGCCGCGCCGCTGGTGGGCAAGCTGTCCGTCTGCACCGGGCGCACGCCCCAGGACAACGAACTGTTCATCGTGGAGGGCGACTCCGCAGGCGGGTCTGCGAAGCAGGGCCGCGACCGGCGCTTCCAGGCCATCCTGCCGCTGCGCGGCAAGCCTCTGAATGTGGAAAAGAAGCGGCTGGACGCGGTGCTGAGCAACGACGAGTTCCGCAGCCTGATCACGGCGCTGGGTACCGGCATCGGCGAGGATTTCCAGCTGAAGAACCTCAAATACCACAAGGTCATCATCCTTTCCGACGCCGACCAGGACGGCGCGCACATCCGCGCCATCCTGCTGACCTTCTTCTACCGCTACATGCGCGAGCTGGTGACCAACGGGCATGTGTTCATCGGCATGCCGCCCCTGTACCTGATCAAGAAGGGCGATAAGCAGATCTACTGCTACGACGACAAGGAACTCAAAAAGGCGCTGACCGGCCTCAAGGGCTATACGCTGCAGCGCTACAAGGGGCTGGGGGAGATGAATCCCGAGCAGCTCTGGGAGACCACCATGGACCGCGCTCACCGCAAGCTGATGCAGGTGACCCTGGAGGACGCGGCTGCCGCGGAGCAGATGGTGTCCCTGCTGATGGGCGACCGGGTGGATCCGCGCCGCGAATACATCATCGCCCACGCCGATTTCAATAAGGAAGACCATTTTGACGCCTCCCACGGCGTACGCCACGCGGACATCCTGAAGCCTGTGGCGGCGGTGGAGTGACCATGCCTGAGAAGCAGGCCGGGATAACGCTCCGGCAGACCGGAGAGACGCCAGGCACTCCGGACGGGACCCGGATGCGTACCGTTTATTACGATATCCTGGCGGACGGCGTCCGGGTGGGCGTGTGCGAACTGAGGCCGGAAACGACCTGGACGACCCGGCTGAGCGGACAGGCGGCGTATACGGTCTATCCGCCCTGCCGGGGACACCGTTACGCGGCGAAAGCGCTCCGGCTGCTGTGCTGCGAGGCGCGGAAGCTGGGTCTGGACAGCCTGACGGTGACCTGCCGCCCGGAGAACGCGGCTTCCCGCCGCACGCTGGAGCTGGCAGGAGCGGTGCTGGAGGCAGTCGAGCCTGTGCCGGCCGGGCATCCGCTGCACCGGTCGGGCGTTCGCGAGGTCTGTGTTTATCATATCGACATCAAGGAGGCTGTGCCGTGCGTATCCTGAGTGTTGTCCTGATCTGTCTGATGCTGCTTTCCGCGGTTCCCGCTTACGCGTCTGAGCCGGCGGAATATGAGTCTGATTTTTCAAGCTGGGCGGACGGCTGGTATGCCCGCAGCACCGGCGGCGCCAGCGTGTTCCTGACAGGCGGGGGAAGCCTGGGCGTGGAAGGCCGCAGCGCCGACTGGCACTCCATGGGCCGCGATTTCCCGCTGACAGCGGGGGAAACCTACCATATCTCGGCTTCCGTGCGGCAGAACGACGTGGACGAAGCCCGTTTCGTGCTGTCGGTGGCGCATACGCGCGCCGGTGCGGAAAGCTATGAGAACATCGCCTTTGCCTCGGCGAAGCGGGGAGAATGGACGGAGATCTCCGGCGCGTACACGGCCGGCGTCTTCGACCGCTTCGTCCTGTATATCGAGACCCTCGGCACGCCCGCGCTCTCCTACGAGATGAAGGATTTTCACCTGGCGGGGAAACTGCCCGTACAGCAGCAGGCGGATATCCCGTCCCTGAAAGAGGTCTACAAGACCCGCTTCCCCTTCGGCACGGCGGTGACGTACATGGAGGCGATCAATAAAACGCGGATGGACTTTTACGCCTCCCAGTTCAACCTGCTGACCCCCGGCAACGAACTGAAGCCGGACAGCGTGCTGGACGTGCAGAACAGCAAAAAGCTGGCCGTGAAGGATGATACGGCGGTCGCGGTGCATCTGTTCGCCGCAAAGCCCATGCTGGATTATGCGAAGGCCAATGGCATCCCGGTCCACGGTCATGTGCTGGTGTGGTATCAGCAGACGCCGGAGGCGTTTTTCCACGAGGGCTACGAGCTCTTCAAGCCCCTGGTGAGCCGCGAAGTCATGCTGGCCCGTATGGAACACTATATCCAGGCCGTTTTCCGGATCACGGAGGAGCAGTATCCGGGCCTGATCGTTTCCTGGGACGTGGTCAACGAAGCGGTGAACGACGGCGCCTCCACCCTCCGCGACTGTCAGTGGAAAACGGTGGTGGGGGACGACTATGTGGAGCGCGCATTCGAGTACGCCCGCAAATATGCGCCGGAAGGCGTAAAACTGTATTACAACGACTACAATACCGCGTACGAGCCGAAGCAGACGGGCATCGTGAATCTGCTGAAGACGCTGCAGGCGGCTGGCACCGTGGACGGCTACGGCTTCCAGATGCACCACGACATCAGCCAGCCGGGCTATGCGGCGATCGAGAAGGCTTTTAAGCGCGTCGCCGCCCTGAGCCTGCGCCTGCGCATCAGCGAGCTGGACGTGACCATTCCGGGCCAGACGGAAGCGAACCTGGCCGCCCAGGCGAAGCTGTACGGCCAGGTGATGAAGCTGGCTCTCTCTTTTGCCGGACAGGTGGAAGGCGTGCAGGTGTGGGGCGTCACGGACGACCTGAGCTGGCGAGCCAGGCAGTTCCCCCTGCTGTTTGACGCCAAAGGCGAACCGAAGCCGGCGTTTTACGCGGTCGTGGAAGCGGCTTCGCAGGAGTGAGCATGGACGATCAGCTGCTGAAAAACCATTTTGAACAGTTGTCCGCCCGGTATGAAGAACTCTGTGTCACGGCAGAGCAGCCGGAAGTCATCATGGACGTGCCCAGGTACCGGCATACGCTCAGGGAGCAGGCCCGGCTGGAGCCGGCTGTGAAGGCCTGGGAGCGTTTCCAGGCCCTGGGCCGGCATATCGCCGAGGCGGAGGAGCTGCGCGAGGATCCCGAGCTGCGCGGCGAGGCCGTGGAGGAGCTGAAAACGCTCTATCCGGAGCGGGACGCCCTGCGGGAGGAGCTCCGGCTTTATCTGATCCCCCAGGACGAGAACGACGACCGCAGCGTCATCCTGGAGATCCGTCCCGGGGCCGGCGGCGAGGAAGCGGCCCTGTTCGCGGGCCTGCTCATGCGCATGTATATCCGTTACGCGGAGCGGCACGGTTACAAAGCCGAGACCATCAGCGTGATGGATACCGAACTCGGTGGCGTCAAGGAGGCCGTGTTCCTGCTGAACGGCGCGGGAGCCTTTGCCCGGATGAAGTTCGAGAGCGGTGTCCACCGCATCCAGCGCGTGCCGGTCACCGAGACCGCTGGGCGTATCCATACCAGCACGGCCACCGTTGCCGTGCTGCCGGAAGCGGAGGACGTGGAGGTCAATATCGCCGACGGGGATATCCGCATCGACACCTACCGGGCGTCCGGCCACGGCGGGCAGTATATCAACCGTACGGATTCCGCGGTGCGCATCACGCACCTGCCCACCGGACTGGTGGTGACTTGCCAGGACGAAAAGAGCCAGCTCAAGAACAAGGAAAAGGCCATGAAGGTCCTCAAAAGCCGCCTGTACGACCTGTATCAGGCCGAGAAGGACCAGACCTACGCGGCCAACCGCCGGGCGCAGGTGGGATCGGGCGAGCGGAACGAGCGTATCCGCACCTACAATTTCCATGAGAGCCGGGTGACCGATCACCGTATCGGGCTCACGCTGTATAAACTGAACGCCGTGCTGGACGGCGACCTGGACGAATTCATCGACGCGCTGACCGCCGACGAGCAGCGGCGGAAGCTGGAACAGCTCAATCTGTGAACACGGGAAAGGAGATATCTATGCTGCTGATCAAACATGGACACATCAAGCCGGTGGCTGGCAAGGATTTCATCGGCGACGTGCTGGTGAACGGGGGCAAGATCGCGGCCCTCGGCGAGCATATCGAGGCGGAAGGCGCGGAGGTGTTCGACGCGGAAGGCCTGCTGGTCACGCCCGGCTTTGTGGACGCCCATACCCACATCGGCGTGGACGAGGAAGCGATGCGCTGGGAAGGCGCGGACTATAACGAGATGTCCGATCCCGTCACCCCGGACATGCGGGGCCTGGACGGCATCAACCCCATGGACGAAGCCTTCGGCAACGCGGTTGCCGCCGGCGTCACCTCCGCCATGACCGGCCCCGGCAGCGCCAACGTGATCGGCGGCACCTTTGTCGCCATCAAGCTGCGGGGCACGGACGTGAGCGATATGATCCTGAAGGATCCCGCCGCCATGAAGGCCGCCTTCGGCGAGAACCCCAAGAGCTGCTACGGCCAGCAGGGGCACAAGAAGCCGGTCACCCGCATGGGCGTCGCCGCCCTGCTGAGGGAGAACCTGTGGAAGGCGAAGCGCTACGCTGAGGAGATCGCGGAGTCGGAGAAGGACGACAGTAAAAAGCGGCCTTTCGATCCCGCTCTGGAGGCGCTTCTGCCCGTCATCCGCAAGGAGATCCCGCTGAAGTGCCACGCCCACCGCGCGGACGATATCCTGACGGTGATCCGCATCGCCCGGGAGCTGGATATCTGCGTGACCCTGGACCACTGCACCGAAGGCCACCTGATCATCCCGCAGCTGCAGAAGGCCGGCTTCCCCGTCCTGGTGGGTCCGTCCCTGGGCCACAAGGGCAAGATCGAGCTCCGGCACAAATCCTTCGCCACGCCGGGGCTGCTGAACGCCGCCGGCCTCAAGGTGTGCCTGATCACGGACGCGCCGGTGATCCCGCTGCAGTACCTGCCCCTGTGCGCCGGCCTGGCCATGAAGGACGGCCTGCCCGAGGAGGCGGCCTGGAAGGCGATCACCCTGAATCCCGCCCAGGTCATTGGCGTGGAGCACCGCATCGGCTCCCTGGAGCCGGGCAAGGACGCGGACATCGCAGTATTCGAGGGCAATCCGCTGCGCGATATCCAGGCACGGGCGCGCCAGGTCTATATCGACGGCGTGCCGCAGCTCAGGGATTGAAGGCGGGAGAATGGAAACAAAAGTTTTGCAGCCGACAGAGGCGGCCCTGGCGGAAGCGGCTGAGCTGCTGCGCACCGGCCAGCTGGTGGCCTTCCCCACCGAAACGGTCTACGGCCTTGGGGCGGACGCCCTGAACGCGGACGCCGTGCGGGCCATCTTCGCGGCGAAGGGCCGGCCGGCGGACAATCCGCTGATCGTGCACATCTGGGACCGCTCCCAGCTGGACGCACTGTGCGAACCGACCGAAACGGCGCTCCGCCTCATGGACCGCTTCTGGCCCGGTCCGCTGACGGTGCTGTGCAGGAAAAAGCAGGCGGTGCCGGAGGTGGTGACTGCCGGACTGGATACGGTGGGCATGCGGATGCCCAGCCATCCCGTGGCCAGGGCCATGCTGAAGGCGGCGGGCGTCCCCGTGGCCGCGCCGAGTGCGAACCTGTCCACCCGGCCGAGCCCCACGACGGCAGCGCACGTGCTGGAGGACATGGACGGGCGGATCCCGCTGATCCTGGACGGCGGGGCCTGCGATTTCGGCGTCGAATCCACAGTGCTGGACGCCTCCGGGCCCGTGCCGGTGATCCTGCGTCCCGGGGCCGTGACCCGGGAAATGGTCGCCGGACTGGTGGGCGCCTGCGAGGTCGCGGACAGTGTGATGCGTCCCCTCAAGGAGGGGGAGGCCGCGCCTTCGCCGGGCATGAGGCACCGGCATTACGCGCCGAAGGGCCGCCTGACTATCTACCGTGGCAGCGCGGAGGCGGTGGCTCAGGCGATCCGGCAGGCTTACGACGCGGAGGAAAACGCGGTGATCCTGGCGCTGGACGCGCATATCCCGATGTATGGCGGCCGCCGTACCCTGTCCATGGGCGCGACGCTGCTGGATGCCGCGCATCACCTGTTCGCCGGCCTGCGGGAGGCGGATCACCGGGGCTATACCCGGCTGCTGGCGGAGGCGGTCAGCGAGGAGGCCGTGGGCCTGGCGGTGATGAACCGGATGGCCCGGGCGGCGGCCTTCGACGTGGAGGACGTGTGATCCGGACGCCGGACCGGCGCTGAGCATTGAAAATTTACGCTCATTTCACGCAGAAACCGGAAAAAAGTTTGCAATTCCTCTTGCATATTTATGACAAAACAGTTACAATAAGATGAAAATTTGTAGAAGTGCGCCGTAAGTCTGCTTACGGCTGACCCTCAATTGGGAGATGAAGCAATGAAGACGGTTGTCTCAGCAATGGATTTCGGCACCAGCAAGCTGGTCGCCCTGGTAGCGGAAGCGAATGGCCGTGAACGCTGTGATATCATCGGCGCGGGCACTGCGCTGTACGACGGATACCTGGACGGGCAGTGGAATGCGCCTTCTGAGCTCAACAACGCCATCAACAACGCGATCCACGAAGCCGAAGAACAGGCCAAGGTGCGCATCCGGGACATCAATATCGGCGTTCCCGGGGATTTCTGCACCGTCCGCGCGGTGGAAGCCAAGGTCGACCTGCAGGGCGCTGACCCGCATGTCACGATCAAGGACATCGACGAGCTGTTCCAGCGCGCCACCCAGGCACTGGGCGAGGTGCGCGGCCAGATCATCCACCGCAGCCCCGCGTGGTTCATGGTGGACGACGGCGAAAAGACGCTGGAGCCGATGAACGCCAGAGGCTACGAGCTGCGGGCGATGATCTCCTTCGTGATCGCGGATCAGTTCTTTATCGACGACGTCCGCGCCCGTTTCAAGAAGCTGGATATCAACGTCACCGGCTGCTTCTCGACTCCCACCGGCCAGGCCATGCTGTTCATCCCGGACGCTGAGCGCGACCGGACGGCGGTGCTGGTGGATATCGGCTACCTGACCACCGAGGTCATGACGGTGGAGGGCGACGCCCTGACCTTCCTGAAGACCATCCCCATGGGCGGCGGCAACATCGCGGCCGACCTGGCTTACGGCCTCGACGTCAACATCGACGCGGCCGAGACCATCAAGCGCGCCTATGTGTACGGCCTGTCCGCGGGCCAGACCACCTTTGACGCGCCCGACAAGACGGGAGCGACCAAGACCTTTGAGCGCGAAGAGGTTGAGAAGATCCTGGAAGCGCGCACTGAGGAGATCTGCGAGGCCATTGCCGAGGCCATCCGTGAAAGCGGCGTGAAGCTGAGCAACTGGTCCACCATTTATCTGACCGGCGGCGGCCTGGCCATCAACCGCGGCGGCAGGGATTATCTCTCCGCCAAGCTGGAGCGCCCGGTCCGCGAGCTGCCGCGCAAAGCAGTCAAGCTTTCCAGCCCCGCCTATTCCAGCGCGCTGGGGCTGCTCGACCTGGTTGTAGATACCGTCGCCGGCAATCGTTCCGCATCAGGCGGGCTTTCCGGTTTCTTCCGGAATCTGTTCGGCGGCTGAGTAATAACGGGGAGGAAACAACATGCCATTTGAAGTAAAGATTGACCAGTCGTCCTTTGCGTCCATCAAGGTCGTAGGCTGCGGCGGCGGCGGCACCAACGCGGTGAACCGCATGGTCGAAGCGGGCCTGCGCGGCGTCGATTTCGTCGCCGTGAATACGGACCGGCAGGCCCTGGGCCTTTCCAAGGCGCAGACCAAGATCCAGATCGGCGAAAAGCTGACCAAGGGCCTCGGCGCGGGCGCGATCCCGGATATCGGCCGCCGTGCCGCGGAGGAGAGCCGCGAGGAGATCTCCCAGACCATGAAGGGAGCCGACCTGGTCTTCGTGACCGCCGGTATGGGCGGCGGCACGGGCACCGGCGCGGCGCCGGTGGTGGCGGAAGTCGCCCGTGAGCTGGGCTGCCTGACCATCGCCGTTGTCACCAAGCCCTTCACCTTCGAAGGCAAGCAGCGCATGAAGAACGCTGACATGGGCATCAACGAGCTCAAGCAGACCGTGGATACATTGGTCGTGATCCCCAACGACCGCCTGCTGCAGGTGGTCAGCAAGGGCACCTCCATGCTGGAGGCCTTCCGCATCGCGGACGACGTGCTGCGCCAGGGCATTCAGGGCATTTCCGACCTGATCGCCGTTCCCGCGCTCATCAACCTGGACTTTGCCGATGTCAAGACCATCATGGAATCCGGCGGCATGGCCCACATGGGCATCGGCCTCGGCTCCGGCGAGACCAAGACGGTGGACGCCGCCAAGAACGCCATCGCCAGCCCGCTGCTTGAAACCAAGATCGACGGCGCCCGCTCCGTGCTGATCAACATCACCGGCGGTGAAGACATCAGCATCATGGAGATCAACGAGGCGGCCAACCTGATCATGGAGCAGGCCGACGACGACGCCAATATCATCTTCGGCGCGGGTGTCGATCCCGAGCTCAAGGATGAGGTGCGCATCACCGTGATCGCCACCGGCTTCGAGAAGACGCCCTTCCCGTCCCGCGATACCAAGAAGAAGGCCCGCCCGCAGGCGACGCCCTACGGCGCGGCGATCCCCTCCTACAATCCCTACGAGAACCGCACCCGTGTGGAGACGCCCGCCGCGGAACCCGCGTCCTTCGACGCTCCCGCTCCCGCCTCCTACGACAGCGAGCCGGTACAGTACTCTGCGGCCCGTCCCGCCGTGCAGATGCCCAGCGGCGCCGTGCCCACCTACCAGTCGCCGTACAGCGCGCCTGCTGCGCCGGCCTATAACCCGCCGTACCAGCCCTATCAGCAGCAGTACAACGCCCCGGCCCCCCAGATGGAGCAGCCGAAGGTGCAGCCTGCCGCGAATGAGAAGGACGATCTTGGCGTGCCGAGCTACCTGCGCAGGGAACGTAAAAAGTAATTCGACCGTGCGATTTTGTTGAACGCAGTGCCGGAACACGCGACTGATGCCGCGCGTTCCGGTATTGCCTTTTGTGGAGGATTCCCGTGAGTAAAAACAAGTGGCTGCCCTGGGTGATGCTTGCCGTCGTGGTGCTGCTGGCCGCCGTGCTGGCTTTTGCGCTCGTGCGCATCAACCAGCTCAATGACGAAGCCGGCATCCTGCGGGGCAGGAACGCGAGGCTTTCGCAGGAGATGGCCGATATCGATGGCGGCAAGGATATGATCGGGCAGCTGAAAGCGGCGAAGACGCGGGGCGACGAGCTGGAGGCAGCGCTCACGGAAACGCAGGCGCTGCTTGACGCCGCGCAGCAGAGGGAGCAGCAGCTTTCCGCTGACGTGGCCTCCCTGCAGGCCCAGGTCGAAGCGCTGACCCCGGATTTGAGCGACCCGGACGATCTGGAGACGCAGTTGTTCAAGGCACGCACCGAACTGGAAAAGCAGCGCGCCAATGTGGAAACGCTGAAAGAGCAGCTGACCAAGGATCAGCGCCAGCTTCAGGCGCTCACCCGGGAAAACGCGCTGCTCCGCATCGAATCCGCGTCGCAGGTGAAGGATCCCGACGCCGCCTATCAGGACCTGCTGAAGGAGGCGAACGAGCTGTTTGCGCAGGTTGACGCGCAGAACAAGCAGATGGATGCCCTCCGCGACGAGATCGTCGAGAAAGATAACGGGATCAGGAACCTGAACAACCGGATCGCGAGCCTGGAAGAGGGAAAGGCGAGCGCCGAGCAGAAGTCGAAGAATTACGCGCGTCAGGCCAATGAAGCGACTGAAAAGAACACTGCCCTGACGGCCGAACTGGAAGCGCTGAAGCAGACGGAAGTCGATCTCCGCGGCCAGCTTGATGAAACCGCCGGCCAGCTGTCCCAGGCCGAAGCCCAGGCGGAGGCGCTCACCCGGGAACGGGATCAACTGAAGAGCGAGCTGGAAGCGCGTGGGAGCGCCGGCCCTGCTCCGGAGGACGGGCAGGCAAATGAGGCTGCGGCCGAAACGCCGAAGCCGGACGGCAATGAAACGGCGCTGGAGATCGAGCGCCTGAATGAGCGCGTCACCGCGCTGCAGACCGCCCAGACGGAACTGGATGAGCGCAGGGCGAACGCTGAAGCGGATCTCGCCGAAGCGCTGGAGCAGGCCGCGGCTCTCGCCGCAGAGCGGGATCAGCTGCAGGACCTGCTGGACACGATGCAGGATCATCAGCTTGAACTGGAACAGCAGTGCGCGGACGCCGAAGCAGCCCTGG